>NZ_JAPPTM010000014.1:0-112868 GCF_027587105.1 Vibrio sp. RW
ATGTTCAGAAGCTAAAAAGTCGACCCAAAGGTCGACTTTTTATTACTTAAAGCGTGTTACTTACTCAAGCTAATTTCGTCAACAAACTGTGATTAGCTCTTTTTACCACAGCATTGTTTAAACTTTTTGCCGCTCTCACAAGGACAAAGGTCATTTCGACCGATGCCTTTAAATGGATTCACGCTCTGGGATTTATTACCCAACATAGCTTCATCAGCCGCCATAGCTACTTCTGAAATCATTAGATCGACTTGACCAACTAAATCTGTAAGCGATGGTGGGTTTTTAAGCCCTGCAGCGACCATTTGTTGCTGAGTTTGTTCTTCATCAATCGCTAACATCAAGGTTGTTAGGAGCGCTTGTAACATGCGCAGTGTACCATCCGCGACCGTCACGCTCTGCCACTGATCTTCCACTGTTGGCCAAACCATCATGAAACCTTCCGCAAAATCTGCGAACTGCTCATTGAAGTCACCTTCAGCCAAAACGTCAGTCAGTAAGTATTCACTACGCTGAATCAGGTTATGCTGGCGGTTAATCTGTTCCGTCACTAATGTTACAAGCTCTTTGCCCGCTTCAGGCGCTACAATAGCAAGCCATTCTTCAGGATCGAGTGGCTTTGTCGCTAGGTTAGACGCAAGGATTGCACCTTCAATAAACGGCGGCGTAATGTCTGAGATAGATTCAGGTAGGCTTAATAATTGATATGTCATGAAAGCTCTGGATATTGGGGCATTTTCGGTATTATAACGCCATCGCTCCTAAAATGTCGCTACTAACCGATGAAACCGACATCACATCTAACCGGCAAAGATATAGTAGTAGGTACACCACACTCATAGTGACAATCCTGTAAGCACACCGTACAATCACGCCTCTTAAATTTTCGGTACACTCAGTTTCGGTAGCAAACAATATGCGAGTAATACTTGGCCCTATGGAGGGCGTACTAGATCACCTAATGCGCGAAATTCTGACAGAGATCAATGATTATGACCTCTGTGTAACAGAGTTTGTGCGCGTAGTTGATCAACTTCTGCCTCCGCATGTTTTCCACCGTATTTGTCCTGAATTACATCAAGGCTCTCAAACTATGGCAGGTGTGCCTATCCATCTCCAACTTCTTGGACAACACCCAAATTGGATGGCCGAAAATGCCTTCCAAGCTGCGAGTTTAGGCGCTAAAGGCATTGATATTAATTTTGGCTGCCCTGCAAAGGCGGTAAACAAAAGTAATGGTGGAGCTTCACTGTTAAAAGAGCCAGAACTCATCTATCAAGTGGTAAAAGCCTGCCGAGAAGCCGTGCCCGCACACATTCCAGTCTCCGCAAAAATTCGATTAGGCTGGGAGCACCCTGAAGAGTGCTTTGAAATTGTCGACGCTATCGAACAAGCAAAAGCTGACGAACTCACCGTACATGCACGAACCAAAGTTGGTGGCTATAAAGCCAGCGAAATCAAATGGGACTACATCAATCAAATAAGAGAGAAAACGTCTCTGCCGTTGATTGCCAATGGGGAAATTTGGAACTATCAAGATGGCCAAGATTGCATTAAGGCAACAGGAGTGGATTCATTGATGGTCTGCCGCGGCGCCTTCAATATCCCGAACCTTGGTAATGTCGTTAAGCACGACCATCAGAAAATGCCGTGGAATAGAGTGATTGAACTTTTACTGCGTTATTCAGAGTTTCAAATTAAAGGGGATAAAGGCATGTACTACCCCAATAGGGTAAAGCAGTGGTTTGTCTACCTGAGTAAAGGTTACCCTGAAGCGAACGAACTATTTAAAGAAATTCGTACTTTCAAGAAAGCGCCTCCCATTGTAGAGCGCCTTCAGCGTTATCAAGAAGCACATCGCCAACCTGTCTAACTATTTACGCTTACCGATACAAGCGTGTTTTACTTATTAAAACCGCAATGACCTAGACAAAAACGTTTAGATAGACACGTGGCGCTTCCCTCTTTCTGACAAACATCGATTCAATAACATGGCTAAAACTCGATTCGGTTTTTACCCGTCGTCTTAGCCACATACAGCTTTTCATCCGCGTATTTGAATATCTCGTCAAAGTTGAGGTTGTTGTGTTCGGCCTCAACAATACAAACCCCACCAGATATCGTGAAACCATCAGGGATAATGTCCGTTGAGTTCGCGCTAATTGCATTTTTAACGCGTTGTAATGTTCTTATCATGGCCGCTCGATCATCACCTTCCAGATAAACGACGAATTCTTCTCCACCAAACCTTGCAGCTACATCGCTATTTCGAATGCTACTACTAATCTGACGCGACATATAACGAATCACATCATCACCTTTATCATGACCATAGGTATCATTAATCGACTTGAAGTCATCAATATCAAATACTATTAAGGCAAACAATTGGTCATGTTCTACACTACTCCAAAAAACTTCCAAGCCACGTCGATTCAATAACCCAGTCATAGGATCTTTGGCTGCAAGATCTTTAAAATAGATACGTTCCATATTGGAATTAACGTAGAAAAAAATCGTTACAGAAAACATATACACGATAATAGTCACAATAAGGCTGTCTTTCTCATAAACAAAAAAGTGCTCGATCTCTTTAGCAAGGTCAAACTCATAGTAAATCGCTTGATGAGACGCGACCCCTTCCAATGCGATCTCGTGATAGAAAGTGGCATTATCGGTCGGATTGACTAATGTGATATCAATGATATCAATTCGGCCCACTAGATGTTCATTAGAGTTAGCAAGTAACTTATCAGCATCAATATCCACCGATAACATCCCTTGATGGGCTCCTTTGTGGAATACTGGAATTGTCATACTAATAATTCGGTCAAGAGAGTCAAACCGGTATACAGGGCCAGATAGCGTTAGATGCTCTGGGTTGTTAGCTGTTTTCTGCCAATAAGGGCGACTTTTGATTGTCGACAGCAATTCTTTGCTTAACCCCTTAGCAAAATCTTCAGGTGATGAAATAACGTAACCACGTGTATCAATAAAGTAAATGCCGTTGTGGTATTCATCAATCTGGGATAAGAATGAAAGAATAGGCGCCAAAGTAATCTTTTTTGAGGCATTTATGTAACTGTCACTATCACTGCTTTCAGAACATAAAGACTCCTCACCAACCAACATATAGTTGATATCAATAGAGGGAATGTCTGAAGTTTTGCCATCAGCAAGCAGTAACACGTCAATAGGCCAAATACGGCAAAGGCCACCAACCACTTGTTTGTTATGGTCGAGGGAGAAAGGATTACCGGATTTATAGTAATTAGAAAAGCTGTAATCTAAGGCAGTGACTATTTTAGTCGTTCGTTTAAACACTTCTTCGATACGGTGAAATTCGCTGTCGATTTCCTTTCCTACAGTATCAAAATGGTTCTTACCTATTAAACCAAGCAGCATTAAGGCGATCACAGCAGGAAATCCGAAGACAAAGTGAAGGCTAAAGTGCCTGTTTACTTTCATATAATTTGCTCTTAGCGTTTAGCTTCTTTCATTTATACCATTAATATTATTACACTAACCCACAACCCTCTCGATATAAAATAATGTAAATTGATATTAACAGCAGGCCTAACGGTGAGCTAACTATTCACAAACTAATAAAAAAAGAACGCTGTTTGATATCAATGTGATTAAGTTTGAATCATTAAAAACTTATTCAAGCTCTGTTAACAAAGTAACTGATAGATCGTCCGTCAATTAAGACCTAAAGAGGTTTATCGGCTAACGACCGCGCGCTCAATCACAGACCGAGGCAATGTCACGCCAAGCTTACGAGCCGCGTTCAAATTGACAACGAGTTGAGAGCTCTGGGCAGTTTTGACACTCAACTTTCCAGGTTTTTGTCCATTCAGAATCTCTACGACATAGTCAGCGGTTTTCACTCCAACGTCATAATAATCTAGACCTAAACCTGCAATAGCTCCCTGCCCAACATAAGACGTCGCCCCTGCAACCACTGGCGTCCCTGCTCGATTCGCCGCTTTGATAAGACCTTCCATGCCGCTTGCGACGGTATTGTCCGTTAAGGCGTAGATAACATCAGACTTCCTAGCCACAGATTTTGCTTTTGCTTCTACGTCTTCAACGCTCAATGCTTTTTCAGTGAGGAGAGTGAAACCAAAGTCTCGCGTAGCCTTTCTCAATAGTCCAATTAAAGCAACCGCATTAGCTTCTGCCGGGTTATAAACGACACCAATTGAACTTGCCTGAGGAAAAAGTTCTCTAATTAACGATACATGTTGAGAGATCGGTGATAAGTCAGAAAGGCCAGTGACATTTCGACCCGGTTTTTCCAACTGTTTTACAAGCCTTGCCCCGATTGGATCTGTCACCGCTGTAAACACAATAGGAATGGATCGTGTTGCCGAGACCAGAGCCTGAGAGGTAGGTGTCGCGATGCCGACTAACACATGAGGATTTTCACTGACGAGCTTCCTAGCTATTTTCGCAGCTTGCGCTGGATTTCCATCAGCCACCTCATAGGAAAACTCTAAATTTTTACCGGATTCAAAACCGTTAGCTCGTAGCCCTTCAATCAATCCTAAACGTGTCGCGTTTAAATCAGGATGGTCTACCACTTGCGATACTGATACTTTGGCGATATTTGCCATCACGCTGCCAGTCCATAGCAACAGAAAACCACTCAAAGCAGCCGTTAATACTTTTTTTCCCGAAACCATCAATACTTCCTTCATCAAGATCTCGTTGTTATTGTTCGATCTAAGAGAATAATATCACACCCTCTACTGATAGTATTAATAACAACCATTAATAACTTGAAGTGATATCTAACAGAAACACAACAAAGTTCGAATTATGTGAGAAAGATTGGTCGGGATGAATCAGTAGATAACAAACTAGGAGAGCACAAGTAAATGCACAACATCTGAGAACAAGCCACCACGATGTGTAGCCGTTCTCAGACGATAGGGATCGATGAGGTATTGTTAGAACCAGCGTTCCATTGACGATTTATCTAACTGGCGGAATGCACGATTCAAAATGATCGCCAATTCTTTATAGCGAGGGCGTGGCTTCATTGGCTCTAAAGCAAAACCCGTTTCAGTGATCTTCTCGTGCAGTTCGCGATACCACGATACTAACGCTGGCGGGAGTTGAGTGTTTGAGCGATTGCCTAACCACCACATACCTTGAAGCGGTAAACTAATAGCAAACAAAGCCATAACCACTGCTTGCGGTATCGCTTGGTTATTATTAAAGACCATTTGCGTCAGAACGCTGATAGCAGCTATCGCGGGCATCACTTTTACACCAAAGCGCGTCGCTTTAATGATGCGTTGCTCTGGGAAAATAGCGTTTAACTCTTTTCGGACAGGCCAAAGATCCATGTATTTTTGGCCATCTTTTAAACTGCTCGTTAAACCAACTCTATTGCTCATATGAGTCTCCCACTAAAAAAAAGTTGAAATCATCAACTAAAAACACAAGAATTTGACGAAAAATAATATTATTTCAAATTTTTTTGTTATATTTGCACAATATCGCTATTATTTGCAGACCTCAATCTCATTGTTGCCCTTATTTACAATTTAAGCAACTTTGAGAAGACTTCTGCAAGGAATGCTCAAGCCTCTTTTTTGAAAAAGTGCGCTTTCACTTTATACGGAAATTAACGTTTTTTTGACCAAGGTTAGTACGCAAGCCCACGTGCTTCGTCTATTCTTGAGATTAATTTTCATCCTTAACTGATTTCGATCAGAAAAATTAACAGGTAGTCATTAATGTCTAAGCTAGTTTTAGTTTTAAACTGTGGTAGTTCTTCTCTTAAATTCGCTGTGGTTGATGCAGAAACAGGTGCGGAGCACCTCACTGGTCTTGCTGAGTGTCTAGGTCTTCCAGAAGCTCGTATGAAGTGGAAACTTGATGGCAAGCACGAAGCACAACTAGGCGCGGGCGCAGCTCACGTAGAAGCACTATCTTTCATGGTAGAAACTATTCTTGCTTCTAAGCCTGAGCTTAAAGCTAACCTTGGCGCTATCGGTCACCGTATCGTACACGGTGGCGAGCAATTTACTTCTTCTGCCCTTATCACTGATGAAGTTCTTAAAGGTATTCAAGACGCTGCGACTTTCGCACCTCTTCATAACCCTGCTCACCTTATCGGTATCGAAGCGGCTCAACAGAACTTCCCTGGCCTTAAGAACGTTGCTGTATTTGACACTGCGTTCCACCAAACAATGCCTTCTGAGTCTTACCTATACGCTCTACCGTACAACCTATACAAAGAGCACGGTATCCGTCGTTACGGCATGCACGGTACTTCTCACCTATTCATCACTCGTGAAGTTGCAGGCCTACTAAACAAGCCAGTTGAAGAAGTTAACATCATCAACTGTCACCTAGGTAACGGCGCTTCTGTATGCGCTATCAAGAACGGTCAATCTGTAGATACGTCTATGGGTCTTACTCCTCTTGAAGGCCTTGTAATGGGTACTCGTTGTGGTGACCTAGATCCTGCGATCATCTTCCACCTACACGACGCTCTTGGTTACTCTGTTGAAGAAATCAACAACATGCTAACTAAAGAGTCTGGTCTTGCTGGTTTGACTGAAGTGACTTCTGACTGTCGTTTCGTTGAAGACAACTACGGTGAGAAAGAAGAAGCAACTCGTGCAATGGACGTGTTCTGTCACCGTCTAGCTAAGTACGTTGCTGGTTACACTGCAACTCTAGAAGGTCGTCTAGACGCAATCACTTTCACTGGCGGCATCGGCGAGAACTCTGGTCCAATCCGTGAAATGGTGCTTAACCGCCTAGGCATCTTCGGCATCGAAGTTGACAGCGAAGCTAACCTTAAAGCTCGTTTCGGCGGCGAAGGTACTATCACTACAGCTAACAGCCGCATCCCTGCAATGGTTATCTCAACTAACGAAGAGCTAGTCATTGCTGAAGACACTGCGGAATTAGCAGGTCTTTAATTGATTTTTCTGACTAGTTTCACTTGAAGCTAGTCAGCTTTTCATACTAAGAAAATGGGGCTCAACTTCTATTCCTACCCCAATTTAAATATCGGTGGGGATAGCCGTTGAGCTTTTTTTATTTCCAATAGTCAAAGGTGTTCGTCAATGTCACGTACTATTATGCTTATCCCTACAAGCGCTGGTGTTGGTCTTACTAGTGTTAGCATGGGTGTTCTTCGCGCTATGGAGCGCAAGGGCGTAAGTGTTTCTTTCTACAAGCCAATTGCTCAACCTCGTAGCGGTGGTGATCAACCCGATCTAACGTCTACTATTATCAGCGTAAACAGCGACATTAAGATTGGTGAGCCGATCGCGATGACTAAAGCTGAAGCTTTGATCGGTAGCGAAAAAATGGACGAACTTCTTGAGTCTGTTGTTGAACAATACAACAAGATCAACAAAGACGCAGAAGTCACGCTTATTGAAGGCCTAGTTCCAACTCGTAAGCATCCATTTGCAAACCAAGTAAACGCAGAAATCGCGAAGACACTTGGCGCGGAGATCGTATTCGTTGCGACTCCTGGTACTGACAACCCTACGCAACTTAAAGAGCGTATCGAAGTTGCATGTTCTAACTTCGGCGGTACTAAGAACAAGAGTATTAAAGGTGTCATCATCAACAAGCTTAACGCTCCTGTTGATGAAGCTGGCCGTACTCGTCCTGACCTTTCTGAAATCTTCGATGATGCAGATAGCGCTCAACAAGCGAATCTTGAAGTCATGCAAATCTTCAACTCTAGTCCTATCCGTGTTCTTGGCTGCGTGCCATGGAGCATCGACCTAATCGCAACTCGTGCGGTTGATATGGCTAAGCACCTTAACGCTGAAATCGTTAATGAAGGTGAGATCTCTAAACGTCGTATTAAGAGCATCACTTTCTGTGCACGTTCTCTACCGCACATGATTGAGCACTTTAAGCCAGGTTCACTGCTAGTAACTTCTGCAGACCGTCCTGACGTTATCGTTGCTGCGGCACTTGCTGCGAAAAACGGTGTTGAAATTGGTGCAATTTTGCTGACTGGCGGTTACGACATCCCAGAAAGCATTGCTAAGCTTTGTGCACCAGCATTTGCTTCAGGCTTACCGATCTTCAAAGCTCAAGGTAACACTTGGCAGACGTCTCTAAACCTACAAAGCTTCAACCTAGAAGTCCCTGCGGACGATAAAGAGCGTATCGAGTTCGTTAACGATCACGTTGCTAGCCACATTGATGGCCCTTGGATTAATTCTCTATCTGAAGGCACTCAAGGTATTCGTCGTCTAAGCCCACCAGCATTCCGTTACCAGCTAACTGAATTCGCTCGTAAAGCGGCTAAGCGTATCGTTCTTCCTGAAGGTGATGAGCCACGTACAGTGAAAGCTGCGGCGATCTGTGCTGAGCGCGGTATCGCAACGTGTGTACTTCTTGGTAACCCAGAAGAAATTCGTCGTGTTGCTGCACAGCAAGGTGTTGAGCTTGGCGCTGGCGTTGAGATCATTGATTCTGCATCAGTTCGCGAAAACTACGTTGCTCGTCTAGTAGAACTTCGTGGCGCTAAAGGGATGACTGAAGTTGTCGCTCGCGAAAAGCTAAACGATTCAGTATTCCTAGGCACTATGATGCTCGAAGCGGGTGAAGTTGACGGTCTAGTTTCTGGTGCTGTTCACACAACGGCGAACACTATTGTTCCTCCGTTCCAGATCATCAAGACGGCTCCTGATGCTTCTATCGTATCTTCAATCTTCTTCATGCTTCTGCCTGATCAAGTGCTTGTATACGGTGACTGTGCGATCAACCCAGATCCAACAGCGGAACAACTTGCTGAAATCGCTATCCAATCTGCAGATTCTGCTGCGGCATTCGGTATCGACCCACGCGTTGCTATGATCTCTTACTCTACTGGTGAATCTGGTAAAGGTGCAGATGTAGATAAAGTACGTGAAGCAACCAAACTTGCTCAAGAGAAACGTCCTGATCTAGTGATTGACGGCCCTCTACAGTACGATGCCGCTATCATGGAAAACGTTGCTGCTTCTAAAGCACCTAACTCTCCAGTAGCTGGTAAAGCGACAGTATTCGTATTCCCAGACCTAAACACGGGTAATACGACTTACAAAGCGGTACAGCGTTCAGCAGACCTAGTGTCTATCGGTCCAATGCTTCAAGGTATGCGCAAGCCAGTGAATGACTTGTCTCGTGGCGCTCTAGTAGACGACATCGTTTACACCGTAGCTCTAACGGCTATCCAAGCAGACCAAGCCGCTCAAGCTGAAGAAAAAGTAATTAACTAATTTTTCTTTTGTAGAAAGCAAAAACCCTAGATTCTTATCTAGGGTTTTTTATGTCTAATGCTTAAGGTTATTTGATGCTCTTAAGATTAATCTAACCTCGTCCATGGGCCGATTCTAAATCAAGTGCAGGCCCTTTCGGCACAACTTGGGTTGGGTTAATACCTGTGTGGCTGTAATAATAGTGACGTTTGATGTGGTAAAAATCAGTTGTTTCTTTAATACCTTCGACCTGAAACAGCTCTTTCAGGTAGCCCTGAATATTAGCGTAATCCGCTATTCGCTGCTTGTTACACTTGAAGTGACCCACATACACTGCGTCGAATCGAACTAGAGTGGTAAACAATCTCCAATCCGCTTCTGTAATCTTATTACCCGCCAGATAACGGTGTTCGCTAAGATGAGCATCAACTTTATCTAACGCTTCAAATAAGGCGTCATACGCTTCTTCATAGGCTTCTTGTGTTGTCGAAAAGCCGGTACGATAAACGCCGTTATTAATGTTCGGATAGATATAATCGTTCCACTCATCAATCTTACTCGTCAATTCCCACGGGTAGTAATCATCCGTGTTGCCTGTTAACTCGTTAAATTCTGAGTTAAACATTCGGATGATTTCAGACGACTCGTTACTCACGATAGTGTTGGTTTTCTTATCCCATAAAACAGGTACTGTTACTCTTCCTGAATAGTCCGGTTTGGCTTGGGTGTAGATTTGGTGCATACGAGTGTGGCCGAAAAGAGGTTCCGGTAACCCCATTTGCCACCCTTCGCTCATCATATCAGGGCAAACCACCGTCACATCAACATGATCGGTTAGGCCTTTCAGCTCACGGAAGATCAGAGTGCGATGCGCCCAAGGACAAGCCAATGATACGTATAAGTGATAACGGCCGCTTTCCGGTTGAAACTGTGCGTCCGGCTTATTCTCTACCCAGTGACGAAAGCCTGCGTCTTCACGAACGAACTTACCGCCGCTTTCTTTGGTGTCGTACCACACATCGTGCCAAACACCTTCAACTAACTTGCCCATATCTAAACCTCTGCCTTGCAAATCTTTTCTCTAGTATAAAAAAGGCCCATTTTTTCAAAACTAGAATAAGTTGGCTTAGTTGTTCGAATTATTTGAAGGAGGTTTGTTTAGGTACAAAAAAAGCGCAACTCATCAACAAGTTGCGCTTAAGCCTGTCACAGGCTGAACCGATATCAATAGGTTCTAGACTTGTACATGCAAGCAAGAAACTGCATGTACGTCATTACCTTGAATGGTTGGCTTGGTCTGTGCGCAGATCTCGGTTGCTTGTGGGCAACGAGTACGGAACACACAACCCGATGGCGGGTTAATTGGCGATGGTAAATCACCTTCCAACATCTGGATCGTTTTGCTGCGCTCTAAGCGAGGATCTGGAATCGGAACTGCAGACATCAGGGCTTTGGTGTATGGGTGCTTGGGGTCAGCGAATAAAGCATCCGATTCACCCAGCTCTACCGCGTTACCCAAGTACATCACCAACACGCGGTCAGAGATGTGTTTAACCACTGACAAATCATGCGCGATGAATACCAAAGACAAACCTAACTCTTTCTGTAGTTCCATAAGAAGATTTACGACTTGAGCTTGGATAGACACATCCAATGCTGAAACTGGTTCATCACAGATGATCATCTTAGGCTTCAGAATAAGCGCACGCGCAATACCGATACGCTGACATTGACCACCAGAGAATTCATGCGGATAACGGTTGATTACGTTTGGCAGCAGACCAACCTTCGCCATCATCTCTTTAACTCTGTCCTTCACTTCCTGTTTAGAAAGCTCTGGATAGAAAGTTTGTAGAGGCTCGGCAATAATGTCGCCTACTGACATACGTGGGTTAAGCGACGCTAGCGGATCTTGGAAGATCATCTGAATTTCTTTACGAGTCTCACGACGCTTCACTTCTTGCATCTTAGTTAAATCTTGACCTAACCACATTACTTGACCGTCAGTTGCTTCAACCAAGCCGATAATAGCGCGTGCAAACGTTGATTTACCACAACCTGACTCACCGACTACGCCCAGCGTTTCACCTTCGTAAAGATGAACATCCACACCATCAACCGCTTTTAGATTTGATGGTTTCGCCCATGGCCAAGCTGACTTAGCCGCGATGCTAAAGTGAACTTTCAGGTCTTTAATATCTAATAGTAATTCTTTACTCATTTTGTCCAAGTCTCCCAATCAGAAAAACAAGCACGCTGACGATCTTTTGCAAATGGCTGCAAAATTGGTGCTTCTTGCTTACAACGGTCCATTACACGGTGACAACGATCCTGATAAGGACAACCTGTAGGCAGGCGAAGTAAGTTAGGAGGGTTACCTGGAATCGTCGGTAGAATTTCACCTTCGGTATCCAAACGAGGAATCGCTTTCAGTAAGCCTTCGGCATATGGGTGGCTTGGCTCGTAGAAAATTTCATCAACCGTACCGTATTCCATAGTACGACCGGCGTACATCACAAGTACTTTTTCACAAGAACCCGCAACCACCCCCAAATCATGGGTAATCATGATAATTGCCGTATTAAACTCATCTTTCAATTCGTTCAGCAATTCCATGATTTGCGCTTGAATAGTTACATCCAAAGCGGTTGTTGGTTCATCCGCGATAAGCAGTTTTGGACGACACAATAACGCCATTGCAATCATCACACGCTGACGCATACCGCCAGAGAACTCATGCGGATACATAGTAATACGCTTGCGAGCTTCAGGGATTTTCACCGCTTCAAGCATGCGTACTGATTCTTCAAACGCTTCGGCTTTACCCATGCCTTTATGCAGCATAAGTACTTCCATCAACTGATCACTTACTTTCATGTAAGGGTTCAGTGAGGTCATTGGATCTTGAAAGATCATTGCGATCTGTTCGGCGCGAACCTTATTAAGTTCCTTCTCTGGCAGATTGAGAATTTCATTGCCTTCAAACTTCGCACTGCCTGAAATAATGCCGTTCTTCGCCAGCAATCCCATCAGTGCAAATACCGTTTGAGATTTACCTGAACCTGACTCACCCACGATACCTAGCGTTTCGCCTTGGTTGAGTGAGAAATTCAGATCATTTACTGCGGTGACGATACCATCTTGCGTGGTAAATTCGACGCGCAGATCTTTGACATCTAATAAGCTCATTATTGCTTCCTTAATCTTTTATAGCTTTTGATTGCTATTTCGTTATCTGTCTTTTGGATCAAGCGCGTCGCGCAGACCATCACCTACGTAGTTAAAGCAGAACAGCGTAACTACCATGAATGCCGCAGGGAATGCCAGTTGCCAAATAGCAACTTCCATTGTTTGCGAACCTTCTTGTAACAGCGCGCCCCAACTTGTCATAGGCTCTTGAACACCAAGACCAAGGAAAGATAAGAATGATTCTGTAAGGATCATGCTTGGAATCAGTAGCGTTGAGTAAACCGCAACAATACCCAATACGTTCGGTACGATATGACGTGTAATGATTTTCCATTTGCTGACACCACATACGTGAGCAGCTTCAATGAACTCTTTACTGCGTAAGCTCAATGTTTGACCACGTACGATTCGTGCCATATCGAGCCAAGCAATCGCGCCGATAGCAACAAAGATGAGTACGATATTACGACCAAAGAACGTTACCAATACGATCACGAGGAACATGAATGGCACCGCGTATAAGATCTCTAGGATACGCATCATCACTCGGTCAGTACGACCACCAATGAAGCCTGAAGCAGCACCGTAAAGCGTACCAATCAGTACCGCTACGAATGCACCCATCACACCCACCATAAGAGAGATACGGCCACCAATCATCGTACGAACGTATAGGTCACGACCTAAACTGTCGGTACCAAACCAGTGATCTGCATTTGGACCTACGTGCATTGCGTACCAGTCAGTGTCATCGTAAGCATGCTGTGCCAGCATCGGTAAGAAGATTACCGATAGCACCATAATCGTTAGAATGAACAGACTGATCATTGCGGCTTTATTTCGCATAAAACGAATACGTGCATCCTGCCACAAGCTACGACCTTCAATTTCCAAACTCTCAGAGAAGTTTTCGATCGCTTCTAAATTTTCTTTTTTATTCAACATAACCATGCGTCCCTGCTAGTAGCGAATTTTCGGGTCAATAAGCGCTAGTAAAATATCAACAATTGCGTTGAACAAGATAAATAGGAAACCAATCAGAATGGTTACACCCATTACTAACGAATAATCACGGTTAAACGCAGCGTTAACAAACAGCTTACCAATGCCCGGTAGGCCAAAGATGGTTTCAACAACAACTGAACCTGTAATGATACCGACAAACGCTGGTCCCATGTATGAAACAACAGGTAGCATTGCCGGCTTAAGTGCATGTTTAAGAACAATATAACGGTAGCTTAGACCTTTAGCTCGAGCAGTACGGATAAAGTTACTATTTAAGGTTTCGATCATGCTCCCGCGAGTGATACGAGCAAAGGTTGCTACATATAGAAGAGACATCGCAATAACCGGTAGCACGAGATATTTAGCCGACCCATCGAGCCAACCACCGGCAGGAAAAAGGTTTAAGTGTAAAGAAAACACATAGATAAGAGCTGGAGCCAATACAAACGAAGGCATTACAACACCGAGCATGGCGGTCGACATAATCGTGTAATCAACCCAGGTGTTGTGCTTCAGCGCGGCTATCGTCCCTATGGTAACCCCCATTAATAACGTAAAGATAAAAGCAACAAGGCCTACCTTTGCCGATACGGGAAGTGCAACCGAGATTAACTCGTTAACAGAGTAATCTAAATATTTGAACGAAGGGCCAAAATCACCTTGTAGAATATTGGTCAAGTACGTGGTGTACTGCTCAAATACAGGTTTATCTAAGCCATATTTTGCTTCGATGTTCGCCATAACCTCTGGCGGTAATGGACGTTCGCTTGAAAACGGATTGCCCGGAGCAAAACGCATAAGAAAAAAAGAGATAGTGATCAACACCAACATGGTTGGAATCGCTTCAAATATCCTTTTCATAATGAATTTAAACATAAACTCACTCTTTCAGTCTGTGACAATGAAAATTAGAAAAACGCTACATGCACGCCCTGTGCATGTAGTGTCTGTATCGTTATAGTTATATTAACTTTTTATAATCGAAGCGCTTATTATTGAGCTTTGATATAGAGGTCTTTTGAGTAGATTTTCTCTTCCGCATTATTAGCTGGAAAGCCACCGACATGCGGGTTCAGTAAACGTGTTTTTACGTACTGATAAATAGGAGCAATAGGCATCTCATTCGCCATTAGCTTTTCTGCTTCTAAATACAGAGCGGTACGTTCTTGTTCTGACGTTGAATTAATAGCCTTATCCATCAAAGCGTCATAATCGGTATTTCCCCAATGTTGGCCGCCTGTTGTATTAGCGCTAACCATCAAGGTTAAAAATGTAGACGCTTCGTTGTAATCACCACACCAACCTGCGCGAGCGACTTCAAAGTTGCCGGTATCTTTAGAAGATAGGTAAGTTTTCCACTCTTGGTTTTCAAGCGTAATTTTAAGCCCTAGCGTTTTCTTCCACATAGAACCAAGAGCTACAGCAACTTTCTTGTGGTTCTCATCAGTGTTATATAGGAGAGAGAACTCGAGAGGATTATCTTTTCCAAAACCTGCTTCTTCAAGAAGGCGCGCCGCTTCGGCGTTACGTTCTTTTTGAGACATTTTACCGTACTGAGGAAGCTCAGGATCAAACCCAGCCGTGATCTCCGGCGTCAAGAAGTACGCTGGTTTCTGTCCTTGCCCCATAATGGCGCCAGCAACTATGTCACGATCAATTGCATAAGAAATCGCTTTACGTACACGTACATCATCGAAAGGCTTTTTCTTAGTATTGAATGAGTAGTAGTAACTACAAAGATTACCCACGACGGAAAGGTCTTCTGGGTGCTCCTTTTTCATACGCTTGAAATGCTCAATTGGCAAATCATACGTGAAGTCGATTTCACCGGATAAAAAGCGGTTCATTTCCGCTACTTGATTTTCGATTGGTAGGAACGTTACTTTATTAAGAACGGTATGATCGTTATCCCAGTAATTTTCATTACGAACTAACTCAAGACGCTCATTAACGACCCATTGATTTGGAACAAATGCACCGTTACCAACGAAGTGGTCTGGCTTAGTCCATTGGTCACCGTATTTTTCAACAGTTGCCTTATGCACTGGCTTCACTGTGGTATGGCCCATCATCATTACGAAGTATGGTACCGCTGTTTCTAATTCAACAACAAGCGTGTATTCATCTACAGCTTTAACGCCGAGTTCACTCTTGTCTTTCTTACCCGCTACGATGTCTTTCGCGTTCACCATCTTGGTATATTCCATGTACCAAGCGTATGGAGAAGCTGTGGCAGGATCGACTGCACGTTGCCAACTGTAAACGAAATCTTCAGCTGTTACAGGATCGCCGTTAGACCATTTTGCATCTTTACGTAGGTGGAAAGTGAATGTTTTGTTGTCTGTCGTTTCCCAACTTTCGGCTACCCCTGGGATAGTGTTACCTTCGCCGTCTTGGTTCACTAGACCTTCTAGAAGATCACGAATTACGTGAGATTCTGGTACACCTTGAGATTTGTGAGGGTCGATAGTCGCAACTTCAGTACCGTTACCGCGGACCAGTTCCTGAACTTTTGCTAGTTTTGTACCTGCTGGAACGTCAGCAGCGATAGAAAGAGTAGAAGTGGCAGCCACTGCCAGACCTGCACCTAGAAGAAGGGCTTGAGTGATTTTATTCTTGTACATTTAATAAACTCCAAGTTTTTTGTATTGCATCCATGACTTCTTTGTTCGGTTCACTGAAAGGCAGTGATTTAGATGTATTCAGCTCAAATATTAAGCATTAAAACCTAAAACCTTACAAAGATTGCGGCTCACACTATCAACCATTGAAGTAATTTGCTATTAACATGTCGCAAAAAATCGGAGAATTTCCCAAAATATTCATGATATCAGTGTAAATATCTAATAAAAACCTAATGCGTAGTGAATTACACAGAGTAACTTTATTAAGAAACAGCCTTTAGTGTTGATGTATCTGTATTGATGCTTTTTTTTAGCATCTTGTCCTATAACACCGCCAGAAAATTAACATTAATGCCACATTAAATCTAATTGCATATCACATATCACCTAAACAGACTGCACTATTTGTGAGGGTCATCACTTTAAACAAAACAGCATAGTGCTCTGCACCAAAACGGATAAAACGACTCACCAATCCAGACCAAATAAGCCTTTGAATTTACATGCAATCTAGCCGAGTAATTATTTATTAGGACCACGTTTTTTATACAAAAACTTTATAGTATCCACAAAAAAACCGACGTTAATCGTCGGCTTTCTACTGTTTACTTCTGGATCAAACACAATGTTGAGAGGCTTATTTTCCCCAACGCTCCGCAGCTTTTGCATCTGAATCTCGAGAATCAACCCAACGAGTCGCCTCGGTAGTACGTTCTTTTTTCCAAAACGGTGCTTTGGTTTTGAGGAAATCCATAACAAACTCACAGGCTTCAAAGGCTGAACCGCGGTGTGCACTAGATACACCAACGTAAACAATCTGATCACCGATATCTAGGTCACCAACGCGGTGAATCACTCGCATCTTCTGAATAGGCCAGCGCGCTTCAGCTTGATCACAGATCTCGCTCAGCGACTTCTCTGTCATGCCAGGGTAATGCTCCAAAGACAAACCAATCACATTGTCGCCAAGATTCATGTCGCGAACTTTACCAACGAACGTCACTACCGCTCCAGCAGCTGTACCTTGAGCCAAGTAGTCGTATTCGTCACCCACAGAAAAGTCTTCAGCCGTCACTAATACTCTTGGATCAATAGCTCGAGAATCATTCATATTTAGCCTCCAGTTACTGGAGGGAAAAAAGCGACTTCATCGCCATCTTTCACTTCCGTAGTCAAAGGTACGATGGATTGGTTAAGCGCAGCGAGAAGCTTGCCCTCTTCCAATGCAATATCCCATTTCCCTTCTTGTTCTACAAGGTGGCTACGAATCGCTTCAATCGTCTTGAACTGTGCATCAACTTCCACGCTGTCCACACCAACCAGTTCACGAGTTTGAGCAAAGAAAAGTACTGTAATCATGATTCCACCTTGAAGTGACCTGATTTACCACCCGTCTTCTCTAACAGGCGTACGTTCTCGATAACAATGTCTTTCTGAACAGCTTTACACATATCGTAAATAGTCAACGCAGCGACCGAAGCTGCGGTCAGCGCCTCCATCTCTACACCTGTCTTACCCGCAAGCTTACAGACAGATTCGATACGAACCTTGTTTTCAGATTTGATTGCTTCAAGCTGAACTTCTACTTTAGTCAGTAGCAAAGGATGACACAGTGGAATCAGATCCCATGTCTTCTTCGCCGCTTGGATACCAGCAATGCGCGCCGTTGCGAAAACATCACCTTTATGATGACTACCAGAGACAATCAGCTCAAGCGTTTCTGCCGACATTTGAACGAATGCTTCCGCTCTCGCTTCGCGTACCGTTTCCGCTTTAGCCGATACATCGACCATGTTCGCTTCGCCAGACGCGTTAATGTGTGTAAATTGGCTCATACTCAAACCGCCTTATACAGAAAGGTGTGGCATAAAGTTACAAGGACGGTGGCTCGCATCCATCTGTTGCTTGATGATCTTAGTCCAACCTGTGCGGCATGCACCCGTAGAGCCTGGCATTGCAAAGATAACCGTGTGGTTAGCAAAACCCGCAATCGCACGAGATTGAATTGTCGACGTACCGATCTCTTCGTAAGACACTTGACGGAATAGCTCACCAAAACCCTCTACTTCTTTATCGAACAAAGGCTTAAGCGCTTCAGGTGTGCTGTCTCGAGACGTAAAACCCGTACCACCAGTAATCATGATCGCTTGTACGCTGTCATCAGCAATCCACTGAGATACGATCGCGCGGATCTTGTACATGTCGTCGATAACGATTTGCTTATCAACCACGTTGTGGCCGGCTTCTTTAGCATGCTCAGCTAGATAACCACCTGACGTATCATTTTCTTCTGTACGCGTATCTGAAACGGTTAGTACTGCAATGTTTGCTGCTTGAAATTTGCTTTCTGCGTGACCCATTTGTTCACCTATATAAATGTTTCAATTATTAGACTGATTCACCCAGCCTAAATAGGCTAAGCGATAAAATGCTTTAGAGTGTGTAGCGGGTTAACCGCCGATTGACGCCAAGTTTGGAGTCATGCCGCTGTTGCCATCGTGTAAGAAGTGGCTAACGGACTTGGTTTGAAGCTGAGCCTGAATTCGATCAATGAGCGCTTGCTCTTGTCGATCTTCTTGCAACAGATCTCTCAGTTCAACACCGTGGTCGCCAAACAGACATAGATGAAGCTTACCGATCGCAGATACACGCAGTCGGTTACAACTCTCACAGAAGTCTTTCTCGTAAGGCATAATCAAACCAATTTCACCCTTGTAGTCAGGGTGGACAAACACTTGTGCTGGGCCATCGTTAACAGCTTTGACTTTTAACAGCCAACCGTTAGCAATAAGCTGATTGCGAATCGCAACGCCAGAGACATGGTGTTTATCGAACAACTCGTCCATCTCGCCGGTTTTCATCAGCTCGATAAAACGTAATTGAATAGGTTTGTCTTTGATCCAATTAAGGAAGGCTGGTAATTCCTGACTGTTGAGGTCTTTCATCAATACAACGTTGACTTTGACTTGTTCATAGCCAACCTCAAACGCTTTATCAATGCCTCGCATAACCTCAGTAAACTTATTCTCACCAGTGATCTGATGGAACATACGTGAATCTAAGCTATCCACGCTCACGTTTATATGGGTTAAACCAGCATCACGCCATTGCCCTACTTGTTTCTCCATGCGATAGCCGTTCGTTGTCGTGGCTACTTTTTCGATGCCTGGAGTAGAAGCTACGGTATGTATGATTTCAGGAAAGTCTTTACGCAGGCTCGGCTCTCCGCCTGTAATGCGGATCTTTGAGGTACCACAATCTGCAAACGCTTTTACAATGCGTTTGATCTCGGGAACACTTAAAAAAGACGAGTTTTTCTGCCCTGACGGTTTATAACCATCCGGCAAGCAGTAAGTACATTTAAAGTTACAGACGTCTGTAACCGACAAGCGCAAATAATAAAATTTGCGATGGAATCTATCTTCGAATTGTTGCGCCACGGAACACCTTTCCAAACACGGGAGGCTTAATCATTTCCAATTAAGCCCTTGTGACAACATGTCACTGGCTCTTGAGGCGTATCGGTACAGCAAATACCACTGTGCGACTTAGCATGCGAGAGCTCGGAGTTATGGCAACTGCACGTTATATTTATACGTACAGTAGCTGAGTAATAAAATACTTAATATTTGTGCGTGAATCTAGCTTTGATAACCAAAAACGGGTCATATCAACAAAAAAAATGTACCAAACCCTCAAATTAACTCTTGTTAGGTATCTGACAAGAAGCATTTAACCTAAATTATAGTTAGTAATAATTTAATAGAACAAAAAATGAATATTTACTCTTCAAAGAAAGTCGTAGCAATCGGTGGAGGCCATGGCTTAGGTCGTATGCTTGCTGCACTAAAAGACTTTGGTAACAACGCAACTGGCATTGTCGCAACAACGGATAATGGCGGTTCAACCGGACGAATTCGAGACTGCCAAGGTGGCATCGCTTGGGGAGACACTCGTAACTGCATCAACCAATTGATCACCGAACCTTCCATCAGTTCGATGATGTTTGAGTACCGTTTTCGCGGTCAAGGTGAACTGGACGGCCACAACCTGGGTAACCTGATGCTCACAGCATTAGACAACCTCTCTGTTCGCCCACTAGAAGCAATTAACCTAATTCGAAATATGCTCAAGGTTGATGTCAATATCGTCCCGATGACAGAGCATCCTTCCGATCTCACAGCGTTATCAATGGATGGTCGCTGGGTTACGGGGGAAACCAACGTTGACGACATGACAGAAAAACTGCGCATGATGGACTTGTCTCCAGAAGTGCCGGCAACCAAAGAAGCCGTTGCAGCCGTAGAACAAGCCGACTGTATCGTTCTTGGCCCTGGCAGCTTCCTGACCAGTGTTATGCCCCCTCTTCTCCTTCCTGAGATTGGGAAAGCCATTGCTGAGAACACCAAGGCTAAGGTTATCTTCATCGAAAACCTTTCGCCAGAACATGGCCCTGCAGGAAAAATGACGCTTCAAGAACAGCTTGAATGGTGTGAACGTACCTGCAAGGCGAGAAAAATTGATATCGTGCTGGGTAATGCGCCGCACCCTGAACTTGAAGGACTTTGGAACTGCGTGACCACCGACCTTGCCTCTCCTAACCGAGATTGGCGACATGACCGTTTAAAACTTCAACAAGCGATTCGGGCTCAACTAGCTTAATGCACATAGCTTATAGCTCGGGATAAACGACAGAGACCAGTAAAAGCAAAAAAGGAGCGTTATGCTCCTTTTTAATACCCGCTTATATCATCAACCGTTTTAGAGATCAGTCATCAACTGCTGATATTCCGTGTACGTTGATAACAGAAGTTCTTGCATATCTTTAAAATCCACCTCTGTCACTGGCAACGCTTGCTTAACTTTTGCATCTAAGCTAATGGCGAAACTACACAAAGAATCAGCACCAAAACTCGCAGCACTGCTCTTCAATGCATGACTGATATCGGCCAAATACTTGGACGTATCGGTATCTTTATTTAGCTCCAAGTGCTCGTAGTATCCCTTCAATTCACCTAAAAAGATCTCCAGCAACACCGGAACATTCTCTTGCCCTATTTCACCGGCAAGCTCATCAACTTTTTGCTGATTTAATACTTTCATCATCGTTCTTTCTTATTGTTTGGTAATTACGGCTTCGCATTCCACGTTTGCAATTTACGGTAAATCGTTGATGGACTGACATCCAAGAAACCAGCCGCGCGAGGGATATTACCGTCACACGCTTTAATGGCTTGTTCGATTGCCGTTTTCTCAGTGATCCACAATGGGAAAATATCTTTTACCGTGATGTCTTCATTCTGTTTCTCTTTCAACCGCAGACGATTCTCAATCGGCTGGTTCAGTGGAGGTGGGAGCATGTTCAGAGTAATCTCTTTACCATTATTCAATACCACCACGTTTCGCAACACATTTTGTAGCTGACGAACGTTACCCGGCCACTCGTATTGATTAAAGCGATCAAGCACTTCCTGAGCAAAGCGTACGAAAGCCTTACCTTCCTCAACCGACATGTAGCCTAGTAGCGAGTATGCGATCTCGATGACATCTTCCCCACGCTCACGCAGTGGCGGCAAGTGAAGAGGGATCACGTATAAACGATAGTATAAATCTTCTCTAAAGCGACCTTCTTGTACTTCTTTCCAAGGGTCACGGTTGGTCGCACAAACAAAACGAACGTCCACACTCTTCATCTTCGAAGAGCCGACTTTTTGAAAAGTACCCGTTTGGATAAAACGCAGAAGCTTGGTTTGCAGTTCAAGGTCCATCTCACACAGCTCATCGAGGAACAAAGTTCCTCCATCAGCTAGTTCAGCTGCGCCTTGGCGATCGGTTGCTGCGCCCGTAAAGGCACCTTTGACGTGGCCAAACAACTCACTTTCAATCAAGTCTTTAGGAATTGCCGCACAGTTGATGGCGATGAAAGGCTTATCACCACGTTTACTCGCTGCATGAATGGCTTCTGCACATACTTCTTTACCAGTACCACTTTCGCCTGTGATAAAAATACTCGCCTTACTTGATGCGGCAGAATCGATGGTTCGGTAAACCTGCTGCATGGTTTGGCTACTACCGATGAATCCTTGGTAGTTTTGATTACCCGGATTTTCAGAGCTGTTCTTAAGTTTAGTGGCTTTGCGTATCGCGTTATTCACCGTAATACGGAGCCGATCGGCTTCACAAGGTTTAATAAGGAAATCTTGAGAACCATGACGCATCGCTTCAACGGCCGTATCGATCGAGCCGTGAGCCGTCATGAAGATAACGGGCACTTCAGGGTATTTTTGTTTTACAGCAAATAGTACGTCCATACCCGTCATATCAGGAAGACGCAGATCTAACAAAATTAGGTCTGGGATTCGATGATTCAAACTCTCAATTGCATCGCGACCGGTGCCGACAATGTTGATATCAATTTCGAGCGGTGTCAGATAAGAGCGATATAAAGCTGCGACCGAAGCCGTATCCTCCACCATCAACAAATACTTTGATTTGTTATCTAGCGTTTTTGATTGCATATCCTAGCCATTTATAATTTGCATTTCTTATTATAATCGCATTCCGCTTTGCATTATGCAAATCAACCACAGCATTTGTACTGTATTTCTTTGCCTGCTTCAAATAATCAATGTATTAGCTACATGGCACGAACGATGCAGCGGCTAAATTGACCTTCGGGTCACCTAGCCAACTGACGTTGTTAGTGGACTCATTGTTCACAAACGTAGGCCAGTAGAACATTTACTACTGGCTGTTTTTTTGTCTGAACACTTTCTACTTTAGACTTTTCCGGTATGAACTTCATGAATAAGGGTGAGATTAGCTGTTGGTAATGAACTGCTTTCTCAACTGCTCTATCTCATCACGCTTTTGAGCCGCTAATTCAAATTCCAAGTTCTGAGCATGTTGATACATCGCAGCTTCTAGCTTACTGATCTCTTTATCGAGCTGCTGCGGCGTAAGCACGGTGTAATTTTCTGAAGGCTCGGCAACTTTCGATAGTGGAACCTGCTTAGATTGTCGCTGCTGTTTCGACTTAGTGAGATCACCCAGCTCCATAATGTCTTTAATATTACGTTTAAGCGCTTGCGGCGTAATACCTTGCTCTTCATTGTAAGCTTGTTGTTTTTCTCTACGACGATCAGTTTCATCAATCGCCTTTCTCATTGATTTGGTAATCGAATCACCATACAAGATAGCTCGACCTTCCAAGTTACGTGCGGCTCGACCAATGGTTTGAATAAGAGAACGTTCAGAACGCAAAAAACCCTCTTTATCTGCATCAAGAATTGCCACCAGCGACACTTCAGGCATATCCAACCCTTCTCGAAGTAAGTTAATACCCACTAACACATCAAACTCACCCAGACGTAGATCTCGAATGATCTCTACACGCTCAACCGTATCGATATCTGAGTGCAAGTAGCGAACCTTAACACCATGCTCACTTAGGTATTCAGTTAAGTCTTCCGCCATTCTCTTAGTCAATGTTGTGACCAAAACACGCTCTTCTTTCACTGAGCGTATTCTGATTTCAGACAACAGGTCATCAACTTGAGTCGACACAGGCCTTACTTCAATAACTGGGTCTAAAAGACCTGTCGGACGCACGACTTGATCAGCAATTTCACCATCTGACTTTTCGATCTCGTAGTTGCCTGGCGTTGCTGATACAAAAATAGTCTGCGGAGCTATCGATTCAAACTCGTCAAATTTCATTGGGCGGTTATCCAATGCAGAAGGCAGGCGGAAACCAAATTCAACCAGAGTCTCTTTACGAGAGCGATCACCTTTATACATGGCGCCAATTTGCGGTACAGTCACGTGTGACTCATCGATAATCAACAGACCATCATCAGGCAAGTAATCAAATAATGTCGGAGGCGCTTCCCCTTCTTCACGACCACTCAAGTATCGTGAATAGTTTTCGATACCGGAGCAGAAACCAAGTTCCGTCATCATCTCGATATCAAATTGAGTTCTCTGAGAAATACGCTGCTCTTCCAAAAGCTTGTTGTTGTCCTTTAGGTATTGAGCTCGGTCTCGAAGTTCATCTTTAATATTCTCAATCGCCTCAAGGATTTTCTCCCTCGGCGTTACATAGTGAGTTTTGGGGTAAACGGTAAAGCGCGGTAAATCTCTTTGTTTAATTGCGCCAGTCAGGGGATCAAAGATGCTTATACAGTCGACTTCATCATCGAACATTTCGATTCGCACTGCATCTTGGTCAGATTCAGCAGGGAAGATATCAATGACCTCACCACGAACACGGAACTGACCACGTTCAAAGGCGACATCATTTCTCGAATATTGAAGTTCAGCTAAGCGGCGTAAGATGTCACGTTGGTCCATAACCTCACCGCGACTCAAGTGAAGCATCATCTTCAAGTAAGACTTAGGATCACCCAAACCGTAGATAGCCGATACAGACGCGACGATAATGGCGTCTTTTCGTTCAAGCAAGGCCTTGGTTGCCGAAAGCCTCATTTGTTCGATATGGGCATTCACAGACGCATCTTTCTCGATGAATGTGTCTGTGGTCGGCACATAGGCTTCTGGTTGGTAGTAATCGTAGTAAGAAACAAAATACTCTACGGCGTTATTGGGGAAAAAAGATTTCATTTCACCATAAAGTTGAGCGGCCAACGTCTTATTCGGCGCTAACAAGATCGCAGGTCTTTGAGATTGGGAAATGACGTTGGCAAGCGTAAAGGTTTTACCTGAGCCCGTTACCCCTAATAGCGTTTGATGTGCCAAACCAGAATCTAATCCGTCTAGTAATTTGGTTATCGCTGTCGGCTGGTCCCCAGACGGGCTGTAGTCCGATACCAAGTCAAAGAGTTTACTCATAGGTCGCCATTTCCATACTGTTTTTTTAATCAGGTCATTGTCACTCTAGGAGGAGTGTTGTTGCAACTATTATCTAGAGAAATGCTTCTTAAGACTCGATATCAGTTATAGCTTTTATGTTTAGAACTTGGTATTATCCGTGCCCCTGCAAGATCTCTTCAGCTAAATTACTCTATTTTTAATCCACTACTTTTCCCCAAAAAATCTAAAAATACCGCCTATTTTACTATTGTCGCTGTAATCTAAAAAAGTTATACAATAGCGACATCTCTAAATAAACCCTTAAAATACATACGATTAGCTGCATTTGTTACATTTTTAGATTTATTTCAATTATTGTTATTAAAGTTTAACACACACACTTATCCACAATTTTGGTGGATAACTACATCCAAGCTAAATCCAATAAGGCGTTCAAGAAAGTAAAGTTTTTTATCTTACTTTTTTCTGCTATTTTTTGTTGACAGAAAAACGGACTGTTATTAGAATTCTCGCCGTTCACAAGTAATTCCCCTTTAGTTCAGTTGGTAGAACGGCGGACTGTTAATCCGTATGTCGCAAGTTCAAGTCTTGCAAGGGGAGCCAAATTTAAAGAAGCCGTATCACTCGATACGGCTTTTTGCGTTTTGATGCCTTTTATTCTTTTTCTTATACTGTCCCCCTTTTACGACTCCTTGGGATAAACCTGCACCCAAAGAACCAACGATTGTTGCCTTGTAGCTAGTGCTAAGATCTGTCTCCATTCATTAAAGATCCAATTTAGCCACCGCTATAAACGTGTCTCAGCAAGTAAAAATTGGCCGTCTATACTTAGTGTGACTTTTAACAATCAAACGATTACCTGATGTTTTTTTCACCAAGTGTCTAAATCCCTAGTGATCCTTGGTTGTTATTAGGTGAGCAAAGCAGGATAATATCGGGATCGGAATCTCAAGAATTAATCCATTATGACCGAATACCTTTTGTTGCTGGTTGGCACAGTGCTGGTCAATAACTTTGTGCTAGTGAAGTTTTTAGGGCTATGTCCATTTATGGGAGTCTCCAAGAAGCTGGAGACTGCGATTGGCATGGGCCTCGCGACGACTTTCGTTCTGACGTTAGCGTCGGTATCTGCATACCTAGTAGAAACCTACATCCTTACCCCTCTGGGTATTGAATACCTGCGTACCATGAGTTTCATCTTGGTTATCGCGGTGGTCGTTCAATTTACGGAAATGGTCGTTCACAAAACCAGCCCGACTCTATACCGCCTGTTGGGTATCTTCCTGCCTCTTATCACCACCAACTGCGCGGTGTTAGGTGTGGCGCTTTTGAACATCAATGAAAACCACAACTTCATTCAGTCGATCATCTATGGTTTCGGCGCTGCGGTGGGGTTCTCTCTTGTTCTTATCCTATTCGCTGCGATGCGTGAACGTATTACGGTTGCTGATGTTCCAATGCCATTCAAAGGCGCATCGATTGCGATGATCACAGCAGGCCTAATGTCCCTGGCATTTATGGGCTTTACTGGGTTGGTGAAATAAGCATGAGTACCATTTTAATTGCGATCATTGCGCTAGCCGTTTTAGCCGCTGTTTTTGGCGCTATTTTGGGCTTTGCTTCTATCCGATTTAAAGTAGAAGCCGACCCTATCGTTGATCAAATCGACACCATTTTACCGCAAACTCAATGTGGCCAATGTGGCTACCCAGGCTGTCGTCCATACGCAGAGGCGATCGCTAACGGAGACAAGATCAACAAATGTCCTCCTGGCGGACAAGCAACCATTGAGAAGCTAGCAGACTTAATGGGCGTAGAAGTTGAAGACTCCGCTCATGACTTAGATAACAAAGTAAAAACCGTTGCTTTCATTCATGAAGATATGTGTATCGGCTGTACCAAGTGTATTCAAGCCTGTCCGGTTGACGCCATTGTTGGTGGCACCAAGGCTCTACACACAGTAATTAAAGATGAATGTACAGGTTGTGATCTATGTGTCGCACCGTGCCCTACTGACTGTATCGAAATGATTCCAGTGGCAACAACGACTGATAATTGGAAATGGCAGATGAACATCATTCCTGTTACTGATATCACTAACCAAGCGACTGATGCGGCTGCGTCAGAGCCTAAGGCGTAGGGTTAGTATGATCTCTTTAATTGAACAAATTCGCACGGGCTCTATTTGGAACTTCCCGGGCGGCGTGCACCCTGCTGAAAACAAGAAACAATCCAATACCACTGACATCGTTCATGCAAGGCTTCCTGAAGAAATCGTTCTTCCTGTAAAACAACACATCGGCAAGCCAGGTAACTTATTGGTTGCTGCTGGTGACACCGTGCTAAAAGGCCAACAACTGACAGCCTTGGACACGGGTTTTACGTTGCCGGTACACGCACCAACATCGGGTGTGATTACCGTTATCGAACCAAGAACCACGGCTCACCCTTCGGGCTTAAGTGAACTCAGTGTGGTTATTAAGCCGGACGGTTTAGACACTTGGATAGAAAAACATCCGGTTGAAGATTTTTCTTCTAAGAACTCAGACGAACTGCTTGATGTAATTCGCCAAGCTGGTATTTCGGGTATGGGCGGCGCAGGCTTCCCTACCGCGAAAAAGCTTCAGTCAGGCCTTGGTCGTACCGACATTTTGATCGTCAACGCTGCTGAATGTGAACCTTACATCACCTCTGATGACAAGTTACTTCAAGAACATGCCGAAGAAGTATTAAAAGGCATTGAAGTGGTTGAACATATCCTTCAACCAAAGCTGACGGTTATCGGTATTGAAGACAATAAACCTGATGCAATAAAAGCACTTGAAATAGCAGCGAAAAACAAAGACATCGTAATTCGTGTTATCCCGACCAAGTACCCTTCCGGTGGTGAGAAGCAACTCATCAAGATCCTCACTAACAAAGAGGTGCCTGCTGGTGGTATTCCTGCGGACATTGGTGTATTGGTTCAAAACGTCGGCTCTCTCTACTCGATTAAAAGAGCAGTAATCGACGGTGAACCTGTCGTTAACCGCGTTGTGACTTTAACCGGAAAAACCTTTAAGCAGCCTCGTAACGTTTGGGCGCTGCTCGGCACACCAGTACATGAGTTGCTTGAAGAGTTTGGTTACAAAGCCGATAAAAAGCTGCCGCGTTTGATTTTGGGTGGCCCTATGATGGGTTTCACCCTGCCACACGCCAATGTGCCAATCACTAAAACATCGAACTGTATTTTAGCACCAACGCGTCGTGAGATTTCACCAAGCACTTACGAGATGGAATGTATTCGATGCAGTGCATGTGCCGAAGCTTGTCCTGCCTCTCTACTGCCTCAACAGCTGCAATGGCACGCGAAAGCCAATGAGTTGGACAAGTGCGAAGAGCTAAATATTAAAGACTGTATTGAATGTGGTGCTTGTGCGTTTGTTTGCCCAAGTGAAATCCCGCTCGTTCAGTACTATCGCCAAGCAAAAGCCGAAATCAAAACAAGAAAAGACGAAGCGACGGCCGCAGAGCGCGCCAAAGTTCGTTTCGAAGAGAAAAACGCTCGTATGGAGCGTGACAAGGCAGAACGCGAAAACCGCTTCAAGAAAGCCGCGGATAACCGTCGCAAAGACATGAAAGCGGCAGACGGTGACGATGCAATTGCTGCTGCGATTGCTCGTGTTAAAGCACAAAAAGCTGCTGAACAAGCTCCAAGTGAAGAGCCAGCAGTGAAACCTGCGGTTGCAGCTGCGATAGCTAAAGCAAAAGCGAAACAAGCTGCGGCTCAGAAAGCAGACGGTGCTGAACCAGACAACTCTGAAATGTCGAAGCTACGTGAAGAGCGTAAACGACAAGCTCGAGAACGCAAGGCACAACAAGCTGCTGCTGATGCCCCGGCTAAAAGCTCTGGTGATCGCAAGAAAGATGCAGTCGCTGCCGCAATAGCTCGCGCTAAAGCGAAGAAGGCTCAGCAAGCAGAATCAACTTCTGATGCTCCAACCGAAAGCTCTGGCGACACTAAGAAAGACGCCGTTGCTGCAGCTATCGCGCGTGCCAAAGCGAAGAAGGCGCAGCAAGCGGAATCTGCTTCTGATGCTCCAGCTGAAAGCTCTGGCGATGCTAAGAAAGATGCAGTCGCCGCTGCGATTGCTCGCGCTAAAGCGAAGAAAGCTCAGCAAGCGGAATCAGCTGCTCAAACCGAAAGTGAAGCTCCGGTTAAAAGCTCTGGCGACGCAAAGAAAGATGCTGTCGCTGCAGCTATAGCTCGCGCTAAAGCCAAGAAGGCGCAACAAGCTAAGCAAGATGAAACCGCAGAAGCTCCAGAGCCAGTGATTGACGTTGAAGCTGAAACTCAACAAGAGTCAGTCGATCCAAAAAAAGCTGCCGTTGCTGCCGCTATCGCACGTGCTAAAGCGAAGAAAGCGCAACAAGCTAAGCAGGAAGAGACAACTGAAACATCCGAACCAGTAATTGAAGTTGAAGCTGAAACTCAACAAGAACCAATCGATCCCAAAAAAGCTGCCGTTGCCGCTGCAATAGCTCGCGCTAAGGCGAAGAAAGCACAACAAGCTAAGCAGGTCGAAGCACAAGAAACCGCTCCTGAACCTGCAGATGAAATTGAAACGGAAGCTCAATCAGAATCCGTCGATCCTAAGAAAGCAGCTGTTGCTGCCGCAATTGCTCGTGCTAAAGCAAGAAAGGCGCAGCAAGAGCAAGACAAAAAGAATAATGAGGAGAAAGAGTAGTGGCCTTCTTTATTGCCAGCTCACCGCACGCACACAATCGTAGAAGCACCCCAGATCTGATGAAATGGGTCGCTATTTGTGCATTGCCAGGCCTACTAGCTCAAACCTACTTCTTCGGATGGGGTACGCTCATCCAGTTAGTATTTGCTATCGCACTTGCTGTTAGCTTTGAAGCAGCCGTAATGCTATTGAGAAAACGTCCGCCAGTGATGGCGCTGCGTGATTACAGTGCTGTTGTGACCGCTTGGCTACTCAGTATCGCTATTCCTCCGCACTCACCGTGGTGGATTGTAGTGATAGGTATGTTCTTTGCTATTATTATTGCGAAACACCTATATGGTGGTCTTGGACAAAACCCATTTAACCCGGCGATGGTCGCTTACGTTGTTTTGCTGATCTCATTCCCTGTCCAGATGACCAGTTGGAATGCACCGACCAGTTTAACGGCTGAAGCAACAAGCTTTGTTGACTCGTTTTTGATGATCTTTACTGGCTTCAATAATGAAGGGTTATCTCTTCAACAAGCGCGTCTTGGTATTGATGGCACCACAATGGCAACACCACTCGATGCATTCAAAACCGCATTAACGGCAGGCAACACCGCTTCCGAAGCTCTGTCTCAGCCACAATTCAGCTGGTTAGCTGGCGTAGGTTGGGAATGGGTGAACCTTGCTTATCTAGTCGGCGGCCTTGTGCTCATTAAACAACGCGTGATTCAGTGGCATATCCCAGTGGCATTTCTGGGCAGTTTGACTGTATTTAGCTTAGTGTTCTTGATATTCACTCCCGGAGAAACCGCATCTCCAACCATTCACCTATTGTCTGGTGCCACCATGCTGGGTGCTTTTTTCATTGCTACCGATCCGGTTTCAGCCTCAACAACAGTGAAAGGCCGTTTAGTATTTGGTGCCCTGATTGGTGCTCTCGTTTTTATCATCCGCAGTTGGGGTGGCTTCCCTGACGGCGTAGCGTTTGCTGTATTGTTAGCCAACATGTGTGTTCCACTGATTGACTACTACACCAAACCTCGTACATACGGTCACTAAGGAGCGGATACCATGCTAAATGCAATTAAGAAAAACGGTCTAGTACTCGCTATTTTTGCGTGTGCTTCCACCGGTTTGGTAGCGGTGACTCACGAGCTAACCAAAGAGCAGATAACACTGCAAGAACAAGCTCAATTGCTATCAGTACTTAACCAAGTCATCCCACACGAGTTACATGACAATGAGCTGTTTTCAGCTTGTACCTTAGTTGAAGCCGAGGCGCTTGGAACCAAACAAGCCATGCCAGCTTACATTGCTAGACTCAACGAAGAACCGAGTGCAATCGCGATCGAAGCCATTGCACCAGACGGCTACAACGGTGCAATCAAGGTGATTGTTGGGATGAAAATCGACGGTACTATTTTAGGTACTCGCGTTCTTTCCCACCAAGAAACTCCGGGATTGGGTGACAAGATTGATCTACGAGTCAGTGATTGGATTCTCTCTTTTGCAGGCAAGCAAGTAACTGAGTCGAATCTTGCTCGCTGGAAGGTTCGCAAAGATGGCGGTGATTTCGATCAGTTTACCGGCGCAACTATTACGCCGAGAGCCGTCGTAAAGTCGGTCAAACAAACGGTTGAATACGTTAATAAAAATCGCCAAGCATTGCTTGCTCAACCTCTAAATTGTGGTGGTGAATGATGAATGAACATAAAACACTAATTAAAAATGGCATGTGGGCCAATAACCCTGCCCTAGTGCAACTTCTTGGGTTATGTCCTCTACTCGCGGTCTCCTCAACCGTGACTAACGCGCTTGGATTAGGCATTGCCACGTTACTTGTTCTGGTCGGTTCGAACGTTTGTGTCTCTTTAGTTCGTAACCATGTACCGAAAGAAGTTCGCATCCCAGTATTCGTGATGATCATTGCTTCACTAGTAACCTGTGTCCAGCTTCTGATGAATGCCTACGCGTACGGACTTTACCTATCTTTGGGTATCTTCATACCACTGATCGTAACCAACTGCATCATCATTGGCAGAGCGGAAGCATTCGCTTCAAAAAATGCGGTGTTGCCTGCTGCTCAAGATGGTTTTTGGATGGGTCTTGGCATGACATCGGTACTGATTGTGTTAGGTGCGATGCGTGAGGTGATAGGTAACGGGACGCTGTTTGATGGCGCCGACCTACTTCTTGGTGACTGGGCTTCAATGTTACGCATCCAGATATTCCAATTTGATAACAGCTTCTTATTAGCTCTACTTCCACCTGGTGCCTTTATTGGTGTTGGTTTCTTGATTGCTTTGAAAAACATCATCGACAACCAAGTAAAATCTAGACAGCCAAAACAAGAAAAACCAACGATTGAACGCGCTCGCGTTACCAATGCCTGATAAGTTACAGTAGCTTAAAACCCTGCTGAGAAGCTCAACCGCTCAGCAGCTATATAGATTGACCAAGTACAAATAATAATGACGCTCATAAGAGCGCGTAACCGATGATAAAGCCTGAGTATTCGGAGTTAATTGAATAACGAAACTCAAGCCCTAACTATTTGAAAGTAATGTCGCTATGAACAATGTAAAACGAATAGAAATACTTGAGCGTTTAAGAGAGAACAACCCAAAGCCAGAGACTGAGCTTAACTGGAACAGCCCTTTCGAGTTGCTGATTGCCGTACTTTTGTCTGCACAGGCAACCGATGTCAGCGTGAACAAAGCAACGGATAAACTTTACCCTGTGGCGAATACTCCACAAGCGATTTTCGACCTAGGTGTCGATGGCTTAAAAGAGTACATAAAGACAATCGGCCTATTTAATTCAAAAGCAGAAAACACCATTAAAACGTGTCGAATGCTGCTTGACCTACACAATGGTGAAGTACCGGAAGATCGTGCGGCATTAGAAGCCCTTCCTGGCGTTGGTCGTAAGACTGCCAACGTAGTATTGAACACCGCTTTCGGTTGGCCAACCATTGCCGTGGATACTCACATCTATCGTGTATCAAACCGCACTAAGTTAGCGATGGGCAAAACGGTCGACGATGTTGAAGCTAAGCTGCTCAAAGTCATTCCAAAAGAATTCAAACTGGATGTCCATCATTGGCTCATTCTTCATGGACGCTACACTTGTGTCGCGCGTAAACCACGTTGTGGCAGCTGTATCATTGAAGATCTGTGCGAGTTTAAAGAAAAAACAGACATCTAGACTAATGAGGTTTAATCAAAAAGCTAAGAAGCTAAACAATGCCGCACTCTTCTTGCGGTACAACAACAGAATTACAAAACGTATACATAGTTAAAGCTAGGAGCAAATCATGTCAAACGGTCGTATTTTACACACCATGCTACGCGTTGGTGATCTAGATAAGTCTATCGAGTTCTACACAAAAGTAATGGGCATGCAGCTATTACGTAAGAACGAAAATAAAGAGTACGAATACACGCTAGCTTTCGTTGGCTTTGGTGACGAATCTCAAGGTGCTGTAATTGAGCTTACATACAACTGGGGAACGTCTGAATACGACCTTGGCTCTGCTTTTGGTCACGTTGCGATTGGTGTAGACGATATCTACACAACGTGTGATGCGATTAAAGCCGCGGGTGGTAATGTGACTCGAGAAGCGGGGCCAGTTAAGGGAGGATCAACACACATTGCCTTTGTAAAAGACCCAGATGGCTACATGATTGAGCTTATTCAGAACAAGCAAGCAAGTGCGGGCTTAGAAGGTTAATTTAAACCTAAAAGACCAAGGATGACTTTTAAAAGTAATCCTCAAACGTGGATTGACCAATAGTAGAAAGCGAGCACTATGCTCGCTTTTTGTTTATTGCAATCGCTCATATTTTTCGCTCAATCATTTATTGTAACAATCCGAACTAATAAGCTTTACATGATAATGATTATCATTTAAATTAAACCTCTCTAAACCAGTGAGGTCATACAATGATTAGCGAATGGGAAAAACACACGTTACTTGCCGATACGGCATTACAACTCGACGATCCTGTACGAAGTATTCTTCACTATAAGCAGGCATTGAACTTAAGCGAAAAAATCACTGAGCGTACCGATATTCAAGCCGATGAACGCTTACTTATTTCAGTCATCTCTTGCCATAATCTCGCCCAGTTTTGGCGATGGGCTGGCGAGACAGATTATGAACTCAAATATCTCCAATTGGCTTCAGAAAAAGTGCTGACACTTATTCCTCAATGCCCTAATACGCAATGTTCAAGCTTCATTGACTCTATTGGCTGCTGTAAAAAAGCACTTATCGATTTCATGAAGCGCCATCCCAACCCTAAAATTGCCTCTATGGTTGAAAAAATAGATACCGCAACCAACTGTGAAATTATCGCCCGCTTTCGCCTAAATTAAGTTTACTTTTGATTAAACTCAGATCGTTTGTTCGTGGCTAAGGCGCCTACATTTCAGCACCCCATTTTAAGCACAAAAAAGCCCGTCTCTTTACAATTAGGGTCGTTCAGCTTAAACCTGTGTACGACCTAAAGAGATAACAACGCGTCGGTTTTTATCTTTGCCAATTGGTGAGCTGTTATCGGCAATCGGACGACGTTTACCATAACCTTGAACTTGAATACGGTCTCCGGGTAAACCAAGTGACTTGAAGTACTCTCTTAACGACTCAGCTCTTCTCTCAGAGAGGTTCTGGCTAATACTTTTACTGTCTGCAGAGTCCGTGTACGTCGAGACTAGCACAAGGTCGATATCTTGATTGTAACGAACATAATCTGCGATCTGGCTTAGCCTTTTACGTGACGACTTATTCAACTGATCGCTATTGCGATCGTAATGCAGGATAGTAAAAGAGATATCTTCAAAGCTGTAAGGCAATAAGTTGGCAACACAGTCACTGAACACATTGTATTTTTCTTGGAACAACACCGACGACAACGACACTTCGATACGTTGATCTCGGCTTTGCCACTCTTGGTAACTGAATGTCGGGTAACGCCCTTTCTCCAGCTCACTCAAAATACCCCAAGCCGTTTGTCCGCCTACGTATCCATCAAATTGTTGGAAGAACTTAATGGTTGTCATGCGATCGGCACTTTCGCCAGGACGCCAAGGCGGTGGCATGGAAATCAAGCTGACATTGCGTGTCGCACCCATTGGGCGGCGCATTTTAAGCTCAAAGTCCAAAATGATTTTTTTACTCGCGCGAGATGAGAACTCAGCATCACCAAAATTGGGGATTGGGTGAACCAAGCGGCATTCTAGTGGCGTGTTTGCCACCATCTCCCACGTTGACTGTTGAGGAGATGCTCCGTAACGCTTTTCTTGTGCCATTACCGATGACGACATAAGTAGCGAAAATAGCATTGAACCTGTTATGAGTTGTTTCTTCATAAAGTGGAGTATCTCTTAAGCAATTCGTTTAACAATGCAGCCAATTGCCGCATTTTTCTCTCGCGTTTAAATATGCAATTATCAAGCCGAAATGGGGTGGCTAATTTATGATTTATTGCCCTTCCCTAGTTTTTATCACTGCTATTATCTGCAATAATGCAGGCTTAATCACACTTATTTGGGCTAACATGACTGTAGAAAACGAGGCTCTGACCCTAAAAAAACGCTTTCGCGGCTATTTTCCAGTGGTCATCGACGTGGAAACCGCAGGGTTTAACGCAGAAACCGATGCATTATTAGAAATCTGTGCCATTACATTAAAAATGGATGAGAACGGAGACTTGCACCCTGCATCAACGCTTCATTTTCACATTGAGCCTTTTGAAGGCGCAAATATAGAGCAGGCAGCATTAGACTTTAACGGAATTAAAGACCCATTTAGCCCATTACGTGGTGCTGTGTCGGAACAAGAAGCCCTTAAAGAAATCTATAAGCTAGTGAGAAAAGAACAAAAAGCTTCAGATTGCAGTCGCGCAATCATGGTCGCTCACAATGCTACATTCGATTTGAACTTCGTTAATGCGGCAAGTGAACGTTGTAAGCTTAAACGCGTCCCGTTCCATCCATTTGCAACTTTTGACACTGCAGCTCTTAGTGGTCTTGCCTACGGTCAAACCGTTTTGGCTAAAGCTTGCCGCACTGCAGGGATGGAATTTGACAACAAAGAAGCACACTCTGCTTTGTATGATACGCAAAAAACCACAGAGTTATTTTGCGGCATAGTAAACAAATGGAAAGCCCTTGGTGGTTGGCCGCTTGTTGACGAAGAATAACAAATAGAGTCGGTAAACGTTTGTTCGTACTACCTTCATAAAAAACACAACATCCCGAGAATAATATGAATCCTGTTGTAATTTCAGTTTGCATCATGCTTGTTTTAGCTTTGATGCGCGTAAACGTTGTCGTTGCTCTTACGTTCAGCGCAATTATCGGTGGCGTAGCCTCTGGTATGAGTGTGAACGATGCTGTAGCAGCTTTCGAAAGTGGATTAGGTGGCGGTGCAACGATCGCACTTAGCTACGCTATGCTTGGTACATTCGCTGTTGCGATCTCTCGATCTGGAATCACAGATCTCCTTGCTCAAAATGTGATCAAACGCATACACGGTAAAGAGAACAGTGCGGCATCGACCGGTCTTAAATACGGCATCCTTGCGTCGTTGATCTTAGTGACCATGTCTTCGCAAAACGTGATTCCGGTACATATCGCCTTCATCCCAATCTTAATCCCACCTCTATTAGGCGTATTCGCAAAAATGAACCTAGACCGTCGCCTGGTTGCGTGTGTGCTGACTTTTGGTCTGATTACGCCTTATATGGTGTTGCCGATTGGTTTTGGCGGCATCTTCCTAAACAACATCCTGCTTAAAAATCTTCACGACAACGGTCTTGAAAACGTTGTAGCAAGCCAAGTACCTATGGCAATGTTGCTACCAGCAGCAGGCATGATCTTCGGCCTTCTTACCGCAGTGTTTTTTACTTACCGTAAGCCTCGTCAATACAAAGAAACGTCTCACACGGCTGTTTCTACTGAGACAAAAGAGATCAACAAGAAGCACATCCTAGTAGCGGCGGCAGGTATCGTTGCTGCACTAACGGTTCAATTATCGACAGGTTCTATGATCATCGGTGCTTTGGCTGGTTTCATGGTATTCACTTTCGGTGGTGTAATCGCTTGGAAAGAGACACACGATGTCTTCACCAAGGGTGTTCACATGATGGCAATGATCGGTTTCATCATGATTGCAGCGGCAGGTTTCGCAGCGGTAATGAAGCAAACTGGCGGCGTGGAATCTTTGGTTGAAGCGCTTTCAACCAGCATCGGTGACAACAAGCCTCTAGCAGCACTACTTATGCTAATTGTTGGTCTACTGGTCACTATGGGTATTGGTTCTTCGTTCTCTACGATTCCAATCCTTGCAACTATCTACGTTCCACTAGCAGCAGCATTTGGTTTCTCACCAATGGCAACGATCGCTCTAGTAGGTACAGCGGCAGCGCTTGGTGATGCGGGTTCTCCTGCTTCTGACTCAACATTAGGTCCAACGTCTGGTCTTAATGCTGATGGTCAACACGAGCACGTATGGGAAACCGTAGTACCAACATTCCTGCATTACAACATCCCGCTGATCGTATTCGGTTGGATTGCAGCGATGACGCTGTAGTTACATTGTATTTAGCTGAAATAATACATAGCTAAACTGTAATAACGCATAGTTAGATAGTTAAACAATTTATCAGCTAGTAAGCACTTACTTTAATTCGATATTTTATTGAAAGTAAATACTTATAAAAGAGGCCGTTATCTCTCGGATGACAACTAAGAATTAGTTTTTGACTAAGCACTTAGAGTAAGACAACGATATAGCGGCCTTTTAATTTTATGAAAGTGATGACTAACCTTGTGTTAGGTTTTCTTCCAGCACACTTCTCACTGAGCGTAATGTCACTTCAGTCGATTGATAATCCAATTCAACTTCACTAAAGATGCCGTTCACTTCAAGCATTAAGGTCGGGTAAGAAAACACACCCATCGCTTCTTTAAAACCTAATTGGTCATCCAACTCACTTTCCAATAACTTGCTAGAAAGGTCATTTTCAAACTGTTGTACATTCATGCCTAATTCTTCAGCCAACTGCAGATGCGTTTCTTGGCAGTGTGGCAACATCGCACGAAGGTAGTAAGCGTGTTGAATCGCTTCCAGCATCGCTTCGTAGTGATCTTGAAAACCTGCGGCAATCACAGCGCGGCACGCAGGGTAAGTGCTGCGAACAGGCTTGCACTCAGTCCAAAACTCGTGGTTAAACTCGGTACCTAGCTTAGCTTCGATCTGCTTCCAGATCGCTTGCAGCTTGCCTTTCATCTCTTCTGACATTGGCTCATCAGAATCCGGAGCCAAGCCACCTACTACGTAGTTAAACTCAATGCTTGCAGGCAATTGTTGTTTCAACAACTCAAGCGTTGGCTTGTATCCCCAACACCAGCTGCACATTGGATCATGCACATAATGAAGTTTTACGTTCATTGTTCGTTCCTTATCGAGTCGGCTCTTCTATCAATTCCAATAAAAAAGGAGCCTGATTAAGGCCCCTCATTTTAACTATTCAGCGCAAAGGCTAGAACTTACTCAGCGTCATCGCCAGCAACTTTAGCCGCCGCTTCTTTGATGATTGGCTGAAGTTCACCTTTTTGGAACATCTCAAGAATGATGTCACAACCACCGATTAGCTCACCTTCAACCCAAAGTTGTGGGAAAGTTGGCCACTGTGCGTAAACCGGAAGCTCTGCACGGATATCAGGGTTTTGTAGGATATCTACGTAAGCAAACTTTTCACCACACGCCATTAGAGCTTGAGATGCTTGAGAAGAAAAACCACAGCTTGGTAGCTTAGGTGAACCTTTCATGTAAAGTAGAATCGTGTTTTCTTCAAGTTGCTGTTTGATTTTATCGATAGTTTCCATTGCTTCCTCGTTGATGGATTACGGCTTTTATTGCCTTTATTCTACCCCAAACCAAAAGAATAAAAACCATATAAAAAAAAAGGCTAAAAAACTGAGCTAGCAATTCAAATAAAAGTGATGAATTGGGCTTTTAATAAAGTAAAAACTTGCTAAACTATATCCCAAGTCAGAAAATTGACCATGGTTAGCCGTATAGCGAACCATGAATAATAATATCACTGGAAGCAATCGAAAGAGTTAACTCTTTCATATCAATGGAGAATTGATCAATGGCATTTGAACTACCGGCTCTTCCTTACGCGAAAGACGCACTAGAACCACACATTTCAGCAGAAACGCTAGATTTCCACCACGGTAAGCACCACAACACTTACGTTGTTAAGCTAAACGGTCTTATCCCAGGTACTGAGTTTGAAGGCAAAACACTAGAAGAGATCGTTAAGACTTCTACTGGTGGTGTTTTCAATAACGCGGCTCAAATCTGGAACCACACGTTCTACTGGCACTGTCTTGCTCCTAAAGCAGGCGGCGAACCAACTGGCGCTGTTGCAGAAGCTATCAACGCTGCATTCGGTTCTTTCGAAGAATTCAAAGCGAAATTCACTGATTCAGCAATCAACAACTTCGGTTCTTCTTGGACTTGGTTAGTTAAGAAAGCTGACGGTTCTCTAGACATCGTTAACACTTCTAACGCTGCTACTCCTCTAACAGAAGAAGGTGTTACTCCACTTCTAACTGTTGACCTATGGGAACACGCTTACTACATCGATTTCCGCAATGTTCGCCCTGACTACATGGCTGCATTCTGGAACCTAGTAAACTGGTCTTTCGTAGAAGAGAACCTAGCTAAGTAATTATTACTTAAGCTGCGCTATTTATAGCGAGTTACCTATTGAAAGCTCATGCCTCGGCGTGAGCTTTTTTGTATCTGCCGTATTCTAGTTCATACGAAGATTACAAAACTAAGTAACCGATCAAGCTTGCTTTTTTAACCTATGGTTACCTTTCTCAACCAGCCTGCATAAATTCTCTATTCGCTTGTAATTAAAGACTAAAGTTTGCTGACTCCATGCCGTTAAAGGTGTATCAAATGAGAGGCGTCATGCAAATACATACTTTAGACAAAGCAGGAATCATCAACGAACTGAAGTTCGGCATCGGAATCAGCCAAGCGGTTGAGCAAGGTCGCCGTGCCGATTTCTCGTTGCTGTTATCTATGTTTTCTAATGATGTGCGCGATTGCACTCCCATCGACACCCTCCAAGTTATAGAGACAAGTGAAGATCGCCTGCGTAACCAGTTTGGCGTAGCAGAGCCGCAACAACTGCGTTCGACCCAATCGTCGTATGAAATTTCAGCGCAACAATCAGACCATTTTCATCAAGCTAGTCTCGCCAGCGCAAAGCTCAGCCATTATTTGAAACCTGAAGCGCTCGCTTTTATGCCTGAAGATACCGCCGACTTCCCGGAAGAGGTTTACCAAAACTTTTCTGGTCACGACCGTCGTAAACTGGCGAACAAGCATGTCCCTGATCTGCCTCATGCCACGCTCTATAACGCGTTATCTACAGCCCAACGTCAGTATCAAATTCAAGCTCAAGTATAGCTTTACTCTCCTTTTCTAGCTCTAGCTCTATATTCATCTGTACTCGCTTCCATTCACGTTTAAGAATGATTGATATGAGTGATATGAACCACCGGCCTTGGGTGAACTCAAAACTTGAGTTGTCGATTACTTCTTGAAGTTACTACAAAATGTGACTTGCCACTAAGTTCATAAAAACTTATTAATTGGCACACCTTAGTTTGAACCAATTCACACCCATTGTATAAAATTTAACCCATCCTTATCCCACATGGACGATTTGTTTAGGTAGTGAGATGGAAATAAAAAGCTCAATCATATTGGTGACATCAGCAGGATCGCGTTTAGGAGGGACGATTGCGAACCACTTTGTTAACCTCGGAGCCACTGTTATCCTTTGTGATAAGGATCCTACAGCACTTGAAGAAAACTATCTCCAATGCTCTCGTGCCTCAGACTCCGTCTACCGTTACAAACTCGAAGATAACCATAATCAAGCCATTTTAGATGTCTTTGATTTTGTCCAACGCACTTTCAACACCACACCTGATGTATTAGTAAATAATTGGATCAGCTCCCCAATGCCTAGTCTGATTGGCGACCAACCAGTCAGCAGCTTTATCGAGGATTTGTCTTCGAAAGCGTCGACCCTTTTTGCATTTGGGCAGATTAGCGCAGAGAGATTACGTGAAGCGGATAAGGAGGGGGTTATCGTTAATGTGATATCTCACGACGACTTTCATGATGTATCGGGCTTGGAGAGTGCAAACTCGATGATTACGGGCTTTACCCACAGCTGGGCCAAAGAATTAACCCCGTTTAATATCCGTGTAGGTGGTGTTGTTCCCGCTATTCACAATGCCGACGGTAAGTTCAACCGTTGTCATTGGGCACAGCTGCAAGACGAGCTAACCAGAACCGCTGAATACATCATCTCTAATGACTACTTCAGTGGGCGAGTAGTTGCCGCTGAGGTTTAACTCCTCTCCCATTTTAATTAAAAACAAGCAACTTAAACCTACGGGGTAGCGCGGGCAAAAAGCTATAACCCTTCGTTAAGTAGATCACCCCAAAAAAAACAAACAAATATAAAAAACCCCAGTCTCTCGACTGGGGCTTTGTTCTTTACCCGATTAGATAAGGTTCGTGCTAGCGAAAACTTACCTCAAAACTAATGCTTACTTATTACGCGTTAGCTTTTTCTTTTTTAGCTTTTGGCGCTTTCGCTTCAGCTGGTTTTTGGTCCGCTTTCTTAAGGATAACTGTAGTACCTTCGAAAGTTTCACCTTCAACGTATGGTTGGCCGAAGTAAGATGTTGTTAGAACTTCTTTTAGCTCAGTGATTAGAGGGTAACGTGGGTTAGCACCTGTACACTGGTCATCGAACGCTTCAACCGCTAGCTCGTCTAGTTTCGCGATGAAGTCAGACTCGTTAACGCCCGCAGCTTGGATGGACAGTGGGATGTCTAGGTCAACTTTAAGCTCTTCTAACCAAGTCAGTAGACGTTCAATCTTCTGAGCAGTACGGTCACCAGCTTGGCTTAGGCCTAGGTGGTCAGCAACTTCAGCGTAACGACGACGTGCTTGTGGACGGTCGTACTGAGAAAATGCAGTCTGCTTAGTTGGGTTATCGTTCGCGTTGTAACGTACAACGTTTGAGATAAGTAGTGCGTTAGCAAGACCGTGTGGTAGGTGGAACTCAGCACCAATTTTGTGAGCCATTGAGTGACACACACCTAGGAATGCGTTCGCAAATGCTACACCAGCGATTGTTGCTGCGTTGTGTACTTTCTCACGAGCGATTGGGTCAGCCGCACCATTTTTGTAGCTTGATGGTAGGTATTCTTTAAGCATCTTAAGAGCTTGAAGAGCTTGACCGTCTGAGTATTCGTTCGCTAGAACAGATACGTAAGCTTCAAGAGCGTGAGTTACTGCATCGTAACCACCGAACGCTGTTAGAGACTTAGGCATGTTCATTACTAGGTTCGCATCAACGATAGCCATGTTTGGCGTGATTTCGTAGTCAGCTAGTGGGTACTTAGCGCCAGTCTTGTCGTCTGTAACAACGGCGAATGGAGTAACCTCTGAACCAGTACCTGAAGTTGTAGTGATACATACAAGCTCAGCTTTTTGACCCATTTTAGGGAACTTGTAGATACGTTTACGGATATCCATAAAGCGCATTGCTAGTTCTTCGAAGTGAGTTTCTGGGTGCTCGTACATAACCCACATGATCTTAGCAGCATCCATTGGAGAACCGCCACCTAGAGCAAGGATTACGTCAGGTTGAAAGCTCTTCATTGCTTCAGCGCCTTTCTCAACAACAGATAGCGTTGGATCCGCTTCTACGTCGAAGAAAGTTTGAACTTCGATGCCTTGTGCTTTAAGCAGCCTAACTACGTCATCTGCATAACCATTGTTGAATAGGAAACGGTCAGTGACTAGGAATGCGCGTTTCTTACCTTCTAGATCGCTCATTGCGATTGGAAGGCTACCACGACGGAAGTAGATAGACTTAGGTAGTTTGTGCCACAACATGTTTTCAGCTCGCTTCGCTACAGTTTTCTTGTTGATAAGGTGCTTAGGACCTACGTTCTCAGAGATAGAGTTACCACCCCATGAACCACAACCTAGAGTTAGAGAAGGTGCAACGTTGAAGTTGTACAGGTCACCGATACCACCGTGAGTAGTAGGGATGTTGATTAGGATACGAGCCGTCTTCATCTTGTCACCGAAGTAACGGATACGGTCTGCGTTAGTATCTTGGTTAGTGTAAAGACCAGATGTGTGACCGATACCACCGATTTCAACCATAGTTACCGCTTGAGCAACGGCGTCTTCGAAGTCGTCTGCGCGGAATAGACCTAGAGTTGGAGATAATTTCTCGTGAGCGAATTCGTCATCGATCGATACTTTACCAAGACCTTCACCTACAAGCACTTTTGTATCAGCAGGCACTTTAACACCCGCCATTTCAGCGATTGCTGGAGCAGGTTGACCTACGATTTTAGCGTTTAGGTTGCCGTCGATAAGCAGAACTTTACGTACTTTATCAGCGTCAGCTTTAGATAGAACGTGAGCTTTGTGAGAAGCGAAACGCTCTTTCACTTCTTCGTATACATCACCAACAACGATCGCAGCTTGCTCAGAAGCACATACAACGCCGTTATCGAATGTTTTAGACATTAGGATAGATGCTACAGCACGTTTGATATCAGCTGTTTCATCGATAACGACAGGAACGTTACCTGCACCAACACCGATAGCAGGCTTACCAGAAGAGTATGCTGCTTTAACCATGCCTGGACCACCAGTAGCAAGGATAAGTGCGATACCGTCGTGCTTCATAAGCGCGTTAGAAAGCTCTACAGATGGTTGGTCGATCCAACCGATGATGTCTTTTGGAGCACCAGCTTTAACAGCTGCGTCTAAAACCAGTTTCGCTGCATCATTCGTTGAGTTCTTCGCACGTGGGTGTGGTGAAAAGATGATGCCGTTACGAGTTTTAAGTGAGATTAGAGATTTGAAGATTGCTGTAGATGTTGGGTTCGTTGTTGGAACGATACCACAGATGATACCTACAGGCTCAGCGATAGTCATTGTGCCTAGGTTGTCATCTTCTTCTAAGATGCCGCATGTTTTTTCGTCTTTGTATTTGTTGTAGATAAATTCAGATGCAAAGTGGTTTTTGATAACCTTATCTTCAACAATACCCATTCCAGATTCAGCAACTGCTTGTTGTGCAAGTGGAATACGAGCATGGTTAGCAGCAAGAGACGCTGCACGGAAGATTGCATCTACTTTCTCTTGAGAGAATGTTGCAAACTCTTCTTGTGCTGCTTTAACGCGTGCTACCAGAGCATCAAGTTCCGCTAAGTTAGTTACAGGCATGGTGGATCTCCTAAAATAATAAATATTAAAAACTTTTTATTAAATTCGCTGCTTGTCTTTAACTTTAATCGACAACGTTCTTAGTAAATTGCTTTCAGGACTGAGTATATTATTTCATTGTGTGAAAAAAATTGACCCAGATCAGTTACCCAAAAATAATTAACCAGAAAGTAGTAAGACAATCACAAACTTTAACTTAAGAGCATGATTTATATAGATTAAAATCACACTTATCGCGCGTACAAAAAACAATCAAACAGACAAGTTTTTTCCACATAGCGTCATAAACTGTAAAAAAATTTCATTTTTAGTCCTTTAAATTACATGTATACAGCTATATTCGTGCTACTGAGGGTATATCCATACTATTGCACGGGCTAGCTTCTGACATAACTTTTATTAATTTCGTGCGACAGCTAACAGTTACCCAACAAGAAGTTACAAAATGAAACACTAACGACTAACTTGAAACAAGACTAATACAAAAGTGAGATTCAATTAGTTTTTCTAAAAACAATCACCTATTTCAAGTTAGTTTTTTTCATTCGTACAAATTGAAATTGTCCCTTACATTACGCGCTCAGAATATTCACAGATCAAACCTTCCACATTAAGTACGCTAACTGGAGATCGCTCTCATGCAAGGCTTAGAACTCGCAATCTTTATGCAATTCTTCCTTGGGCTTGTTGCTGCCGTAAACCCAATCGGCATCATGCCTGTTTTTGTTTCTCTTACTGCCCATATGCCGCCAGAAGAGAGGAACAAGACAGCCTTGCAAGCCAATATTGCTGTTGCCGTTATCTTGATTGTATCGCTGATTGCAGGACAATTACTCCTAGATATGTTTAGCATCTCACTGGATTCATTCCGCGTTGCAGGTGGCCTGCTATTACTAAGCATCGCATTTTCGATGATGAGCGGTAAACTCGGTGAAGATAAGCAGAACAAACAAGAGAAATCGGAATACATCAGTAAAGAGCAAATCGGTGTTGTTCCATTGGCAATGCCTCTAATGGCTGGCCCGGGTGCAATCAGTTCTACGATTGTTTACGGTTCCCGCTACCCCGCTGCTATTGATACGGTAGGCATCGGCATTAGCATTATTGCTTTCACAACCTGCTCTTGGCTTTTGTTCCGTTCAGCTCCGGTTATCGTTCGCTTCCTAGGTCAAACGGGTATCAACGTTATTACACGTATCATGGGGTTGATTCTTGGTGCATTAGGTATCGAATTCATCGCCAACGGCTTACGTAACCTATTTCCAGGGTTAGCGTAACGTTTAGCTTGGGTCATCTAATTAGTGGCAATCAGCTATGTAATATCAATGAGGTGGGTAAAGCGATTGGACTTTCACTCGCCTCGTTATTATGAAGCTTGTATAATGGTTATTAACAACTTTAACAAAAGATGAACTTCACCTTATGTCACGCCAGCCTATAAAGCATCATTTATACGTCATTATCTTTGGTACCCACACACCTGCTGGACGTGCGTTTGATATCTCACTTATCATCGCGATTGTGGCCTCACTTATCGTCCTGATTTTAGAGTCAATTCCTAGTGTGGCGACCGAATGGTCACAACAGTTACGCTACATCGAGTACAGCTTCACGGCACTATTCACATTGGAATATCTGTTAAGGCTCTATTGCTCACCTAACCCAAAATCTTACGCCACTAGCTTCTTCGGTGTGGTTGACCTATTAGCAATTCTTCCAACTTACATTGCTATCTTTTTCCCCGGCGCTTCGTTCATGGGCGTTATTAGGTTATTGCGTGTCATGCGTATATTTAGAATTCTTAAATTGATTCGCTACTTACAGGACTCTAATATCCTTATGCGCTCACTGTTGATGGCAAGAAGGAAAATATTCATCTTCTTCAGTACCGTCGGTATTCTTGTTACGATATTCGGCGCTTTGATTTTTATTATTGAAGGGCCAGAAAATGGCTTCACCAGCATACCTCAGAGCATATATTGGGCCATTGTTACTATTACCACCGTTGGCTACGGCGACATCACACCACAAACCGCTTTTGGTAAAGCCATTGCTTCTCTAACCATGCTACTAGGCTATTCTATCCTTGCCGTTCCTACTGGAATTATCACAGCAGAATTGAGCAATGAAATGAATTCTCACAAAGAGTTGGTTAAGTGCCCTAACTGCAACCGTTCAGGCCATGATTCTGATGCAATGTATTGCAAACACTGTGCAAGTGAATTGGCTGACCCAGATAAGCGAGTCGTTGTTAAAGAACAAGAGTGAACATAAATCCTTGTCATTAAAAACAAAAAAAGCGCCCTAAGGCGCTTCTTCACTCACTATTTTCAGTAAATCAGTAAGTTATGCTTTCTCAGCCAAGATAATACGTAAGGTACGACGTAGTGGTTCTGCTGCACCCCAAAGTAATTGGTCACCCACAGTGAACGCGTTCAAGAAATCGTTCCCCATAGACATCTTACGCAGACGGCCAACAGGTACCGACATTGTCCCTGTTACTTTAGCAGGCGTCAGCTCTTGCGCTGTGATATCACGATCATTAGGTATCACTTTCACCCAATCATTGTGAGTCGCAATGATCTCTTCGATTTCGTCCATTGGAACGTCTTGCTTAAGCTTGATCGTCAATGCTTGAGCGTGACAACGCATTGCACCGATTCGAACACACGTACCATCGATAGGAACTGGCTGGCCATCTAGGCCAAGAATCTTGTTCGCTTCTGCGCCCGCTTTCCACTCTTCTTTACTTTGCCCGTTCTCACGTTTTACATCGATCCAAGGAATCAGTGAGCCCGCAAGAGGAGCACCAAATTGATCGGTTGGGAAGGAAGATGAACGAATCGTATCGGCAACCTTCTTATCAATATCAAGAATCGAACTTGAAGGGTTAGCTAACTCAGAACTTACACTGTCGTTGATTACGCCCATTTGCGAGATAAGCTCACGCATGTTCTTAGCGCCAGAACCTGATGCCGCTTGATAAGTCATAGCACTCATCCACTCGACCATGCCTTTCTCATATAGGCCGCCTAGCGCCATAAGCATTAAGCTCACAGTACAATTACCACCAACGAAAGTATTTGTACCGTCATGGATACCTTGCTGTATTTGAGCCAAGTTAACAGGATCAAGAGCTATGATTGAATCGGTGTCCATTCTCAAGGTAGAAGCCGCATCGATCCAGTAACCTTTCCAACCTGCTTGGCGCAGTGCTGGGTATACCTTTGATGTATAATCGCCACCTTGACAAGTAATCACTGCATCAAGTTGTTTTAAGCTATCAATGTCAAAAGCATCTTGAAGTAGACCCGCATCTTTACCACCTAAAACAGGAGCAGGAATACCAATCTGAGATGTGCTGTAATAAACAGGCTCAATTAGGTCGAAGTCTTTCTCTTCAACCATACGTTGCATGAGTACAGAACCAACCATACCACGCCAACCAACTAGACCTACTCTCATCTCTCACTCTCCATGTATAAATTAAAAAATTATTACCCCCCATCTATAAGTTTTTCAGAAACAGAACTCAAGTGCTTTTTGTAAAAAAGTGTAACTTTTTCGTTTATTTTAAGTGAACACGATGAATAGTGCAGTTATCTCAGTTAAGCATTCCATTCCTTTATCACTGACAAAACACTCACTATTTATTGAATTCAAACGTTTACCTCGATAAAACGTTCAATTTTCAAACGGCCCTCTCGCCCTACAATAGCAATAACCACTAATTAATAAAGGTTAAGCAGCATAATACTTCACAAAATAAAAACAACAAACAATAAATATCAACATATGATAATCATGAATTTAACACTTTTTCAGGTTATGCAACCAAATTTAATTCACTTAACAGTCAAATATCACAACTTAGAGGTATTTTTTCGATATAATAAACTAATTACTGTAGTGTCCACTTCGTAAAATACACTATAACGAAGCACTATAAATGCTCGAAATCACAAGAGGCTTTTATGAAGCAGAGTAAAACCCGCCTACCGAACTTGTTGCAGGTATTCATCGCGTTAGGATTATTCCTATCCCTTGCTTTTTCCTTTACAGCAAAGCTTGACCTTCCTATTCAACTTGCCTTGTATATTGGTTGGTTCATTATCATGGTTCTTGGTATTCGTCTTGGCCACCAATACAAAGATTTAGAAAAAGCAGCACTCAAAGGTATATCCAATGGTTTAGGCGCAGTTTTGATACTTTTGGCTGTGGGCGCTCTTGTTGGTACCTGGATCTCGGGCGGGATCGTACCTACTATCATCTATTATGGTCTGAAAGCTATTCACCCTTCTATCTTCCTTTTGGCGACCATGATCATCTGCTCTCTAACCGCATTGGCTACTGGCACTTCTTGGGGCGCAGCGGGTACAGCCGGCATTGCAATGATGGGTATTGGCCAAGGCCTAGGTGTTCCAGCACCAATCACCGCAGGCGCTGTACTTTCGGGCTGTTACTTCGGCGACAAGATGTCACCTCTTTCTGATTCAGTGATCCTTGCTTCATCTATGTCTGGTGTCGAAGTGGTCGAACACATTAAAGGCATGTTGCCTGTCGCATTAATCAGCTACGTAATTACAGGCATCATGTTTACCGCATTTGGCTTCCACTACGCGGGCAACGTTGACATGAGCCAAGTAGATTCTGTGATTAAAGCAATGGAAGTACAGTTCTACATCACGCCTTACTCATTCGTTCCAGTGCTGATCGTGCTTGGCCTGCTGGCATTCCGCATGCCTTCATTCCCAGTGATCAGCTTCGGTTCTCTACTAGGTATTATCTGGGCCGTGATGATCCAAGAGATAGACTTCCTGACGGCATTTAATACAGCTTGGGCACCATTCTCTATCTCATCTGGTGTAGAGTTCATTGACTCGATACTTAATCGTGGTGGTATGTCTTCAATGCTTGGTTCGGTTGCGGTTATCGTATTTGGTCTAGGTTTTGGTGGCTTGCTGGATAAAGTAGGCGTACTAGAGACGATCGCTAAAGTGTTCGAGCGCCGTGTAAACAGTGCAGGTTCACTAGCAACTAGCACCATTGGTACGGCTTTCATGGGTAACGTATTCGGTTCGGCTATGTATGTATCACTTATCCTTACGCCAAAAATCTGTGCGAAAAACTACGACCGTTTAGGCTACAAACGTAAGAACCTTTCTCGTAACGCTGAATTTGGTGGTACGCTAACGTCAGGTATGGTTCCGTGGAGTGATAACGGCATTTACATGGCGAGTATTCTTGGCGTTGCGACGCTGTCTTACGCACCGTTCATGTGGCTAAGCTTTATCTGTATCATCGTAACGATCGTGACGTCTTACATGGGCTGGTTCGTTGATAAGTGTGAACCTACAGCGCCAGCACTTGACACTGAAGAAGCATCTGAGCTGACTAAGCAACAAGCCTAGTGCTTCATCGTTCAGAACGTTAGAACGTAAAAACAAAACGTTAATGGTATAAATGCAAAAAGAGCGCTCTAGAGCGCTCTTTTCTTATCTGCTGATTTACTTATTTGTTGGCCGTTCGTTTACCCAACCGATAACCAGTACCTAATGGTGCAAAGAACACCACTAAGATAAATAGGATGAAGTAGATAATCACACTCTTGATGAATTCCGTGAGTTATTCTATCGCCAGTACAACGACCTCTTAAGAAACGCGACAAAGTAACTCGTGACCGTATTTTTCCAACGCTAGTCGCTCTTCACTTAACATGTCCAACTTTTGAACGATTAATGCAAGCTATCTAAATATTCGAGAGCAGAACTCACAGAGGCTTCAATCGCTTTCTCTAACTCTTCTAAATCATGTTCACTGATAGGTCTAGATTGTTTCATTGTCATTTCAATACTTGCGGCAATGATCGCTAATCGGGACGCTTTAATGCTACCAGCAACACCTTTTAGGCTATGTACAACACGAGCAGCAGCAGGTTCATCTTGAATGAGTAAAGATTGGAACTTAGCGAAATCGTCAGCATGATCTTGTACAAAGACACCAAGCAACAACTCTACGGACTCAACATCACCATCGAGCGTGTCTAACATCTCTTCGATATTAATCTCAGGCTTTGAATCCGTCACGCTGGCAATGTATCCCTCAGACATTGGGGCCTCTTCTGTGTTGTGCTGAATAGATTGTTGTCTTGCAGATCCAGGCTGCTGTGGAGGCTGAAGATCGAAGTTTTGGTCCCGTGAGTCCCTTTCCGCAAGGTAAGAATCATTTTCAGACTGCTTGATAGCCGAGGACATTACATTGTCATTATGTTCTTCAAACGATCTATCTTCTGCACTAGAAAACGGGGGGACATTGTCCTTACTAGACTTAACTTCAGGCTCTCGACCCAGTTCTGGCTCTACTTCTTGCATCACTCGTTTAGAGCTAACTCCCCACCAAATCAACGCTATTATCGCAACTAAACTTAAGCCGAGCATGACAGTTAAGAGATTGAATTGACGGTCATTAAATTCAGCTTCGAGTTTAATGACCTGTTCGTTAACCGAGTTTTTCTTAATTTTATCAACCAGAAAATTTATCCGAGCATAATCACCCAACAATACGGAAGCGTCAGCCAGTAACTGTTGGATAGCATCTTTCTCTTCGTCTTCTAACGAATAAGACTTATCCAAAATAGAATCAAAAGCTCGATAAGTCGCTGATGAACTATGAGTGTCGGAATACATGGCTTCAAAAACAACCACACCGAGTTCATTCAGTAATGGTTTTAGCTCAGGATACAGGCCAGTATCAGCGCGTAATATCTTTATGTTATCGACAAGGTCTTGAACCTGACTTTCTATTGGGATGAATTCATCAAACTTCTCAAGAAATTGGTCCACAACATAAAGTAGCTGATTAACATCAGGCCGAAAGAATGTGTGTTGAAAATCAGATTCAATCTGCAATCGAATCGAATACACTAACTGTGCATCAAGGGCCAAGTCATTAATACGAGAGACTCGAAGCGGCTCAGAGAAGTAAAGCGACTGCCTCAACTCAGTAACACGAATGCCGAGTTCTTCAATTTGAGCAAGGGAATGGTTGTAAGAACGGCTAAGCTGAAGGATGGCCAACGCAGGAAGTAACCATAGAGTCAGAAGTACAACCAAGAAAGTTGCAGACTTTTTAAAGCGATGGGGCGTTGCCACTAATTGTTCCATCAATATTCCTTGTACGTATCGACTTCACACCATTGCAGTTACCAGAGAGTGTAAAGCGAAAAATAAGCGACAACATCCCGCTGCCGCTATTATCTATGAACAGGTGTTATGACTTGTTACGAGTCAATTGATCACGCAAGTTCGGGGGTGTACCTTTAATCGTTAGTGTATCTGTCTCCGGATCGTAAAAAACACGTTCACCAAGAAGCAGACTATCAAAACTAACATTCAAACCACCACCCGCACCAACAAATTTTGTTAGTTTACGCATAGTTGCGCGATCTGCAGGAAAGCTATCTTCTAACTCGTAGCCTTGTTCACTAGTATAGTCAAAGAAGCTAGTGCCATCAGTGCTTGCTGGTAATTCGCCAGACAGCTCACGAACTTGAACCTCATCACCGGCTTTTAGCTGTTCATTGCAGTAATCCGCCACCTGCTTTTTATAGCTAATCGCTTCTTCTTTCTCTAATTTAGAATCAGACACAAAATCTTCTACCGCTTGCATCAGTACCTGGTTTTGCTGCTTAGCATCTAAGCCCACTTCGGCTTGAAGGAAGTCGAGGAAGAAATCGGCAACTTTTCGCCCAACACGCCCCTTAATATAAGTAAGGTAACGGTTCGATTCTTTATCTGTATCGTATGTAGAAAGATCAAGACGCGCGACGATGTCCATCTTTGAAATGTCAAGGTAGTCAGTCGCGCTAATGTCTAGCCCTTCCGTTACTTTCAGACTTTGATTCGAAGGCAACAAACCAATAAAAAGATAGTCCGTTGCCAGTGATTGGTATTCGGCTAACACCAAAGTACCTTCGTCAGCAAAAGGGTATTTTGAAAGTTCATCTTTTAGACGTAGCGCACTTTTCTGAGAAAAATCATAGAAACTTTGCTCTCCCGCCCGAAATTCATGCAACGACTGCTGGAATTCGCTGTCGGATTTGAAAGAACCAAACCCTTTGCCTGCTTTTGAGTTGAACACTCGATGAAGTTCAGCAACTAGGCTTTCAGATGAAGCATCGTTTTCTAGAGATTCAGCACGATAGTTAACAATCAGCTCTTCCTGATCGTTCTTGCTTAGTTGATGTAAAATTACGTTGGAAAGGTGAAGGCTCATAGTGAAAATATTACCGTTCAGGTTTCAGTTGTTGTGCATAGTAGGTTATCATAAGCCGCTTTTACTATCATTATTAGAGTCCTTATGCCGATTACATCTAAATACACAGATGATCAAGTTGAAAAAATCCTAGCTGAAGTAGGTGCTGTGTTATCTAAGCACAAAGCTTCACCAGAACTTTCACTGATGATCGCTGGAAATATCGCAACCAATGTCTTAAATCAGAACGTTGCTGCTTCACAGCGCAAAGGAATTGCTGAAAAATTTGCCGAAGCTTTGATTTCTTCTCTTGAAGATAAAAAGTCTCACTAAGTTTGATTGACGGATAAAAGAATTATAAATGGTAGACAGCGCAAACTCATATAGCGATCGCGTATCTCGACTGGTTGGTTGGGGTCACTGGTTTGCATTTTTCAACATCATTGCTGCGATGTTGATCGGTACTCGTTATATTACTCAATCTGCTTGGCCAGAAACCCTATTGGGTCAATTTTATTTGGCTGCATCATGGGTTGGTCATTTTGGCTTTTTAGTCTTCGCGCTCTATCTATTAGTGCTGTTTCCGCTCACTTTTGTTCTTCCGTCGAGGAAGTTATTACGTTTGGTTGCCGTTTGCTTCGCGACCATAGGTTTAACTGTCCTGCTAATTGATACCCAAACGTATCAAAATATAAACCTCCACCTGACACCTGTCGTGTGGGAGGTTTTATTTAGTGGAGAGGAGTCTGCATTCACTTCTGATTTGCAACACCTCTTCATTGTTATGCCACTTATCTTCTTATTACAGCTAGGTCTGTCTGAATGGGTTTGGCGTAAACAGCGTAAACTATCTCACAAGCACATCGGCCGACCAATTGCGGCAGTTTTCTTTTTATGTTTCATCAGCAGTCACCTCACTTATATGTGGGCTGATGCCTTTTTCTATAACCCGATAACAAGCCAAAAAGCCAACTTCCCACTGTCTTACCCAATGACAGCGAAAAGCTTTATGGAAAAACATGGTCTGTTAGATCGTGAAGAGTACCTACAGCGCTTGGAAGAGAACAAAGAAAGCGTAAATTTAGTTAGCTATCCGCTAGAAAAAATTCAATACAACCGTCGCAGTGATGACCTAAACATCCTGATGGTAAGTGTAAACAACCTTCGCTCTGATGCATTAAACGCAACAGCAATGCCGAATAGCTACACCTTTTCTCAACAAGCAATCAACTTCACAAATCATTACAGCTCAAGTAACGATATGTTTGGTATTTTTGGCTTGTTTTACGGCCTGCCAAGTAGTTATTCAAGCAGCATCAAAGCACAAGGCTCAAGCGCCGTGCTATTAGATGTGTTAGAGCATCATAATTATAAATTTTCTGCGTTCAGTGGTGATAACTTTGAAGATCCACTGTATTCAGAAATTATTTTCCGTGGTCGTGAAGTGGCGCCAGAGCAAGCGACTCTCAATGATCAGAGTGCTATTCAAGCATGGTCTGATTGGGTTCAGTCACCAAAAACCAAAGGTCCTTGGTTCAACTTTATTGAGCTGACTACACTTGATAACTTTTCGAACTACGATTTAAATTCTGATTCTGGGTTAAGCACTGAAGAACGCTTTGCTGCTGACTACAAAAAATCAGCACAAGCAGCTGACAAGCAGTTGTCTACTATTTATGCTGAACTAGAACGTTTAGAGCTTAGCGATAATACTGTGGTTATCATTACCTCAAATCACGGTACAGAATTTAATGAGACTAAAACTAATAGCTGGGGTGCAAACTCTAACTATAGTCGTTACCAACTACAGGTTCCTCTGTTTATCAGCTGGCCGGGGAAGTCACCATCTGAGTACACTCATCGCTCGAGTCATCTGGACGTGTCTGTCACGCTAATGCAAGAATTACTGGGAGTATCTTCGAACCCCACCGATTTCAGCAGCGGTCGCAATCTGTTTGATGAACGTAATAGAAAATGGATTTTAGCTGGCGACTCTCGTGAGCTAGCTCTAATCACAGACAAGCAAACAACGGTGTTAGATAAATTTGGTAACTACAAGTTATACGACCAAAACTATAACCGCCTAAAAGATACCAGCCCTCGCTTACCTGTATTGATGCAAGGCCTTACTGAGCTACAGCGTTTCTACACAAAAAATGATTAAATGATCGTCAATTATAAAAGGGAAGCCAGTCGCTTCCTTTTTTTATAACCATGAACGATTAGAAAATAAGCAACCAAACAAAATTATGAAAATTAAGGGTTTACAAGTTCCTCTACCCCTTATATTATTCACGCCACTGGAGGGATGGCTGAGTGGTCGAAAGCACCGGTCTTGAAAACCGGCAACCGTTAATAGCGGTTCTAGGGTTCAAATCCCTATCCCTCCACCACATTAAAGAAAGCCGCTGAGAAATCAGCGGCTTTTTTGTATCTGAAGTTTACGTGTCGGACTTACACAGCCTTTTCACTACGCCACCTTTCGGCTCACTTCAAAGCGGCCTATCAGTTGGTCTAAGCGGCCCAATGCATTACCCATTAACGAGACTCGGCGTGCGAGTTGTTTCGTCGACAGTTGTAGGTCAGAGATAGAACGTTGGGCTTTGTCTGCCGTTTGTCCATTTTTCTGACTGTTCTCATCTAGGTTTGACATGGTCGTAAAGAGATCGGCCACTGCTGCTTGAATTTGCTCACTGCGGGCGTTCGAGTCGACAGTTAAATTACCTTTACTCACGTTCTCAACACCTCGCTCCATAGACTCCACTGCGCTGCGAGACTTGGTATGCAGCTCTTTCATTAGGTCACTAATATGGTTGGCAGCTTGTGAAGTACGGTCAGCCAGAGTTCTCACTTCAGAGGCAACCACAGAAAACCCTCTTCCATGTTCACCTGCTCTTGCAGACTCTATGGCCGCGTTCAATGCCAAAAGGTTAGTCTGCGCAGTAATGTCGGTAATGATGTCTATAATGTCAGACACTTTGGTCATTTCATTATTCACCTCATTTACGCTGTGGGCTGAGCTTTCTACAATATTCCGAACAACCTCCATGCCTTCAACCGACTGATTGTATTCCTTCTCCGCATTGAGAACGGCTTGCTTCATTACTGTATCCATTTGCGTAGCCGAAACGGTCGCATGAGTGATTTCACTCTGCTGATACTGACTCAGATCCAACATATTACTCAGCGCCTGTGAGGCATCATCACTGGTTTTCTTCATCACAACACTGCGACGAAACATCGATTCCGAGACTTCCCTAACTTCGTGGCTCGCATGAATCAAGTCACTCACCGTACTATCTAAGTTATCGATGAAGCTGTTAGTCCATCGCCCCAAATTACCAAGTTCATTATGACTGAATGTGGTTGGGTCGAGTCTCCGACTTAAATTGCCATCACCTTCGGCTAAAGTTTGCATCACCCCGGTCATTTCATGAACCTTATTTGCTAGTGGTTTAGCACTCACTAGACGAAATAAACCGAGAGCAAGAAGCGCGCAAGCGAACATGACACCGCCGTGCAGAAGAGGAGTTAACTTATAAAAGTTAGCAAGCAGCAATGGAACAGACAAAGGCAGTAACATGCAGCCGATAAAATGTTTAGATAAGGTGTAACTGAGACTGCGGTCTCTATAGACCTCTTCTAAGTCGGATTCACACATCATACCAAAGGTGTCTGGTGAACCGTCCAGTTGAAAAGTAATACCTTTACCGATAACCGGTATGTGGCGATAGTCGGAATACCCCGGATAACCGATAAACAGATTACTGCCATTTTTGATGGTTTCTCTGACGCCGGGATGAAGTTGATTCGTGGCAGGATCCGTAAAACGTATCTCAAATTCAGTGTGATGTTGGATCTTAACCGTTCCCCAATCAGTATGAATCCCTTGTTTTAAGTTCTCGCCATGTGAAAAGGTATTATCTTCAAAGCGGGAGCGAGAGAGCGCAACACCTGGTTGAATTTGAGGGTCATGAATAGAGTCGACCATAAAGATATAGTTATCACCCGACTCACTATAAATATGCCCCGCTTCTCTCTGAATAATGTCACCAATGACATCATTTGGAACACGACCACATAAAAACTGCTGTGTCCCTTCGTCCCGAGAAAAGGGGACATAAAACATCAGCGTGACTTGATCATGAAACGATGAACTCGATGCCCCTACATTCAACGTGCGTGGGTCCATATACGGCCCGTGTAGATAACGCTTCGATGCCCCTTCGACTAAAGCCTTCTTATCTGCGAGAGTAGCTCCGATATGGTCGTGATAACTCGATGCTTGCGCAACGCCTTTCGAATCGACAATCGCCAACTCAGAAAAGTCCGTGCTGCGCTTAAGAAGACTCGACAATGTACCTTCAGCTTGCTCTTCTGTTCTACTTGCTAAATAAACGGCAGAGTCTTCTAAAAAGCCCCATTGGTTCTTCACCCAATGATGAAGAAGTTGAACCCGAGTATGAGCGATACTTTCAAATGTTTGCTCAAGCTCTTCTGTCCTACTTCGATTTAGAAAACAGGCTCTACGCATTGCCAGTTTCCCTGTTGCGCCAAACCACTTAAGCCAACTGCGTTCCTTGTCCGTCAGGTTCATTTACATCCCTTGTGTTTTTATATTCACATGGGTAAAGCAATTTACAGACCAGAATTAATCACACGAATACGTAACTAATTAATAAAAAAGTACTTTCTTCGTATCAAAATGGTGCAAGTCGTGTCTTTTTTGGTGCAATAGATGCTTCTTCTTTATCACCTTTTTAATGAGATTTCAGTGGTTAATTTGAGAAGCTAATCGTAAACATGATGAGCCGCTTTCAATAATTGCATGTGAATCGGCATCAAATCTTCATGCTGTGTTCGATAGCCTCCCCCAACGACACACGCCATCGGAATGGATTCTGATTTCGCTAGGCCAATCATCAAGCAGTCACGTTCAAAGATCCCTTGTGTAGACACATTCAAATAGCCCAGTTCATCGTCTTGATGGATATCGATACCCGCATCATAAATGATGAGGTCAGGTTGGTGATGGGCAATCGCAAGCTTGGTGACTTGCTCGAAACAACGCAAAAATTCTTCATCTTCGGTTTCGCGACTTAGTGGCACATCTAAATCCGATAATGGCTTTCGAGCTGGAAAATTTTTATCACAGTGAAAAGAAAGAGTAACAATCTCATCGCAGTCTTGGCAGAGTGTCGCTGTGCCGTCACCGTGGTGTACGTCACTATCAACGATCAGCACCTTATCTACGTGCTCAAAGGTCAAGGCGTGCTTTGCTGCTAACACCAAATCGTTCAACAAACAAAAGCCGCTTCCAAAATCTCGGTGCGCATGATGATAGCCACCGCTGAGATGAATCGCTAAACCACTCTCGATGGCCATTTCTGCAGCCAAGCAGGTTCCACCACTTGAATAGAGTGTTCTTTCTATAAGCTGTTCGCTCCACGGAAAGCCGATACGTCTCATTTTTGCTGCAGGCAAATTTCCAGAAACCAGCAAATCGACATATTCACCATCGTGCACCTGCTTTACTTGTTCTACCGAAACAGGCATTGGCTGAAACATTTCGAATGCATTACCCCATTTTGGATCGCTGTCCATGTGGTGCTTCACCGCACTGTGCAACAGTTGGTATTTATGGATTGGATAACGATGCCCTTCTGGTAAAGGTAATTGCGAATAGATTGGGTGGTAAATTAAAGGAATCATAATCAAGTTAATTGAGTATCTTTCTTAAAATCATAACAGCCTCAGACTTGGCGACAACCTTAATTAATGATAACAATTATCATTATCTACAATGCATTTCAGAGGCAACAATGAAAAACGTAATACTCATCCTTGGGGTGATCTGCGGCTCGATGGCTGCAGTAATGATTTTTGTAGGAATGCTAATGGCCAGTTGGTGGACCGTTGATTTTCTCGTGTTAAGCCATCAAACTTAACTAATTGAACTGAAAAGGAATCACCATGAGCGTTATTTTTATTACTGGAGCGAATCGCGGCATTGGCTTAAGTTTGACTCAACAATACTTGAAAGGTAATCACAAGGTGTACGCAACTTACCGTGACGCCTCTTCAGCAAAAGAACTGCTCTCACTCTCAGACCACAACAGTAACCTAACCTGCATTCAGTCAGAAATAACCGATTACCAAGCGGTGAGCCAGCTTCCTTCTCAAATTCCGTCGATTGATATCTTGATTAACAATGCTGGCTACTATGGGCCAAAGGGTTACGGACTGGGTAATACCGATGTTGAAGAGTGGCGACGTGTTTTTGAAGTCAACACGATTGCACCATTGAAGCTTGTCGAAACCCTATTACCTGTTTTAGAAAACAGTGACGTGAAAAAGGTCGCTTGCTTGTCTTCTCGAGTGGGCAGCATGACAGAGAACACCTCCGGCGGCGGCTACATCTATCGTTCCTCTAAAGCGGCTCTTAACTCCGTTGTGAAGAGTTTAAGCAACGACCTAACCGATAACGGCTTTACAGTGTTAGCACTGCATCCAGGTTGGGTACAGACCGAAATGGGTGGGCCAAATGCTCTAATCGATACAGACACTTCGACATCTGGCCTTATCAAAGTCATCGAATCTGCCAATACCGAAGTAAGTGGTCACTTCTTCAATTTCGATGGCACCGATATAGATTGGTAGGCTCCCCATGAATCCTCGCCTTCTTTCAAATTTACTGCGGCGTTCACCACTGGTTCTGTTAACCGTGGTGCTCGGTGGGTGTTTTGAGGAAGGCCCTGGAGACTTATTTGACGACTATCAAACTAAAATAGCCAGAGTACAAGACGCTGATGAGATCAAAGAGAGCTGGGAGTTTGCAAGCCTACCGAGAAAGCGAGAGCTGTTATTGGATGTACCTTCGCTCTCTATCGGGCTCATCGACAGCTACCAGCTTCGCCAATGTGGATTGTTCAACCTGATTGCTGAGAAGAATTCAGTGCTCGGAAAAGTCGTGGACGAGTTCCGAAATTATGATTATCAAGTCGCCCTACTAGAAGGTGTCGGTCAATGTTTAGCTAATAACGAGTTAGACCCAGAGATCGTAGAATTACTAAAAGAAATTGAGCAACAGAAACTGGCACAGTTTCCACTACATCAATGGAATCTCATCTATGCCAGTGATGCTATGCAGTCGCAAATGCGGGGGAGTCAGTGGTTACGTGCTGATATTGGCGATCAAGTGAGACAGACAAGTGACGCCCTAAAACATATCAATCAGGCGTTAAACACGTCGCTCGTTTCGGGCAAAACCATTGAGGTGCAAGAAGTTCTGGAGAAGAGTTCTACGCTTGGAGATTTGTACTACTCACTCGCTCGTGCTTCAGTTGAGCTCGATACCATCACCAAACAACTCACAACTTTTGATGCCAATATCATCTGCGGGAAACAACGAGACACTACTAAGTTTCGTTATCTCAACAATGTGTTCGAACAGCAGTATATTGGCAAGGTTCAGCCTTACATGGCGCAACTGGATAGCTACTATCAGCAATTAGCATCGCAGCTTGTTATGTTTGATGCTCAGCCAGAACTTCACAGCTACTACTTTCCCATCCAAGATACGCACCAAGCCTTTCGATTATCCACTCGCCGCCATGTGGATTACTGGCAGCGGTTGTTTAAGCGCTGCGGACGCAAGGTTGGACGTTAATCCCGATACCGACAACTATCAGCTTTTAGTGCCCTTTTTAGCGGAAGTGCCTTTCTTAGTATACGAGCCATTCTTAGCATACGAACCGTTCTTGGCATAAGACTTCTTCGCACCACCACCTTTACGACGTTTAAACGCTGGTCTCTCGACTTTAGGAAGGTGGCGGAGTGATTCAGGAACCTCTCCCGTTTTCACTTTACCCATAAGACCATCAATCTTGCTTTCTAGCGCTTGCATAAAAGGTTGATACGCTTGATTTCGTTCTGCCATGCCTTGCAACTGGTGCTCCCAGTGTGCCGTCATGTCTGGGAAGGTCGAATCCTCAGGTAAGGCATGAATCAAGCCTCTGCCTGCAGGACTACTATGAATACTCTTTCCTTGACGCGTGAGCAGCTGCCTTTTAAAGAGAGTATCGAGAATACCCGCACGAGTCGCCTCTGTTCCAAGACCGTCTGTCTCTTTCAATATGGCTTTCAGGTCTTTGTTCGCGACAAAACGCGCGATACCTGTCATCGCTTGAAGCAATGTCGCTTCTGTAAAGTGTTTTGGTGGCTCGGTTTTCTTATCGCCAATCACACCTTCACGACAGGTCAACACAGTCCCTTTATCGAGCGGTGGAACCGTATCAGTGCCATCACCTTTCTCTTCGGTGTCGGTTTTACCCATCAACACTTTCCAACCGGGATTGATAAGCTGACGCCCTTTTGCGATAAACACACCACCAGCAATATCAAAGACTAACTTGGCATCGGCAAAAATGGCCGGTGGATAAAACTGCATCAGATACTGACGAGCGATTTGCTGATAGATTTTCATCTCATTAGCAGACAAGCCATTCACCGATGATTTCTTCGGAGTTGGGATTATCGCGTGGTGAGCATCGACCTTGCTGTCGTTCCATGCTTTGGATTTAAGAGAAAGGTCCGCGCCTTGAGCCCCACTTTGCAGCTCTTTTGCATTGTTAGCGATAGCATCCACGATCGACTCTCGCTGAGAATAGTGTTCTTTAGGGAGATAGCGGCTATCAGAACGCGGGTAAGTGATGAGCTTGTGTTTTTCGTACAAAGACTGACAAGTGTCTAATACCTGCTGAGCACTCATGCCAAAACGTTTAGACGCATCAATCTGCAACGCAGACAACGAATAAGGAAGCGGCGCAGCTTGTTTGCTTTGCTTCTGCTCTGATTCCGTCACGGTTGCAGGTTGATTCGCAATTCGCTGAGCGACATTTTCAACCAACTTTCGATTGAGCACTCGGCCTTCTTCGTCTTGCCACGGCTTACATGCTTCGCTTGGTTTCCAACGCGCTCGAATATCAAAGCTCTGGCCGTTGTTTTGATAAGGAATCAAGGCATGCAGAGTGACATAATCTTTAGGAATGAAGTTTTCGATCTCTTCATCACGTCTCACCACTAAGCCAAGTACTGGAGTCTGTACTCGACCCACCGACAAGACCCCTTGGTAACCGGCCTTTTGGCCAAGTAAGGTATAGGCGCGAGTCATGTTCATTCCATACAACCAATCAGCTCTAGAGCGTGCTAAAGCCGAAATAGACAGTGGAATAAAATCACGGTTGCTGCGCATTTGAGAGAGCGCTCGCTTTACCGCTGGCAAGTTCAAGTCACTAATCAGCAGCCTGTCCATCGACTCTTTCTTGGCCTTGGACACCTTGCAGTAGTCAATCACTTCATCAACCAGCAGCTGCCCTTCTCTATCCGGGTCGCCAGCGTGAACAATTTGTGTCGCGTCCTTCAATAGCTTTCGGATCACCGTAAGCTGTTTGCTTGAAGTCTTACGCGGTCTTAATTGCCACTGCTCTGGCACGATAGGAAGATCGGCCAAGTTCCATTTTTTATAGCGGTCGTCATAAGCATCCGGCTCAACCTGCTCCAATAAGTGTCCAATACACCAAGTCACCACATCCCCATTACCACATTTGATAAAACCTTGGTCTTTCTTCTGTGGATTCGGTAGAGCGGCGGCGATCGCGCGGCCTAGGCTTGGTTTTTCAGCAATAATAAGGCGAGACATGTTTTTCCAGATACTACAAACAATTAGGGCCACATTATCTAATGTGGCCCCTAGAAATCAAGGAAAACTGGTTGTTTATACAGTTAGCATTCCACTATTCAGCTTCAATGTTCTTTATAAGAACTCGACGAACTTTGAGAATTCACGCTCTGGCACTTTCATTGGCGTACAACCCGGAGTACCCAAATATAAGAAACCAACAATTTCGTCATCGCCTTCTAGGCCAAATGCTTGGCGAACTTCTGGATGGAACATCCATTTCCCTGAGCGCCAAAAACCTTGAAAACCTTGTGCGACTGCGGCCATTTGCATGGCTTGCGCAGCACAGCCAGCAGACAGGTGTTGTTCGATCGCGGGCACTTTCTCGTGCTCAGTCACTTTAGCAATCACGGTGATCACCATTGGAGCTCGGAACGGCGCTTTCTTAACTTTCTCGATCACCGCTTCTTCGCTTTCATCCGCTTCAGCAGCACGAACCAAGATATCAGAAAGCTTCTGTAGCCCTGAACCTTGCGCGATAACAAAGCGCCAAGGTGTTAGTGCACCGTGGTCTGGAGCACGCAGCCCTGCTTTGATGATGTTTTCTAACGCGACACCTTCAGGTGCCGGATCAGAGAGTTTTGCGATTGAGCGTCTGTTGAGCAATAGATCCAAAGCATCCATTTGAAGTCCTTACTAATTTTTATTGTTTGTATAGTTGAACTTTAGCACAGAATACAAACGATAATAAATCTCAACGACTGTCTCTTTAACCTAGATTAGAAACAATAAAGGCTCCTAAATCTATGACTTAGGAGCCTTGTTCAAAATCTAGCTCAGTAAATTAAGTAACAATATCTACCGATAAAATTACCGTTTGATAGCTGATTCTATAACTTAATAGCTAGCTCAACACCTTGACGAATCGCGCGTACGGCATCCAGCTCTCCGGCATAATCGGCACCGCCTATCACGTGCAGTTTGTCACCAAACTCTTGCCACATACCTTCAAATGGTCGAACCGACACTTGGCCTGCACACACAACAACGGAATCGGCATCCAACACTTGGTCTTTTTTACCAACGCTGATATGCAGACCTTGGTCATCAATTTTATTGTAGCTCACGCCGCCAAGTAGGTTCACACCTCGTTTTTCTAGCGTACGTTTGTGAATCCAGCCCGTCGTTTTACCCGGGCCTTTACCAACACGACCTTCTTTACGCTGCATTACCCACACCGTTTTATCGCTGAACGAATCAGGGTAAGGATAAAGCCCACCAGGGTGTTCCATGTTCTTATCGATGCCCCACTCATGCAGCCAGTCATCCAAGCTATGTGAAGTCGGCTCTGTCAGCATAGTTGCCACATCAATACCGATACCACCAGCACCAACAATTGCGACCTTTTTTCCTACTGGTGTCTTATCACGAATCAAGGTTTGGTAATCAACCACGTTTTCTTGATCAATGCCTTCAATATCGAGCTTTCTTGGTTCGACACCTGCCGCCATAACAACTTCATCGTACTTCAACAACATCTCGAACGTCGCTTCGGTATCCAGTTTTAAATTGACGCCTGACGCATCGATTTGGTTGGCAAAGTAACGAATGGTTTCTCTGAACTCTTCTTTACCTGGGATCTGCATTGCCAATCTAAACTGGCCGCCAATGCGGTCATTTTTCTCAATCAAGTCAACCTTGTGTCCACGCTGCGCTAACGTTGTCGCACAAGCTAAACCTGCAGGGCCTGCGCCGACTACCGCAATGGTCTTAGTCGCTTGCGCTGGTTGAACAACCATTTCGGTTTCATAACACGCGCGTGGGTTAACCAAACAGCTCGCGCGTTTGCCTTTAAACACGTTATCTAAACAAGCTTGGTTACATCCGATACAGGTATTGATGAACTGAGCTTGGTCTTGAGCTGCTTTGTTGACGAAATCAGGGTCAGCCAAGAACGGACGAGCCATAGACACCATATCAGCCTGCCCTGATCTAAGAATACGTTCTGCTTCTTCTGGTGTATTAATTCGGTTACATGTCACGACAGGGATAGACACATAAGGCTTAACCTTTTCCGTCACCCAAGAGAAAGCACCACGCGGTACCTGAGTCGCAATCGTAGGAATACGAGCTTCATGCCAACCGATACCCGTGTTGATAATGGTAACGCCAGCTTCTTCTAGCTTTTGAGCCAGTAGAACAACATCTTCAAAGGTGCTGCCTTGCTCAACCAAATCCAGCATCGACAGTCGGAAAATAATAATAAAGTCATCACCCACGGCTTCGCGAATCGATTTAACGATCTCCAGTGGGAAACGCATACGCTTCTCATAAGAACCGCCCCATTCGTCGTAACGCATGTTGGTACGTTTACAGATGAATTGGTTAATTAAGTAACCTTCAGAGCCCATAATTTCAATGCCGTCGTAACCAGCGACTTGAGCGAGCTCAGCACTGTTCGCAAAGGCATCAATAGTTTTCCTAATTTGACGAGGGCTCATCTCACTTGGAGCGAACTTAGCGATTGGCGCTTTGATGCCCGAAGCACTTTGCGCGAATGGATGCATGGCATAGCGACCAGCATGTAATAACTGAAGCGCAATTTTACCACCATGTTTGTGTACGGCTTCGGTAACAACTTGATGCGCTTTTGCGTGTTTAACCTTGCTGAATTCAGCACTAAATGGGGTCAATCTGCCACGTAAATTAGGAGAGAAACCACCGGTAACAATAAGACCAACGCCCCCTTTTGCTCGCTCTTCATAAAACGCGGCGAGTTTGTGTAGGCCTTCTTTATTTTCTTCTAAACCTGTGTGCATTGATCCCATCAATACACGGTTACGTAACTGAGTAAATCCAAGATCGAGTGGTTCAAGTAAATGTGGGTACATGGCAGACATCACTTCTATTATTTTATCCTTGTGGTCTGACCACACTATAGTTCAATCATCAAAAGTTCAAACAACCGTTTACATTTTTGTAACACCGATCATAGTGCTTTGAATTTTCATGCTTCAAAAGCCAACTCTAAAGGTCAATAGACCCTATACTTAATGAGAATATATATCGATAAACTATTCTTGGTGTAGTTTGAGCTTGGGAATTATCGTAGGATACTAAGCAGCTTAATATTATGAGATTAATGGTTTACGGCTTGTTCAGGCAACGTTATCTCACCGTGGAGAAAGAATGAAAAAAATATTCAAATTTATCGGTATGATTTTTAAAGGGATTTGGAAGCTCATTACGTTTGTACGTCTTGCGCTTGTTAACATCATCTTTTTACTCAGTATCGCCATCATTTACTTTGTATACTTCCACTCGACTACGACTAAGCCGGTCGTTCCACAACAATCGGCTTTAGTACTTAACCTATCGGGTCCAATTGTAGAACAAAGCCGTTATATCAACCCGATGGACTCCGTAACAGGGTCATTGCTTGGTAAAGACTTTCCGAAAGAAAACGTACTGTTTGATATTGTTGAAACGATTCGCTACGCCAAAGACGATGAAAACGTAACGGGCATTGTATTAGCGCTTAAAGAGCTACCAGAAACCAATCTAACCAAGCTTCGTTACATTGCTAAGGCACTGAACGAGTTCAAAGCAGCTGGTAAGCCGATTTATGCGGTAGGTGACTTTTACAACCAGAGCCAATACTACCTAGCGAGCTACGCGACTAAAGTATTCTTGTCGCCAGATGGTGGTGTCCTTCTTAAAGGCTACAGCGCTTACTCACTTTATTACAAAACCTTATTAGAAAAGCTAGACGTGAACACCCATGTGTTCCGAGTAGGCACTTACAAGTCTGCAATCGAACCTTTTATTCGTGACGACATGTCAGATGCTTCCAAAGAGTCAGCGTCACGTTGGTTAGGCCAACTATGGGGTGCGTACGTCGATGACGTGACCAACAATCGCCAAATAGATGTTAAAACTCTAAACCCAAGCATGGAATCATTCTTGGAAGACCTTGAGTCAGTAGACGGTGATATCGCAAAACTAGCAGAAAAGCTTGGCTTAATTGATGAGCTAGCGACTCGCCAGCAAGTACGACTCAAACTTGCAGACGTGTTTGGCAGCGACGGTCAAGACAGCTACAACGCGCTTGGCTACTACGAATACCGTGCAACGATGCTTCCAGACCTAACAAGTGAATCGCATGATGTTGCTGTAATTGTTGCCAGTGGTGCCATTATGGATGGTAAGCAACCACGTGGTACGGTTGGTGGGGACACGACTGCCGCACTACTTCGCCAAGCTCGTAACGACGACAAAGTGAAAGCCGTCGTACTTCGAGTAGACAGCCCCGGTGGCAGCGCATTTGCTTCAGAAGTAATACGTAATGAAATAGAAGCAATCAAACAAGCAGGCAAACCTGTTGTCGTGTCTATGTCTAGTCTTGCCGCTTCTGGTGGTTATTGGATCTCTATGAGCGCGGACAAAATCTTAGCTCAACCAACCACACTAACGGGCTCGATTGGCATCTTCAGCGTTATCACGACCTTCGAAAAAGGACTAAATGACATTGGTGTTTACACTGATGGCGTTGGTACATCACCCTTCTCCAATCTGGGTATTACGACAGGACTAAGTGATGGTGCTAAAGACGCTTTCCAAATGGGCATTGAAAATGGTTACCGCCGTTTCATCAGCTTGGTTGGAGAAAATCGCGGCATGGACATTGGTTCCGTCGACGAGATCGCTCAAGGTCGAGTATGGACAGGTCAAGATGCGATGCAGAGAGGCCTAGTCGATGAAATTGGTGATTTTGATGATGCGATTGCAGCGGCAGCTTCACTTGCCGAGTTAGAGACCTACAACATTTACTGGGTAGAAGAGCCTCTTTCAGCAACTGAACAATTTATTCAAGAATTCATGAATCAAGTTCAGATGTCGATTGGTCTTGATATTCAATCCATGATACCAAGCAGTTTACAACCAGTTACTCAGCAGTTAGCTCAAGATAGCCAACTGTTAGGCAGCTTTAACGACCCACAAGGCCGTTATGCTTTTTGCTTAAACTGCCAAGTTCAATAAGCTAAACCAATAACCAAGAGGCGCCTCTGTGTTAGGTGCCTCTTTTTATTGCATGATAATTCGCTATAATCGCCCCCCTGTTCCCTACATCACACTAAGTATTAATCGCTATGGAAAGAAAACACATCTATATCGCGTACACTGGCGGCACAATTGGCATGCAGAAGTCTGTTGATCACGGTTATGTCCCAGTCGCAGGTTTCATGGACAAGCAGCTAGCAGGCATGCCTGAATTCCATCGCCCAGAGATGCCTGAGTACACCATTCATGAATACTCTCCGTTAATGGACTCTTCAGATATGACGCCGCTTGATTGGCAGACTATCGCTGATGATATCCGGGCGAACTACGATAAATACGATGGTTTCGTTATCCTGCATGGCACAGACACTATGGCTTACACCGCATCTGCGCTGTCGTTCATGTTAGAAAACCTAGGCAAGCCTGTGATTGTAACGGGATCTCAGATTCCACTCGCAGAACTACGTTCAGACGGACAAGCAAACCTACTGAACGCACTGCACATCGCGGCGAACTACCCTATCAACGAAGTGACACTGTTCTTCAACAACAAATTGATGCGTGGCAACCGCAGCACCAAATCACACGCTGATGGCTTCAATGCGTTTACCTCCCCAAACCTGACCCCATTGCTAGAAGCGGGTATCAACATCCAACTTAGCAATAACGTAAAGGTAAACGAACAACCGGAAGGTGCTTTCAAGGTTCATAACATTACTCCGCAACCTATCGGCGTCATCACTATGTACCCAGGCATCTCACACGAAGTGATCCGTAACACGTTACTACAGCCTGTTAACGCAATGATTCTGCTTACTTTTGGTGTAGGCAACGCCCCACAAAACCCCGAACTGCTTCAGCACCTAAAAGAGGCCTCAGAGCGAGGTGTCATTGTGGTGAACTTAACTCAATGCTTGGCGGGTAAAGTCAACATGGGGGGTTACGCAACAGGCTGTGCCTTAGCGGAAGCAGGTGTAATCAGTGGTTACGATATGACCCCAGAAGCGGCACTAGCGAAGTTACACTATCTACTAAGCCAAAACTTGAGCTACGAAGAAGTGAAGACTCAGATGCAACAAGTGTTACGTGGTGAGATGAACTTATAAGATTGTTAACTGTTCGTTGATCCAAGACCTTGATGTGAATCCTGTCTCTTCACGATAATCAAAAGATTTTAACGTGAACTAAGTCGTTTTATTGCTTACAAATAAACAACTTAACAATAAAAGGGATGGCACAGTGCCACCCCTTTGTTGTAATTTAAGATTAATGATTTGGGTTAACCCTAACAATATCTTCTTGGTCTGATTTAAACTGTTTCTTTAGTTCAGACTTAGATTTAAAACTCATCTCACCGCCAGCTGCAATTGTCATATGTTGAGCTTCAGAGTTATGTTTAGATTGGTATAACATAACCGCTTGCATACACGAATCGCGCTGTTCTTTTGAGAGCACCGTACCTTCTGGCCATTTACCCGTTTCAACAGCGTAAGTTAAACGTTCGTAGACTTCGGGAGTCATTGCGCTAAGAAGTTGTTCTGCATCCATGGTAAAGGCCTTAGTTTTAACAATTTTCACCAGAAAATAACCCGTAACAGAATTGAGTCAAGAACCTGACCGAAAATAAGTGTATTTGATCACAAGTGAAGGAATATGAAAATTATGAAATGGTTGGCGGTTGGCATATTGCCTCTCACTTTAGTTGGGTGTCTTGAAGGGAACAAAAACACCGATCAGTTGTGCCAAAGCAACCCGGCGTTACAGTGTGAGCAATTGAACATGAATGACGGTCAATGTCGCGTTGCGCGTACCGACCTTATATGGCATCGATTTGAAGTCCAAAAACAACCAACCGAAACCAATAAGATTAAAGAATTTAAACTGGTCACTGCCTATAAGAAATGCCTAGAGCTTGCCGCACAGATCGAGACGATTGACCAATCCAAACTTCAAGAACGCCGCTTTACTTCTTTAATGCACAGCATTGAAGAGTCTGAACGCATTGTTGAAGAACTCGCTCAATCAAACACGCCTGAAACACTCTACTTTTTGTGGTCACAAACTGGCGACATCAGTGCAAGGCGCAGTTTCTTACAGTTAGAAGGAAAAGAAGCCTTAAATACCGCAGAAATGCAATATGCCTTAGCGACTTTCTATACCACGAGAGATCATGCTAAAACGTTAAAATTGCTCAATAATGCCCTGACATTATCTAATGGTTCAATCGTTAATACTGAAATCTTCAAGTCTATGGCCAGCATCAACCACAGTCTAGGTCACATGGAAAAAGCGTACGTGTGGGCAATGGTAGCTAAAGAATTTAATGTACCGATAGCATCTGAAGCGGAGTTGGCTGTTCTTTATCGTTTCGCCAAGCCAAAATACAAACAGTTAAACAAAGACGCTGATAAAATTGTCGAAGCCATTGAAGATGGAGTTTACAGCTCTTCCGTAATCCCAAATTATTGAGCTTGCCGTTCCCACATATTAAAAATAAAAACAGCTACCATGATGGTAGCTGTTTTTATTTGTACTAGAGTTAACTCTGTAATATGAGTCGTTCAAGGTTCCTTAATCGACAAATGCGATCTGTAAGGATTAAACAATAGTGACAAGTTATTTCGTATTTTTGTCATTTTTGTTGAAAATTAACGACACCGAATTAACACAAAATCGCTCACCGGTTGTCTTCGGACCATCAGGGAAAACGTGACCTAAATGGCTATCACAAGCAGTACAACGGATCTCTACACGTTTCATTCCGTGACTTAGATCTTCTATATAGCGTACGGCTTCATCCGTCACAGGGGCATCAAAACTAGGCCAACCGCACCCAGAGTCGTATTTGTTATCCGACAGAAACAAAGGGCTTTCGCAGCATGTACAACTATAGATCCCCATCTCTTGGTTGTGTAGTAACTTACCGCTATATGGTGCTTCAGTACCACGTTGACGACACACTGCAAACTCGTCGTCTGATAGGCGCTCACGCCAGTATTCATCAGGCTTTATCATATTTTCTTCCTTTTGAATCACGTTAATATATCTCCACATTCTCATTTATTATATTTACTTTTTTCTATAAAGGCTTGCATGTAAGTCATTTTGTAGCACATACTTTCTCACTAGAAAACATTGTACATATACACTCATAAATGAATCATCATTTAGGGGTATTTTACCCAACTGGAAGGGTACAGAGCCATTCGCAATGGTCAATTTTCAACCACTTACACCCAATTGTTAAGAAAAGCGGCGCTTTTTTTTGACTTTAAACAAGTTAAGTCGGATTATCTATTGCAGATGTATACTGGATTCTGTAATTTTACTACCAGTTATCTTTAATCAGAAATTAAGTTGTGGAGCAACTACAATGACTATCAAAGTAGGTATTAACGGTTTTGGCCGTATCGGCCGTTTCGTATTCCGCGCAGCTCAAGAGCGTGCAGACATCGAAGTAGTAGGTATTAACGATCTAATCGACGTAGAGTACATGGCATACATGCTTAAGTACGACTCAACTCACGGCCGTTTCAACGGTACTGTTGAAGTTGAAGGCGGTAACCTAATCGTTAACGGTAAAACTGTACGTGTTACAGCTGAACGTAACCCAGAAGATCTTAAGTGGGATGCTATCGACGTAGACGTAGTTGCTGAAGCAACTGGTCTTTTCCTAACTGACGAGACTGCACGTAAGCACATCACTGCTGGTGCTAAGAAAGTTGTTCTTACTGGTCCTTCTAAAGATGCAACTCCAATGTTCGTAATGGGCGTTAACCAAGCATCTTACGCAGGTCAAGACATCGTTTCTAACGCTTCTTGTACGACTAACTGTCTTGCACCTATCGCTAAAGTACTTAACGATAAGTGGGGCATTGAGTCTGGTCTTATGACTACAGTTCACGCTACTACAGCAACTCAAAAAACTGTAGATGGCCCTTCTGCTAAAGACTGGCGCGGTGGCCGTGGTGCTTCTCAAAACATCATCCCATCTTCAACTGGTGCTGCTAAAGCTGTAGGCGTTGTTCTTCCTGAACTAAACGGCCTTCTAACTGGTATGGCTTTCCGTGTACCAACTGCTAACGTATCTGTAGTTGACCTAACTGTTAACCTAAAAGAAGCTGCATCTTACGAAGAAATTTGTGCTGCAATGAAAGAAGCTTCTGAAGGCGAAATGGCTGGCGTTCTAGGTTACACTGAAGACCAAGTAGTATCACAAGATTTCATCGGTGAAGTTCAAACTTCAGTATTCGATGCTAAAGCTGGTGTTGCTCTAACTGACAAATTCGTTAAAGTTGTATCTTGGTACGACAACGAAATCGGTTACTCAAACAAAGTTCTAGACCTAATCGCTCACATCTCTAAGTAATTTCTTTTTAGAAATCGCTTTAGATAAGCATTAGCGAAGACTGTTTTGAGCAGACTTTGAAAAAGGCGACCTTAGTGTTGCCTTTTTAATACCTGCTATCTTTTAAACCGCATCTATCTAAACTCATCAAGATAGCCCAAACGCAAAATTCAATTCTAATACTTACTCTGCTTGTTACTCATGAAAAATCAAGCATCACTCTAGTCAGCATTTGAATTCAATTTCCTTAGAAGGATCATGTAATGGATTTATCTACTCTACCTGCACTAGCGGTACTTTCTGATAACGTCACTATCGTTGAACACGAAGGTGTAAAACTGGTTCGCGTTATCCACGATAAAGCAAACGCTGCGATTTCGTTGTTTGGCGGTCATGTCGTGTCATTCCAGCCACAAGGTCAAGAAGACCTGGTTTGGATGAGCCAACAAGCTAAATTCGACGGAAAAACGGCTCTACGTGGCGGTATTCCGGTATGTTGGCCTTGGTTTGGTCGCATTGCAGCACCTGCTCATGGCTTTGCTCGTTCAAGTGAGTGGCAATTGGTTGAGCATCGTGAAAGCGAAGCGGGTGTGATAGTAAGCTTAGGTCTAAAGCCAAACGAAGAGACGCTGGCAGTATGGCCCCATCAGTTTGATGCACGTCTAAATGTTGAGATTAGCGATGAGCTGAAAGTAACTTTGGATGTGAAGAACACTGATTCGCAGCCATGGACTTTCTCTGGCGCGCTGCACACTTACCTAAATGTTGGCGATATCCACAGCACAACGACCACTGGTATGGGCGCTGAGTACATTGATAGCTTGCAAGGTGACAAGATCTGCCAAGGTGGATCTGAACTGGTACTGACCGACACGATTGACCGTGTTTACACACAACCAGAAGCGCAAATCTATATTGCTGACAAGAAGCAGGATCGCACGCTAACAGTTGAAAACCACGGTCATAACTCTGCCGTACTATGGAACCCTTGGGCTGAAGGCGCTGCAAGTATGGGCGACATGCAAGACGACGGTTACCTAACCATGCTGTGCGTAGAATCAACACTGCATGCACCAAGCCTAGAAGCAGGAAAAACGCTACAGCCTGGCGAAAATCACCAACTGATTACGGTGATTGCCGCTCAGTAAGCGACTCAATAAGAATATTTAAAGGCCGGCTCATCCGGCCTTTTTTACAGCTACTTTTTTAAGCGACTTATTGACAATACTATGATGGCTATCAATTAGCTTTACTGCTGTGAATAGTGAACTAAAGTTTCTCGATAGAGTGACAGTAACGCATTGTCGTCCACTTTAACGCCGACTTTTTGAGCAGGGAACGGGCTCCACTCATCATTCATATATTTACGTTGGTCACCTTTCTGAATTGTCATCCCTTCAGCTGGGCCATCAGTCACGACTCTGACCGAGCCACTACGACAGGTAAACAGAGATGGTTGTATAACATAAGCAATCGCTGAAGGGTCATGAACATGACACCCTTCCATGCCTACTTTTTCGGAATAGAACTTTAAGTAGTAACGGCTGACATCCCAGATGAACTGTCCAACCTCCCCAGCTTCGTCTCGCAAATCATCTAGGTATTGGCGAGTAAAAAAGCTCTCCTCAGTAACATCAAGACCGATAATCACAACAGGCCATGAGGCAGTAAATACCTTGTCGGCTGCATGAGGGTCATCATGGATATTCGCTTCAGCAAATGGAGTCACATTACCTCTATGGTCATTTTCACCGAACGCGCCTCCCATAACGACCACTTCTTTTACCAAATCGACAATTTCTGGGTCGGCTTCCAGAGCGAGTGCGAGGTTAGTAAGAGGGCCAACCGCCACAAGAGTAACCTCTCCCGGTTCAGCTCTAACACTGTCGACAATGAACTGATAAGCTGGCTTATCAATCGCTGTGACATCTAACGAACTTGGCGCTTTTACATCACCAAAACCTTCCTCGCCATGCACAACAACCGTGGCTCCAACGGGATCTCTGATTAAGGGTTTATCCGTCCCCTTAGCCACGAGCGCGTTCATACCAAATCTCTGCTTCAAATAGAGAGCATTCCGAGTACCGTTGTCTATCGTCGCATTACCATAAACCGTGGTGATGCCCATCAGGTCAATATCCGGGTGCGCTTCTGCAAATAGGATTGCCATTGCATCATCGATGCCCGGATCTGTGTCTAAGATGATTTTCTTTGTCATATCAGCTTCTAATTAAACAGTAGGAAGGAGGGAACGATACCCATAAAAAAATCAGATAAACGTGATCTAAACCTAATGCTATGATTTTGATTGAAATAGTACTTAAACTCATCACTCTAAGAGCGAATGTTTTCGTCTTTTTATTTAGCCTGATGCAGACCTTTTTGGTAGAATTTGCGCCCAACTCTATGCCCCTGAGAGCGTCATGACTTACCAATGCCCTTTGTGTCACCAACCTTTGTCTCAACACGATTGTACGTTTAAGTGTGAAAAGAACCATCAGTTCGACCTAGCGAAAGAAGGCTATGTCAATTTGATGCCAGCACACCACAAACGCTCAAAAGATCCAGGTGACAATAAAGAGATGATGCAGGCACGTCGTCGCTTCCTGGAAGGCAACCATTACCACCCAATGCGCCAAGCGGTAATCGGCTTATGCTCAAGCTACCTGCCAGACTCTGATCCTAGCCTGTTGGATATTGGCTGTGGCGAAGGGTATTACACCAACGAAATCGCGTTGAATCTTCAAAATAAAAACAGCGCTATTTTTGGCCTAGATATTTCAAAGATTGCTATCAAATACGCCGCTAAGCGCTACCCTGCTGTCGACTTTTCTGTTGCTTCTAGTCATCGTCTCCCCTTTGCTGAAAACAGCTTAGATGGCATTCTGCGCATTTACGCGCCATGTAAGGCTGAAGAGCTGCAACGTACCATCAAAGATAATGGCGTCGTGATCACTGTGACACCAGCCAGTCGACACTTATACCAACTGCGTGATGCGATTTATGATGGTGTTCGCTTGCATGACGAAGATCCAGAAGTGATCGAAGGTTTTACGCTTGAGCACCAAGAGCAACTAAACTATGTAATGGAACTATCGGGATCAGATGCATTCGACCTGCTACAGATGACGCCGTTTGCTTGGAAAGCGACTGAGGAATTTAAACAACAACTCACCGAAGCTGAGCAATTCAACTGTGAAGCAGACTTTATGCTAAGAGTGTATCGCAAACACATTTAATTGATATTGATTATCGTTTGCATTGAAATCTCATCTTGCCTCCTTTAGTATGCGTGTTCTTCAAGGAGGCATTTCATGCAACGTATTATTCTTATCGGATTAGCTACCCTGCTCACGGCTTGTGCTAATCAACCTTCAAACAGCACTTCTCAAAAAGTGGCTAACACGCAAACGGAAACCATTTCCACATTCTATGATTACCAGCTTGCTTCTCCACAAGGTGAAACGCTTTCTCTCAATGCTTTACCTGAGCAGTTGATTGACGCTGATGTGGTTCTTATTGGTGAATGGCACACTCACTCGGCAATCCATCGCTTTCAAACCGACTTCTTAAAAGCGCGCCGCAACGCCACATCAAACATTGCGCTTTCAATGGAACAGTTCACTCGAGAACACCAAACCACACTCGACCAATACTTAAGCGGTAAAATTGGTGAACAAACTCTCATGTCTCAAGCGGCAGCTTGGCCAAATTACGAAAGTGATTACCGCGCGTTAGTTGAGTTCGCAAAAGCCAACGACGTCGATGTTATTGCGGCAAATGCACCAAAGCCATTTGTTCAGTGTATTGGCCGTAAAGGATTGTCTTACCTAGACCAGTTATCGACCGAGCAACGCCAATGGATTGCTGCCGAAGTGGATACTGGTGATAGCCCTTACAAAGAAAAGTTCATGGCTTCGATGCATCACGGCACCCCAGAGCAAACAGAAAAGCAGTTTGCCGCTCAGGTAACGTGGGACGAAACCATGGCAGAGTCGATTGTGGATTACCTAGCGTCGAATCCGAATAAACAAGTAATTCATGTGGCTGGCAAGTTCCACACCGAGGGTGGTTTAGGGACGGCAGTATCGATTCTACGTCGTAACCCTGATTTGAAAGTGGTCGTTATCAGCCCTATTGAAGAGTTATCAGCGGATACGAGCGACTACCAACTAAAAGTACTTTCGCCTCCCGCTCGCTTTGTTCAAAAAGAGAACCGAATGAAGGCATACAAGCACCTATCTAAACGCGGTTCTGATCTCAAGTGCGACTAAATACATTCGCAATCCAGCCTTAAGCTTTATTTAAGTTGAAGTCTGATAAGCGAGAAACCTGGTAACCTAGAAGTCTGGCACGCTAAAAGTTTGTTCAATAGCGCTCTAAGTTAAATATTAATATCGGCATAGGAATTGCTTAATTACCAAGCGGTTTTGATTAAGCAGAAGAAAATGTAATGTGCGAATAAAAAGCATCACTATCGATGATTAATTGCACAAGTTTTTCACACCTCTGCCGATACTATATTTAAGGATAGGTAAGGAGAGCGATATGACGCCAGTAGGAACGAGTAACACTCAGCTGTATTCACCTTCGCAAATGAGCGCACAAGCTAAAAGCAATGAAGCTGAAAAGCCTGCACCTCTTAAGGTTGAGCAAAATACCGTGAAGCTTTCTGATGAAGGCAAAGCCCTATTATCTGTCCTTAAAGAGATCGATAAAGAAGCCAAAAAGGTCGAAGCTGAAAACGCGACCGTTACCGATAAGGTTGAGTCATTTGCTCATGGCGCTTTAGGTATGGATCACCCAGATAAGATTGAAGAAGAGGACGATGGTTCTTATTCTGCAGGGCAATACCTGTCCGCAGCGGCAACCGTTGGTGGGATCCTTCTCGCTCTGGTTTAACGCCCTCCCCTCATGAATTAAATCTATTTGTTGTTACGACAATAGATTCGATTTGCCCTAAAAAATGAGTTCACTCCATAATTCCTCTCTCATTTTAATGGAATTATGCTCGTGAAAAACGCTTTTGAGCTTATTGATAAGCCAACCTTCTTTGGTGCAATTGCACTCCTACTCACGATAGTTTTCCCGCTCATTTTGTTCCCGACTCAGGGCGCAGACTGGATTGCGGTTGCAAAAACATTCATGACAGATCAGCTTGGATTTCTCTATCTTGCTTTAGGTCTCGCTGCCTGCGCATTTATGGTTTACGTTGTCTTCAGTGATATGGGACAAATCAAACTAGGAGAAGCTGATGAAGAGCCTGAATTCAAAACAGCATCATGGGCTGCAATGCTATTTTGTGGTGGTATCGGTGCAAGTATCCTGTACTGGGGCTGTATTGAGTGGGCTTACTACTACCAATCACCTCCTTTCCAACTAGAGCCGGGCAGCGAAGAGGCGGTTCGCTGGGCAGCAACTTACGGTTTGTTCCACTGGGGACCTATTGCTTGGTCTATCTATCTAATCCCTGCAATTCCTATTGCTTACTTTTTCTATGTTCGTAAACAGCCCGTTCTAAAGATCTCTAGTGCGCTGATGCCTGTTCTTGGTGAGCACCGCAGTAAAGGCGTACCTGGAAAAATCGTCGATATCCTATTCATTTTCGGCCTACTTGGCGGTGCGGCGACAACATTAGGTTTAGCAGCCCCTCTTATTACTGAAGGTCTGAACCACCTATTTGGTCTACCTAAAAATAACCTAACGCAAGTGATGGTGCTTTTAGTGTGTACTGCGATTTTTGCTTACTCATCTTATGCAGGATTAGAAAAAGGCATCAAGATTCTAAGTAATATCAATTTCTGGGGTGCGATGGGTCTACTGGTTTTCGTGTTGATTGCGGGTCCAACCATCTTCATGCTTGAAACTGGTTTAGATTCAATTGGTCGCCTACTGTCTAACTTCTTCGTGATGGCGACATGGGCAGAACCATTTGGAGGTTACGGTACCTTTGAAAACACCCACTTCCCACAAGACTGGACCATTTTTTACTGGGCATGGTGGTTAGTATTTGCACCGAGTATGGGTCTGTTTGTTGCGCGTATCTCTCGCGGCAGAACCATCAAACAAATGGTGTCAGGTTCTATCTTCTTCGGTTCACTAGGGTGTTTCTTGTTCTTCATGATCCTAGGTAACTACGGATTATCACTACAACTTTCCGGTGAACTCGATGTGGTTGCTATCCTGAATGCCGAAGGCGCAACTAAGGCCATTTTCTCGATGCTAGCGCAACTGCCGATGAGCACTCTAGTTATCGCGGTATTCACTCTGCTTTGTATCATCTTTACAGCAACGACGTTTGACTCTATCTCATACATCCTTGCGTCTGTGGTTCAAAACAATGTGACTGAAGAACCAATGCGTTGGAACCGTATGTTCTGGGCATTCACTCTGTCGTTCTTACCAACGATTCTGATGTTCTTAGGTGGTTTAAGTACACTACAAACCGCGGCAATTGTCGGTGGTTTACCGTTGCTTGTTATTTCTGTGATGCTGATGATCTCAGCAGTTCGTGCGACTCACCTCGACCTGCGCCACCAAGATGCGTACATCGAACCAACGATTAACATCGAAGAGTTGCCAGACATGGATCCATGGTCTGCAGAAGGTATGGCACTCGCTCAGTTTGAGAAAGAAAGAGATGCAGCACAAGATGCCGCTGAACTGGAGCGTATTGCATACAAAGAACTTGCTACAGTGAAGAAAGAAATTCGCGCTTATGTGTTAGAACAAGGTTCACAAATGGAAACTCACGAATTACCAGAGAATCTGCAACAAGCACTTGAGCAGGCCGAGAGTAATCTAAGTACCGCACAAGCTAAGAAGATCGAGTTATCTGAGCAAGCTCAGAATGCTCGAATTGCATTCAATCAAGTGGTTACGCAACTACCACTTGCTTAACATTAGCCATAACGTCGTCCATTTACTTGGACACTCCTAAGTAAGCAAAAGGCTCACCGAAACGTGAGTCTTTTTTTATGTTCTCTCAGAACTTTGAGTTATTACTCAAATTTATAATTATGAAACAAATGTGAAACGACTTTGACATGTTTTGATGTTCTAATCATCCGGCTTATATGAAAAGGGACAACTAATGAAGCACATTATTAAACCAATCATTGCCGCAGTGGCAACCTCAACACTCTCATTCAACGTACTTTCAGCAGAAATCAAAAACGTCATTCTGATGATTGGTGATGGTATGGGACCTCAGCAAGTTGGCTTATTGGAAACCTACGCAAACCAGGCGCCAAATTCCATTTATAAAGGGAATAAAACCGCCCTTTACCAATTAGCTCAAGAAGGGGTCATTGGTTCATCCCTGACTCACCCAGAAGATGCGATTGTGGTAGATTCCGCTTGTTCTGCAACCATGCTTGCAACGGGTATCTATAGTGGTTCAGAAGTGATTGGCATTGACTCGCAAGGCAATCATGTCGAGACGGTACTTGAGAAAGCCAAAAAAGCAGGCAAAGCAACTGGCCTAGTGTCCGACACGCGTTTAACTCACGCGACACCCGCTTCTTTTGCGGCTCACCAACCTCACCGTTCACTCGAAAACCAAATTGCTAACGACATGCTAGAAACGGGCGTTGATGTAATGCTTTCAGGCGGGCTACGTCACTGGATTCCAAAATCGACCAATGACAAAGGCGAAACCTACAAGCAACTTGAGAAATTGACTCAGGGCGATGTTTACCTAAAATCAAAACGTAAAGACGACCGTAACCTTCTAACTGAAGCAGAAAAGAACGGCTACCAACTGGCGTTTAACCGTAGCATGTTAGAAGAAGCTAAAGGCGATAAGCTACTTGGCCTGTTCGCCTACTCAGGCATGGATGACGGCATCGCTTACAGCAACAAGAAAAAAAGTGGCGACCGTACTCAGCCAAGCTTGAAAGAGATGACACAAAAAGCACTCAACGTCTTATCCAAAGATGAAGACGGCTTTTTCCTAATGGTTGAAGGCGGTCAAATCGACTGGGCGGGCCATAGTAACGATGCCGGCACTATGCTGCATGAACTGCTCAAGTTTGATGAAGCGATCCAAACGGTGTATGAATGGGCAAAAGATCGTGAAGACACGATCGTGATAGTGACCGCAGACCACGAAACGGGTTCTTTCGGGTTTAGCTACTCTTCTGACAACCTACCAAAACCACAGAAACGTTCTGGCGAAGCTTTCGCTGATCGCGACTATGCACCCAACTTTAACTTTGGTGCATTCGACATTCTAGATGGTTTATATAATCAGAAACAAAGCTACTATGGCATGATCAGCGAATATCAGAAGCTGGATAAAGCGCAGCAAACACCTGAAAAGCTGGCTGAGATCGTCAACCAGAATAGTGAGTTTCCTATCACAGCGGAACAGGCGAAAAACGTATTAGCCAGTAAGCCGAACCCATACCGATTGGCTCAGCACAAATACTTGTCTGCAGAAGAAGTGCCTGCTATCAACGATTTTGATGCGTTCTTCCCTTATAACGACCGTGGCAATTTACTTGCTCGTGAACAAGCAACAGGTCAAAACATCGTTTGGGGTACAGGCACACACACTCACACACCAGTGAACGTTTTTGCTTGGGGCCCAGCAGAGAAAATACTGCCAGTTTCGAAAATCATGCACCACTCAGAACTGGGTGAGTACATTAAACAACAAGTAAACTAGCCTGAACTTTTTACTCGTTTAAGCAAGCGTCCTTCGGGGCGTTTTTTGATTCTAGTTGTTGTTTTTTTTTGCTACTACCGAATGCAAAACAGCCGCTCAAGAGCGGCTGTTTTTAGAATAACTAGCGATTCGGGTGATTCAAGATGTGGTCTTCCCAATCAACTACATCAATTTCGTATACCACTTGATTACGAACGCTTTCACCTGCTGCATGCATCTCTGATTTAGAACCCGTGATCAATGGGTGCCATTTGGGAATCGGCTTAGATTCTGATAGAAGACGGTAAGCACAGGTGTCTGGTAGCCAATGAAATTCATCGATCTTGTCACGAGTCAGCTTCAAACACTCTTCACCTGACGTGAAGCGGTTCGGGTAATCTTTACACGAACATGTTTTATCGTTTAACCAGCTACACGCCACGTTGGTGTAGTAGACTTCATCACTATCTTCATCCATTAGTTTATGTAGGCAACACTTACCACAACCGTCACACAGTGATTCCCACTCATTCTCTGTCATCTGCTCTAGTGTTTTTTCTTGCCAAAATGGGTTCGTCATAGGATTACTTCATACTTGTTTACTGGGGTGCGTGTTATACCGCTAGCCCATAAAAAGTTCAAGGATAATAATTGTTCATTCTTTGATTCAATCAACAGCTGTCACTCTCATCATTTTTTGCTACTATCGCGCCCCCTGTTATTTAGTGAGTTTAATTTGATGGAATGTCGCCTAGGTTGTGGAGCTTGTTGTATCGCTCCAAGTATTACATCTGCTATTCCTGGAATGCCTAATGGTAAGCCTGCTGGCGTACGCTGCATTCAATTAAATGAGCAAGATCTATGCAAATTATTTGGTCAACCTTCACGCCCGAAGGTATGTCACCAGTTCAAAGCCTGCCCTATCATCTGTGGTAAAACAGACCAAGAAGCGCTTGATAACCTGATTGAGCTCGAAGCAATAACCTAACAATACTTTTCTTCTTATATATGCCCAAGATTTCACAAACTTGCGAAACCTCAACGTCTTGTTGAGACTATTCCAGATTAATAAGAATGGTTATGAATAGGTATACGTTAGAAATGGTCGGAACATTTGGGGGTGGTGTTAGGTCGTAGCGCCGTCTTAATCGTCGCTTCTACCTATTCAGGTAAAAGAAAAAGCCGCTTAGTGATAATTCACCAAGCGGCTTTTTTAGATCTTATGACGACCGAGTAAGGAGTGAGAAAGCGTGGTGCCATCCACCAGCTCTAGTTCACCACCAACGGGAACACCATGAGCAATACGGCTTGCGTTCACTTCATGGGCACTACACAGCTCTGCGATGTAATGCGCTGTTGCTTCCCCTTCAACTGTCGGGTTTGTCGCTAGGATTACTTCAGAGATATCACCACGGCGTAAGCGGTAGTCCAAAACATCGAGACCGATATCACTTGGACCAATACCATCTAATGGTGAAAGATGCCCCATCAACACAAAGTAACGACCTGAATATTGGCCAGTAGCTTCAATTGCTGCAATATCTGCAGGGCTTTCTACTACACATATCTGACCGTTATCCTGACGTTTAGGATTAGTACAAATATGGCAAGTATCTTCTTCGGTAAAAGTACGGCACTCATTACAATGACCAATTTCAGTCATTGCTTGGCTAAGAGCTTCAGCCAACTGTAGGCCGCCTTTTCTATCGCGCTGTAACAAATGAAAGGCCATACGCTGCGCCGACTTGGGACCAACCCCAGGTAGACAACGTAAGGCCTCCATCAGATGCTCCAGCATGTGACTGGTACGCATATTTAACCGTTCTGATTTTCAGGTAACCGTTCGTTCACAACAAACCATTACTTGAATTAATCTTTAAGAATAAGTTACTTAGAAAGGCATCTTCATACCTGGTGGAAGTTGCATTCCACCAGTTACGCCAGCCATTTTCTCTTTTTGAGTTTCTTCCACACGACGAGCCGCATCGTTGAAAGCAGCAGCGATAAGATCTTCAAGCATCTCTTTATCGTCTTCCATTAAACTTTCATCGATATCAACACGGCGAACGCTGTGACTACCAGTGATCGTTACCTTTACAAGGCCAGCACCGGACTCACCTGTAACTTCCATATTTGCGATTTCTTCTTGAAGCTTTTGCATGCGCTCTTGCATTTGCTGGGCTTGCTTCATCATGTTGCCCATACCGCCTTTACCAAACATGTTAATACTCTCTGGTCTAATTGGTTTATTAAAATTAATTAAGCTATACGTGCCTAAATGGGGGTTAAAACAATGCGATTCAACCCCTCGATGTTCAGTTCTCAGATTTGCTTATCTGGGATGATATGCCGGTCACTAAACGAGTAGTGTTCTAGATAGGACGAACGCTGTCTCTGTCGAGCTCCGCAGCAAAACGCTTTTCGATAAACTGTACGTTGGCATCGTTTTCCAAACTGGTAAACGCGTCTTTCAACTTGCCTTGATACAATCTTTCTCGTAGTTCTAGAGGCGTTTCTCCACCCTCACCGATTTCAACGCTCAAATGACACTCTTCTCCGAGTACAGCATTGAGAGACTGTAATAGTTCGCTCTGCGCACGGTCCGTATTCAAGTGAGCCTGACTCGCTCTTAACGTTAGAGTAATTGATGTTCCATTTTTAGAAAACACTGAGTTTAATGCTAACTGTTCAACAAGCTTGGCTGTCTCTAGCTTTTGAATCGTGGCGGACCATTGATCTTGAGAAATAGACTCTTGAAGCAATTTTTCGACCATTTCTGGTGTCTTAATATGCTCTAACGCACGCTTGATCTGAGTAGGTGTAAGCTCTTTGCTCACCTCTTTCACTACAGGTTTAGACGGTTTCCAGCGATAAGGTTCATTATCATTGGTTACCTTTTCTGTCGAAGAGGTAGATAAAGAAGCTGGCGACACCCGCTCAGAGCCACCGTGTTGCTGAGCAACTCGGTCAAGAACTGAAGTTTTAGCCGGTGTCGCTTTATCCTTTTTTGGCGCTGAACCTTTGCTCTCTGGTGCTGCGCTGCCCCTGCGTTGAGAACGCAGTTGATGGCGTAAACCACTTACAGGCGAAGCAGGACGTTCTGATTGTCCTTGCGGAGCAGAAGAAACAGGTGAAGCAGCGTTTTGTGGCTGAGCCGGAGCTTGATTATGATAATTCGCTTGTTGAGACGGTTCTGCACCGTAGCTAGGACGTTCGTCATAAGCCGGTGGCGCATCATACTGACTGTGCGAGTAATCCTGCTCAGGATAACCTTGGCTGCCTGAATGGCCAGCGTAACCTTGCGAATCGGAATACTGTGCTGAATTCTGCTGCTGAGCCTGTTGTACAGGTGGCGGCTGCATAGCTTGCTGTTGAGGCGCCTGTTGTTGCCTCTGAGGCTCTCTCGGAGCTGCCACTGGCGCAGTGCTCGTCGACTGAGTCGATATTGCCGTTGCCATTGCTTGTTCTGCAGGTCTAAACGCCAACATACGTAAAGCCACCATCTCAATACCAACACGCGCAGTGGGTGATAACGGTAGGTCTTGACGTCCTTTCAACACAATCTGATAGTACAGTTGGATATCTTGTGGGCTCAATGCGTTGCTAAGCAGTTCTATCCGTTCAGCATCAGGCTGTGCTTTATCTAAGGTTGATGGCAATGCTTGAAACATTGCAAGGCGATGTAACTGGGTCGCAAGTTGACTCAATAAACCATCCCATTCCACACCATTCTCGGCAAGACCTTCGATGCAAGCCATTGCTACTTGCGGCTGCTTACTGCTGATCGCTTCTAGCAAGTGAATGGCTTGGTCGGTGTCTAGCGTACCGAGCATATGAGCCACAGTGTCTGTCACAACATTGCCGTTGCCTAATGCGATAGCTTGATCCGCTAAGCTCAGAGCATCACGCATACTGCCGTCAGCCGCATGAGCAATCATCCCAAGCGCACGAGACTCAGACGCCACACTTTCTTGTTCAAGAATGTGGTCAAGCTGCTCGTGAATATTATCAACACTGATCGGCTTAAGGTGGAACTGCAGACAACGCGATAGAATCGTCACTGGAAGCTTCTGTGGATCGGTCGTTGCGAGCAAAAATTTCACATACTCAGGCGGCTCTTCTAAGGTCTTTAGAAGCGCGTTAAAACTGTGCCTAGAAAGCATGTGTACTTCATCGATAAGGTAAACCTTGAAGCGACCACGTGCTGGCTTGTACTGAACATTGTCCAGAAGCTCGCGGGTATCTTCTACCTTAGTTCGAGAGGCAGCATCGATTTCAAGAAGATCAACAAAACGACCTTCATCAATCTCTTTACAGGTTGCACACTCACCACAAGGGGTTGAGGTAATGCCTGTTTCACAGTTGAGACCCTTAGCAAATAAACGGCCGATGGTCGTTTTACCGACACCTCGTGTGCCGCTGAACAGGTATGCGTGATGCAACCTATTTTGGCTAAGGGCATTCTCTAATGCTGTTAAAACATGGGCTTGACCAACCACTTCTTTGAATTTGGTTGGTCGCCATTTTCGCGCTAACGCAAGATAGCTCATGAATAATTCCGAAAAGGATTAGTGACCGTCGAATTCGCAGATGCTAAACACTTCTAGACCTAAGCCTTTTAAGCGCTTGTCACCACCGATTTCTGGAAGGTTAATAACAAATGCAGCGTGCTCTGCCACACCACCGAGCCTACGAATCAGCTTTGTTGTTGCTTCAATCGTACCGCCTGTTGCTAACAAATCATCAACCATCAGCACTTTATCGCCTTCAACGATAGCGTCGGTATGGATTTCTAGTGTATCTGTACCGTACTCAAGTTCATAAGATTGAGCCACAGTTTCACGAGGCAGCTTGCCAGGTTTACGAACAGGAATGAAGCCAACACCTAGCTCAAGAGCCAAAGGCGCACCAAATAAGAAACCACGAGCTTCCGTACCAATGATTTTAGTAAAGCCCATGTCCTTGAATGTTTCCGCTAGCAGGTCAATAGTCGCTTTGTAAGCCGCAGGGTCTTCCATCAAGCTTGTTACGTCACGGAACAAAATACCTGCTTTAGGGTAATCAGGGATGCTTTTGATGCTTGCTTTGATCAGAGAGATTTTTTCTGTGTTCATAATCTTATGCACTTCATTAGGCCGCTTTCCAAACCCTCGTTAACGAATCAAACATCAACGCTTGGAATTAAGGAAAGGTACGATTGGTATTCATTGCAACGAGAGTCATAGCCCTGATTGCTGAAATAATAAACGCCCGCTTTACAAGCAGGCACATTGGCTTAATGGTAGTGATTTTCTTTGCTGTCAGCAACCAACTCATGGGTTGGAAGTCGCATAAACCATGTGAGAAGAATAACAAGTACGCAAATTAGGAAAACCTTAACCCAAATGATCGGGGAAAAGCAGATGGATAACGCAAAACTCAACAAGATAAAGAACACACCGCGCGTTTTAACTTGTTTGGTGACGGCACCATGTTGATACCAATTGTTCAGTAAAGGACCCAGCGTTTTGTGTTCATGCATCCATTTATGAACTTTAGGATTGCTTCGCATAAAGCATGCGCTAGCAAGAAGGAGAAAAGGCGTGGTTGGCAGAACAGGTAAAACTATCCCTAGCACTGCGAGAAATATGCAAAGGCCACCAGCAATATTGAGACTTAAAACTCGAACGCTAATTGTGGCCTCCTTAAATTAATCACGACCCGTTAACTTTCAATCAGTCAACTCTGAATCAGTCAACTACGATTCAGCAAACGGAAATCGGTTAACTAAAATGTTGCGTAACCATTGAATACACGGATCAACGTTAATGTTGCTGGTAACAATGGAATCGCTAAAAATGCGGCTAAAAATCCTAAAAAATAGAATACATTAAACGGGTCTTGAAAGTCTTTGTTATCTGCCATGATTGCTTCTTGTTTTTGTTAGTAAAGGTAAGTATCTGTTATCTGGCGAACCAAACCCGCTTTGCTAAATCGACATTTAACAAAAAAGGCATAGCCACACCATTTGCGCAACTATACCTTAATCAATTATTCACAAAAACCGAGGAAATATAGGGTTAATCGGTAGACCCTTGGTGTATGTCTAAACTAAAGCTCGCCGCTCCAAGCAAGCTCAATGAGAGTTGGCAGCCTTGTTCAATCGGCAAGTCTCTCGTAATAAAATTCTTCTTACAGTTTTCGCCTAAACGCTCACCAGCGGCAATGTTTTGATTCATCTCACCATTCGACCAGCGTCCATCTAGACCCGCAGGCAAAACAGAGATGGTACCCTCGGCAAGGTTGGCGACACCAAACAATGCATTAACGGGCGTGGCACATTTGGAGCACTCAATCCCCTTCTCTAAAATCTCAGCAATATCTTTGAGATCAACATTAAAATCTTTTCTATTTCTTATGTAATCGTGAAATAGCGCTCGCACCAACAATGTAGACGCTGAGCTGGCATTATCAGAAGAGGACGAATCGACGAGGTAAAAAGCAAACTGCCCATTCATCATCCATGCGTAGTCAAACACAAGCGGCATCATCTCTGTTGATTGCAATAATCGATAACTACAACACCATGAGCCTTGTCTTGTATCTTTTTCAGGCAGCAGCGCATGCAGTAAGTCTTTTGCTGCACTTGGGTTTTCTTGTAAATAATTCAGGTGCCAATGCAGCTCTTGATCTTCGGGGATCTCTCCTCCGTCATCCACACAAAACCATTGGCTTGAAAAATCTCGTTGATCCGAAATGTTGTCGAATGAATCTTTTAACGTATTCGCAATCGCACTGCCTAAGTGACCGTGATCCTCTAAAGGTTTGGCTAAGAAGTCTTTGATGCCAAATCGTAATGCTTTCGCCACATCCGACATATCGTCTGTCCCTGAGACAACGATCATAGGCAATGATGGATACTCTAAACTGAGCTCTTCCACAAGCTCAATGCCGTCCAGGATCGGCATTGACAAGTCACACACAATTAAATCTGGCGCCGAGTCTCTGAGCTTTTGCAGAGCGTCCAGTCCATTTTCAGCCTCAACCACTTTATAACCAATCGTGTCTAAGTACGCGCTGGTTATACGGCGAAAAATAGGATCATCATCAACCAACATTACGCATTTCTGGTTGATTACTTCCTGAGCCGAGGTCATTACTGGCTGACTGTGAGTTTTGTACATAATCTATAACCTCACAAAACTAAGTCGAATTATTATTGTTATCTGTTCTAAGAACTAATATAAAACTTAGTAACAAAATGCTAAATACACAAATGTTCACTCTTTACTGGTAATTCGTGACGAGGGTTGGAATACTTGTAAATAGTGCAACGAGTTGACGTAACGCAAACATTGATCTCACTGTTACGTATAAATTAGATGAGATTGTAAACAAATGTGTCTGGATTTATGAAATTAGATGATTTAAACCTCTTTCGACTCGTCGTTGAAAATGGGAGCTACACCGCAACATCGCGCAAGACTATGATTCCGGTTGCGACCATTACACGACGTATTCAAGCCTTAGAAGACTCTCTGAACCTGAGGCTTCTCAATAGACACGCGCGTAAACTCTCTTTAACAGAGGCTGGCGAACGTTTTTTCAATGAATGCTCTCCGCTATTGCAACGTCTGTCTTCTACTGCAGAAGAGCTCACGGACGTGTGCAAAGGAGCTTCCGGTAAGATTCGTATTACGGCCCCATCCAACCTGACCAAACGCATGATGATGCCAATGTTCAGCGACTTCATGATTCAATACCCTGATATCAATATTGAATTGATGATGAACAACCAAGCCGATCAGCTTGATCCAACCGAGTGGGACGTAATTTTCCGCGTTGGCCCACAACGTGACTCAAGTCTAATCGCAAGAAAAATCAGTGAAGTAAAAGATATTCTTATCGCGAGCCCTGATTATTTAGCGAAGAACCCGGCACCAAGCCACGCGGAAGAACTGGCTAACCACTCTCTTCTAAAAGGCTACCCGCTAATTAAGTGGCAACTGAGTAACTCTAATGATGAGACGGTGGTTAACAGCGAGAAAGGTCGTTTCAACGCCAATGCACTCAATGTAGTGAGACAAGCATGTTCTGGAGGCCTAGGTATCACCCTAATGCCTGATGTGATGATTCGTGAATATATTGAAGATGGCAGCTTAGTGCAGGTCCTAGAAGACTGGAGCGCTAACCCTCGTGATATTTACATGCTTTATAATCACAAAGACCACCTGCCAGAGAAGGTAAGATTGTTTATTGATTTTGTGATCGCATACCACATTCATTAAAACCAATTCTCTTTTCGAAAATAAAAAAACCAGAGCGAATACTCTGGTTTTTTAAATTCTGAATCGCTAGCAAAAAAGCGCGATTCCTAACGGAAAGACTAAGCGCCTTCGTTATGTAACTCTAGGTTCGCTAGGTCTTGTTGGATTTCACGCTGAACCTTTGAGTCGTCATTACGCAAAGAATCTAGGAAATCTAAGTACGCTTGGTCGATATCACCTGTTACATACTCACCGTTAAATACCGAAGTATCGAAGCGAGAAATGTCTTGGTTGCCCATACCTACCGCAGAGATTAGATCTGGTAGCGTTTGGAAAATCAAAGCATCTGCGCCAATCTGCTTACAAATTGTTTCGTTGTCACGACCATGAGCAATCAGCTCTATCGCGCTCGGCATATCGATGCCGTAAACGTTCGGAAAGCGCACCTCTGGAGCTGCTGAAACCATGAAGACTTTACTTGCTCCTGAATCACGAGCCATCTCAATGATCTGCTCTGACGTTGTACCGCGAACGATAGAGTCGTCAACCAATAGAACATTCTTACCTTTAAACTCTGAACGGATTGCGTTCAGCTTACGGCGAACTGATTTTTTACGCTGTTGCTGACCAGGCATGATAAACGTGCGGCCAACATAACGGTTCTTCACGAAACCCTGACGGTATGGCTTGTTGATCGCTTGAGCGATGCGTAGCGCAATATCGTTCGAAGTTTCAGGAATTGGGATAACCACATCAATATCTAAGTCGGCGTACTCTTCTTTAATACGTTTACCTAGCATCTCACCCATCTCAACGCGTGCGCTGTAAACCGAGATTTTGTCGATGAATGAATCTGGGCGAGCAAAGTATACAAATTCAAAGATGCATGGGTTTAGTTGTGGGTTGTCTGCGCATTGCTTAGTAAAAAGATCACCATCGAATGTGGCGTAGATAGCTTCACCAGGAGCAACATCGCGCATAAAATCAAAACCAACAGCGTCTAACGCGACTGACTCAGACGCAACCATGTACTCTGTTTTACCATCAACTTCACGCTTACCAAGACACAGAGGACGGATACCATGTGGGTCACGAAATGCAATCATACCGTGGCCGATAATCATTGCCGTCACTGCGTAAGCGCCGCGAATCGTACGGTGCACATTAGAGACAGCGCGGAAAACATCATCAGAAGTCACGTTACCTTTAACGGTATCGATCTCATGAGCCAAAACGTTCAATAGAACTTCAGAGTCAGAAGTTGTATTTAAATGACGACGGTCTTTCTCGAACAACTTTTCACGCACTTCGTTTGCGTTTGTCAGGTTGCCGTTGTGAGCCAACGTGATGCCAAAAGGAGAGTTTACGTAGAAAGGTTGAGCTTCAGATGCACTTGAACTACCCGCAGTAGGGTAACGAACATGACCAATACCAACTTCACCTTGTAAGCGCTGCATGTGTTTTGCTTCAAAAACATCTTTGACTAAACCGTTCGCCTTACGCAGACGGAAACGATTGCTTTCTATGGTACAAATACCAGCGGCATCTTGGCCACGATGCTGCAATACCGTTAAAGCGTCATAAATTGACTGGTTTACAGGTGTTGAACCCACGATTCCAACAATACCACACATGTCCTAACCCTCGATTTTCGATATTAACTGGCGCTAAAGCGCGCCAGATAAGAAACTAGATGTTGCTTGTAAATGCTCGAAGAACGGCGCAATGATTCGACTAAATTCTGGAACCAATTGCGAACTCTTCCACCACTCAGAACTTGGGAATGCAGTAAACGCATCCATGAAAAACAACACTGCAGAGACAATCAAAACACCACGTAAACCGCCAAAGACGACACCGAGGATTCTGTCTGTACCTGACAGGCCTGTTTTCTGAACTAGCTGACCGATGACATAGTTAACTAAGGCACCGACAACTAACGTTGCAACAAACAATGCTGCTATCGCAGTTCCGTTTCGAAACATCTCATCTTCGATATTGGTAAAGTACATGGCTAATTTAGCGTAGTACTGACTAGCAATAAAAAATGCTCCAAACCAAATAACCAATGACAACGCTTCTTTAGCGAAACCACGAACTAAACTGATCACGGCAGAGAAGCCGATCACGCCTAAAATGACAAAATCTAACCAATTCATGAATTCTTCATCTTAAGTTGGCGCGCATTTTAACAGAAAAAATGCTGACGCAAACGTTTTCTTATGGATTTAACGGTTTAAATTTGAGCAACTGACCTTTTGAACCCGTAATTTTCTCTAATTCCTTAATTTGTCGCTCAAGTTTGGATTTAGAGACATCCGGGCCAATAATTACTCGCGTAAAACTATTTTCTTGCTTGGTGTGAGCCTGGTAACCACGCTTTTGTAAATCCTTAACAACATTTTTGGCGTTGTCAGCATTTTTTAAAGCCATCAATTGAATGAGCCACGCGCTATCTTGGTATTCATTTTTTTCAGGTACAGGCTTAACCACAACAGCCACTTTGTCGGATTCTGTATCATCAGACGTTAACGCTGTTTGGGTCTTTGAACTGTCGCCACCACTTTCAACCACCTGCTCAACCGGAGAGTCCGGCAGCGCAATCTGATCTTCAACAGGATCGAGTACTTCAAATACTTCAACATTACTATCAAGCTCAGGCTTAATTGGAATGCTTGCAAACTCTTCTTTGTAATGAAGCTTCTTACCATCAAGCACATCTGGCAATACAATCACGCCTATGGCCACTAAAATGATAGTGCCGACTAATCGGCTTTGGAATTTACTTGCCATTTAGTTTCCTTTTTTCTGCCAATGCTCCAGCACTTCACCTACAGTATGGAAAGAACCGACCACCAACACAACATCGTCACCTTGGACAGAATCTAAAGCCGCTTCAAACGCCGCTACAGGGGTTGAATACTGCTCTACGCCCTTTGGTAGGCTTTCACACAATTCGGCAGCGGTTGCCGCACGAGGGCCTTGTAGTGAAGCTGGATACCAATGTGTTGCAACTGGTGTTAATACTTCCAATGTTGCGGGAATATCTTTGTCATGAAGCATGGCGACTACAACGTGTAAATTTTTTCCAGCATACTTTTGAATAACTTGTTGTGCAAAATACTCAGCCGAATGTGGATTATGCGCTACATCAAGCACAATCACAGGTTGATCGCTGACTTTCTGCATACGTCCGGGAAGCTGTGCGCTCTTTAGACCATTAGTGATATTTATATCGCTAATACTCAGTTTTGAAGTTCCCAACGCCATCAATGCGGTTGCCGCATTAGGTAACGGTAAACTAGGAATTGGTAAAGCTTCTAATTGGAATGCACCACTGCGCCAGTTCCAAATATCACCGTCAACATCATAGGTGTATTGAATACCCACTTGGTAAAATTCAGCTTTTATATCGTCTGCATGTGCAGCAACTGTTGCTGGTGGCTTAGGCTGTCCACAGATAGCAGGCTTACCACTACGATAGATACCCGCTTTCTCAAAGCCAATCACATTGATGTCGTCACCAAGCCAATCAACATGATCGACAGCCAAACTGGTAATCACAGACACATCATGATCAACGATATTCGTTGCATCTAAACGACCGCCTAATCCCACTTCCAATAACACGACATCTACCGCTTCCGTTTGAAATGCGCGTAACGCGGCTAAGGTGCCGTACTCGAAAAAACTAAGGCTGATTTCGCCACGCTCTTTTTCAATAAAATCGAATGACTGCACGATCTTTTTATCGGATAGATCTTGGCCGTTGATACGAACACGTTCGTTATAGCGGATTAAGTGAGGGGAACTGTAGACACCAACGGAGTAACCAGCATCTAACAGAATTGCTTCCATCAGGGCACACGTTGAGCCTTTGCCATTAGTTCCAGCAACGGTAATCACGTGTTGAGCAGGTTTGGTGAGGTTTACCTTAGAAGCGACGGCCTGAACTCGGTCTAACCCAAGATCAATAGCGCTTGTGTGGATGTTTGATAAATAATCAAGCCACATCTCCAAAGAGGATGTGGCTTGAGGAATAGGTTGTTGACTCATCTAACTCATAACCATAATTAAGTAGGTTTGTTAGAAGGTACTTTACCCTTTTTCTGGCGCTTCTGGTACTTCATAAGTGGCTTCATTCGGTGAATCGTTCACAGAAACTACCAATGGTGAAGGCTGGTTGGTCATTTTTCCAACTAAGCTAGCTACGCGCTGGCGCATCTCACGACGGTCAACGATCATATCGATAGCACCGTGGTCTAGTAGAAACTCACTACGTTGAAAACCTTCAGGAAGATCTTCACGTACCGTTTGTTCGATTACACGACGTCCAGCGAAACCGATCAATGCTTTTGGCTCACCGATATTGATGTCACCTAGCATTGCTAGACTCGCAGAAACACCACCCATTGTTGGGTCAGTCATTACGGAAACAAACGGCAAGCCTTTCGCCGATAAACGCTCTAGCGCTGCACTGGTTTTCGCCATTTGCATTAGAGACATAAGCGCCTCTTGCATACGCGCACCACCACTTGCAGAGAAACAAACTAAACCACAATTGTTTTCAATAGCAGCATCGACCGCTTTCACAAAACGAGCACCAACAACGGAACCCATAGAGCCGCCCATAAATGAGAATTCAAAAGCACACGCTACGATAGGTAAACCAAGCAATTCGCCTTTCATTGCTACTAATGCATCTGTCTCTCCACTGTTCTTCTGAGCAACAGAGATACGTTCTTTGTAACGCTTAGAGTCTTTAAACTTCAGTTTGTCTTGTGGTTCAAGCTCAGCACCGAGTTCAACACGTTCACCTTTATCTAGGAATGTATCCAGACGGCGACGTGCTTTCATGCGCATGTGATGATCACATTTTGGACATACTTCTAGGTTACGCTCTAGTTCAGCATGGTAAAGCACTTGCTCACAAGAAGTACATTTAGTCCAAACACCCTCAGGGATAGACGCTTTACGAGATGTTACGATGTTGCTTTTTTCTAAAATCTTTTCAAGCCAACTCATGGAAGACCTTTTTGTTTCGATTCTTGCGCTTGATTGCGAAAGAAATAAATTTGGGAATTATGCGTGGGAATTAAAGCACATAAAACAGCGACTGTAGATAAAAAACTGGTTGTACCTATTTTCTGTCACCATCTTACACACGAAATCACCATGTTTTTTGAACCTAAGTCTCACATTTAGTTCAAATTATCTGGTAAGAAAAGAGGGCCAACCGGCTCTCGTGGTAGCTCAAAATGTTCAGGATAATCAACATCCACCAGATACAAGCCTTCCGCTTTTGCAGTCGCGCCGGCAACTTTTCGATCTTTGGCCTCTAAAAGCCACTGGATCCACTCTGGTTTCTGCTCACCTTTACCTACTGCAATAAGGCTACCAGTAATATTCCTCACCATATGGTGAACAAACGCATTCGCTTTAATGTCGATCACGATGTAGTGCCCATGACGAGTCACATTTAAGTGAATCAAATTTCTCCACGGGCTACGAGATTGACAATGTGTTGCCCTGAACGAAGTAAAGTCATTCTCACCAAGTAAGTACTGACCCGCTTCATGCATTTTTTTTTCATCAAGATGGCCATGATAATGGCTAACACCTGAATTCAAAATACCAGGGCGTAGTGCATGGTTAAAGATAATGTAGCGGTAACGGCGTGCAGTAGCAGAGAAACGAGCATGGAAATCTTCATTCACTTCTACCGCCCAACGAACCGCAATATCTTTTGGCATGTTGGCATTAGCGCCCATTGTCCATGCCACCATTTTACGATCGACATTAGTTTCAAAGTGAACGACTTGTCCCGTACCGTGAACACCGGCATCTGTGCGACCTGCGCACATAACTTCAACAGGGTGATTCGCGACAACTGAAAGAGCCTTTTCCAATTCTTCTTGGACACTTTTCACGTCTCGTTGGCGCTGCCAACCAAAGTAGTGGGTACCGTTATATTCAATACCTAAAGCAATTTTCATGTTCTTGTTCTCTTTGAAAATGGGCGAGAAGTATATACGGAAATCGGTGCTATCCCAAACAGGATGGGGCTAAAACTGTAATAATAAAACAAAGGCTCTTAGCCTCACCCTAAAATAAAGGGTAGCCAATGCTACCCTTTCTATTTCGTTGAGCTTACCGACCGTTTAACTTATCGATGATATTCTTGGCTTCGCGACGAATATCATCGCTTCCGTCAACAATAGCTTCCTCTAGAAGCTTAATCGCACCTTGCGAGTCGCTCATCTCGATGTAGATTTTAGCTAAATCGAGTTTACCTGCAGCTTCTGCATTGCTATCAACATCAAAATTGCCTATATCACCGATAACATCAGGGAACTCATTTAAACCAACATCCAGCTTCAATTCTTCATCGTCTGGATTAGTGACCTCTTCACCTTCTTGCTCTACTTGAGCCATCAATTCATCAATCGTCATGTATGGCTTATCACGACTTCTGCCTGATTCGGTTAAGTTGTCTTGTTGTCCCCAATTCTCTTCTTTAATTTTAGGTTCAGCTTGTTGCTCTGCCGACGCCCAAATCTCTTGTTGATCATCAGGGACATCCTTGTGCATACTCGACTGTTGCTCTGGCGCTAAGTTAAACCCCTTCCAATCTTCGCCGCCCACTTCAAGCATCGCATCAATATCAAGACCTGCGCTATCAATCGACGTTGCATCCAGTGGTTTGTCAAACATATTATCGACAGTGTTTTGAACATCTTCTGAAAGTAACTCAGCCAGAGCAGTCTCATCAAAATCTTCTAGTGGTTCATCTTGAACCGCTTTTGACGTTGAGCCTGGCTCTGAAGGCGCGTCCAGTGATTCATCTGGTTGTGTAAAATCAGCCTCTGAGCTTTCAACATCCGAGAGAGCATCAGCATGAGCAAAGCTTTGTGGGTTTGAGAACAAATCATGCAACGCATCTTGCTCTTCGCCTTGTGGGCTGAAAGAAGTTAGCGGTGTTGGTTTCTCAGCAAACGCATCAGAGATTGCTTCATCTTCACCATATTCTGGTAAATCCAATTCATCGAACTCTATACCTGTCTCTTCCGCTACAGGCTCGGCGCTGCTTTGTTCAATATCGTCTAAAACAGAATCGGCTTTTGCGCTCTCTTCATCGTATTCAGGCAGCTCAAGGTCATCAAACTCAAACTTTTCGTTACCATCAGAGAGATCTTGCTCTAACTGTGCTTCATCCGGTTCGCTAGCCACTTCTGCTAATGCGTCTTCTTCACCAAACTCTGGCAGTTCGAAATCATCAAATGAAAATTCTTCTTCACTTGCTTGCTCAGCCACTTCAGTTTGTGGTGCAACCTCAACTTGTGGTGTAACTTCGGCTTGCTGTGTCGCTTCAGCTTGCGGCTCAGCTGTTGGTTCCGTCTCAGCGTCTAGTTGAGGTTCAACAGCGGGCGCAACTGGTTCTGGTGTTGTTTCAACATCAGCTTCCGCTAGTGCCTCTTCTTCACCAAACTCTGGCAGGTCGAAATCATCAAATGAAAATTCTTCTTCACTGGCTTGCTCCGCCACTTCAGTTTGTGGTGCAACCTCAACTTGTGGTATAGCTTCGGTTTGTGGTGTCGCTTCAGCTTGCGGCTCAGCTGTTGGTTGCGGTTCAGCGTCTAATTGAGGTTCAACAGCTGGTTCTGGTGTTGTTTCTGCCTCTGGTGCAGGCGTCTCATCTTCAATCAGCCAATCGTCATCTTCTGGTACGCCGAATTCATTTGGAATGATCTCTGGCATATTTGCTGCACGAACTGGCTCTGGCTCTGGCTCTGGCTCTGGCTCTGGCTCTGGCTCTGGCTCTGGCTCTGGCTCTGGCTCTGGCTCTGGCAAGGATTCAACAACATCCTCAAATTCATCGCTACCTTGAATTTTCGGTTCAAAGTCAAAATCAGAGTCGATGTTCGATGGCGACTCAACATCGTCGATCGATTCTGCTAACCAATCTTCAACCGTCTCTTCTTCGTTTTCTGAGACATCACTCAGTGACGATGGTGAAGTTTGGTTTTCAGAGCTAGGCACGATTTCTTCGTGACTGTCTTGTGTATCTGTTGCTTTCGGCTCAAGCGCTCCTTGTTCTAATTCAGCGAAAGCGGGTTCTTCAACATCAGAATTTTCAGATAACAGCGACTCAATATCCAGTTCGTCATTTTCTTCAACAGGCGATGCGGTTTCTTCCGGAAGTGCTTCTTGAATATCCGAATTTGGAGTTTGATCTGGTTCAGAAACCTGTTCGATTGGATCTTCAACTTGCGCTTCATTCGCTTCCAACACGCCACTGTCATCAGGCGTCATTAACTCATCAATCAACGCTTCGTCTGTGGTTTCTAATGAATCATCAAGCAGAGCATCTGTTGCTGGCGCTACACCAAATAGATCATCGATGAAGTCATCACGATTAAAGGCTTCATCGTTTTGTGGCATAACATCATCGCTTTCTGGCTCAAGTTCTGAGCTGGCTTGCGTCGGTTCCGAATCTAACGGCTCATCACTAACTGGTTCAGGTTGTGATGTTTCACTCACCTCAGCAGCTTGCGCTGGCTCAAATTCAGAAGGCTCCGATGTTGACTGAGTCGTCTCAACGCTTGACTCTTTGATAGGCTCCTCATTGGCTTTGTCAAAGGCCGCCTCTAGTTCTTTATCAAACGCTTGCTCTTCCGATTCTAATTCACCTTCAATACCGCTTGTTAGTAGATCATCAAACGGATCTAAAGATTCAGTCTCCTTCTCGCCCGCTTCATCTGTTGATGCATCATCGGCTAGCAATTCGCTATCAAGAAAATCATCAAGCAAATCAGTGCTATCTGCATCGAGTTCGAAGTCATCACCGTCAGAATCACCGATCAGCTCATCTAAGGTTTCCGTGCTATCTTCCGCAATGTTTAGGTCATCGTCCGCCGATATGCCAGAAAGCTCTTCAAGTTCAGACAAAGCGTCAAACCCTAAAGGTTCGTTTTCAGACTCATCATCCGATTCACCTTCCAACATTTCATCAAGAAGATCGGTCGAATTACTTAGGTCTACGTCATCCCCTGCCAATTGCTCATCGAGCAGATCAACGCTGTCTTGAGCTTCTTCATCTTCAGTTGGCTTATCAAACTGAGACAGGATGTTTTCGATATCATCATCAGACGCCAAACCACTGTTTAGGTTAGCGGCAATCTCATCGTCATTATCAAGGTTAAAGGGAGCATTCGTTTCACCTTTCTGAGCTGCAACCTGAGCAAAAATATCATCAATATCCTCTTCGACACTAGAAGCCGAAGGTTCAGCGGTTTGCTGTTCGGAAATCAAAGTATCGATATCGAACTCGTCATTGCTCAAGTCAGCTGGCTTGGCATCGCTCTGTTGCTCTGAAATAAGCGCATCAATGTCAAAATCATCGGTTGCTGGGGTGCTGTTATTAGAAGGCGAATCACTTTGCTCTTCCGAAATCAAAGCATCGATATCGAAACTACCATCGTCTTCGTCATCAAGCGCGAACAGATCATCTAATAGAGACTGATCTAGCTCATTCGATCCTAAGTCTTCAGTCTCAGACTCTTGAGATAGTAGGGATTCAACCTCATCAGCAGACATCGCGTTATCATCCGCAAGGTCGAAGTCCTCGTCATCAGAATCAAGAGAACTTTCCGCTGTTTTATCCAGAGCGCGTTCCATTTCTTCCAGACCAAGCGCCTTTTCTTCACCATTAACACTGATGCCGGTGTTACTGTCTAAGTCCAGATCGTCGAAGTTGGTGTCTAAATCACCGTTTTCACCGATACTTGCAAACGGGTCATCGTCTTCACCATCAAGATTAAAATCAAGATCGGATTCATCTAAGCCTGCAAATACATCGTCTTCTTCAGCCAGTGCTTGATCGTCAAATAGCTTGGTAGCGTCGTCTTCAGTATCAAAAAGTTCATCATCCAAAGACAGCTCATTATCAAGATCGCTCATCTCTTCGCCTAAAGAGATAGGAGTCACACTGCTTGGTTCAGGTTGAATAGGTTGATCTTGCGTCGTTTGCTGCTGTTCATCGTTTTTAGATCGGCGCCCCAACAGCATCACAATAATAAGGCCAAGTAAAAGGCCTGGAATACTCGCAAGTGCTGCCACTAGCCAGCCATTAGATAACAACTGTTCTGTAGCAGTCGGTGCCATTTTTTCGATTTCGGCGTTCTTTTTACGCTCTTCAGCAAGCAGCTTCTCAACTTCGCTGCGGATACGGTCTTCGTCGCTTAGTTCCGTTTTAAGTACATCCACTTCAGACTGCACGTTCGACAGCATTAAACGAAGCTGATGATTTTTCTCTTCCAATGACAGTAACTCTGTTTCTGAAAGTTTTAATGTCTTTTCTAATTCGTTCATATCCTTGGTTGGAGACGTTGAATCAGTTGGAGAAGATGGATTTGTAGACGCTTTAGCTGTACTTACTTGCTTTGCTGAAGCCGCACTTTTATCACTTGCATCAGGTCGAGTTGGCACTGGTTTTGTTTTTGGCGCGACAGGCTTCGCCACTGGAGCATCAAGCTTGGCAAGGTGCGAAGTCATGATGTTGACAGCTTGCTGCGTTGAGCTGGCACGAGCTTGTTCTAAAGAAGGCACACGTAAGTTGCTCGCAGGCAACAGGCTATGAATATTCTGGTTTTCAAACGCTTGAGGGTTTAAGCGATAAATCGCCAACAGGGTTTGTTGGACTGACACGGAGTTATCCGGACGTAATTTTGAGGCGATAGACCACAGCGTCTCTGAACCACGAGTTGGACCATAGAAACGTGAGGGCTCACTAGTACCATTGGAGGCGCTAAGCGGCTGCGCTCTTTGCAGAGGTTCGGAAAAAGTAGGCGCTGATTGTATCTGGCCATTAGGCCCTACAACTCGAATGGAATCTGCACGAACAACGGGAATCTGAGTCGCAATGATAACGGCCAAAGGCATTAACCAAGGCTTAAAAATTTGAAACATAAAGTGCTCAGCTAGGTGCTTAAATTCGGATAAAGGATGACTATTAAATATATCGGATAAATGACATAAAACTATAGAGACGAAGACAAAAAATGTGTTACGACAACAATATTCGCAGCAATTTCACACAATTTTCCTAACAATATTTTCAATTGATTAAAAAAGCCCCACTAAAGAGTGAGGCTTATTTATCAAAGCAATGAAACTTAGAAGTAATCGCGAATCAGAACTTCAGCGATTTGCACTGCATTTGTCGCTGCGCCTTTACGAACGTTATCAGCAACCACCCACATGTTTACGCCGCTGTGATGGCTGATGTCGTTGCGAATACGGCCAACCATTACGTGATCTTTACCACCCGCATCACGAACTTGAGTTGGGAAGTCTAACGCTTGAAATACTTCAACGCCTTCTGTGTTCTCAAGAAGCTGAACCACTTGCTCTGCAGCGATTGGAGCGCGAGTTTCAATATGTAGAGATTCAGCGTGACCGTAGAATACAGGTACGCGAACACACGTAGGGTTCACCGTGATTGAAGAGTCAGCAAAGATTTTTTGAGTTTCCCAAACCATCTTCATCTCTTCACGCGTGTAGCCGTTCTCTGTAAATTCATCGATTTGAGGAATACAGTTGAAGGCGATCTGCTGTGAGAACGCTGACTTGTCCGCTGGCATGCCGTTAAGAAGCTTAGCCGTTTGACCCGCTAGCTCATCGATCCCCGGCTTCCCCGCACCAGATACAGATTGGTAAGTTGAAACGTTAATACGCTCAAGGCCCACTTCATCGTGAATTGGTTTAAGTGCTACAACCATTTGGATAGTAGAACAGTTAGGGTTTGCAATTATGTTACGGTTTCGGAACTCAGCAATCGCTTCAGGGTTCACTTCTGGTACCACCAGAGGAACATCGTATTCGTAGCGGAAACGTGATGTGTTATCGATAACAACCACACCTTCATCCGCAGCGATTGGAGCCCAACGCTCTGAAAGTTCGCTACCTGCAGAGAAAAACGCAATATGTACTTGAGACCAATCAAAGTCTTCTACGTTTTGTACTTGTATTGTTTTGCCGTTAAAACGGGAAGTTTTGCCTTCACTACGTTCACTTGCTAGTAAGTGCATTTCACCGACAGGGAATTTACGCTCTTTAAGTACTTCAAGAATGGTTTCACCAACCGCACCAGTCGCACCTAAAATAGCAATATTAAATTCTTGGCTCATTGTTTCTCTCTTTTATAAAGTTGGTTTTACCATAAAACCGAGTTTAGATAACGGCGTTAAATTACAAGATTCGTCGCCCGTTAACTCGACAGCACTGTACTCTCGACGGTCCCAATATTCTTTACGCATCTTGTCAAAAGAACCCGGCGTAGAGATATTGCGACGGAATAAGGCGTCGTCTTTGCGCACATCATAGATCAACTGAGTCAAATTGTGCAGTGTTGCTTCATCCCAAGCTCTATCTAATTTCATTTGAGGCACTGGGGCTGTCGGTAGAAGATCGCTTGCATAAGCACGTTGTTCCGCACCTAAAAACTCACAATAGCTGTTAAAGATCATGGTCGTACCGCGCGCTTTGCCCTCTAAACCGTAGCCCGCTACGTGAGGCGTTGCGAAAGCAAGCAGTGGAAGCAATTCCATGTCGACTTCAGGTTCAAACTCAAATACATCAAGAACGGCAGTAAAGCCGTCAGCTTTTTGCAGGCGAGCTTTTAGTGCTTGGTTATCAACGACTGGGCCACGAGCCGCATTAATCAGGATTTGGTCGGCGCGGAAGTTGTTTAGCACTTGCTCATTGATCATATGGTGCGTTGGAAACTCGCCCGTCTTGGTGATAGGCGTATGTAACGTGATCACGTCGGATTGTTCTAATAACGTTTCAAGGTCGGTGAATTCACGAGTGTCACCCTCCAGTTGCTTAAGAGGATCGTTGAGCAGAACTTTAATACCAATACCTTCTAAGCATTTCGCTAAGTAGCTGCCCACTTGACCACAACCAATAATACCGACCGTTTTGTCGAAAACAGAAAAACCCTGTTGTTGAGCAAGCACCATCATCGCGCTGAAGGCATACTCAGCGACACCCACCTTGTTACAGCCAGGCGCTGCAGTGAAGAAAATGCCACGCTCTTTCATCAATTCTTGGTCAACGTGATCCATACCAGCCGTCGCAGTACCAACAAACTTCAGCTTATTGGCTTTGCTGATTAATGACTCGTTTACCTTGGTAACAGAGCGAATCATCAATGCGTCTACGTCAACTAGGTCGTCAGCAGTGAGTGTGCGACCAGACTTCATTGTCACTTCACCTAGCTGGCTAAACAGCGCTTCAGCGTAAGGCATATTTTCGTCGATTAAGATTTTCATTTGGCGAGTACTTTTGTTGGGGTCTATCGACCTAAATGTGAATTGAAATGATTGTGCAAAATTACACACACGGTGTCGAGTAACAATTGGAATACATTATGAATAAAGGGCTGAATCCCCTAGCCTTCACAAACAAGAAAAGGAATTGAGTTATATCCAAGGTCAAAACGAAAAATGCCCGATTGAATAAACAATCGGGCAAACATCCAGAACAAAAGGATCCTATCTCGCTCTCCAGGAGACAGAGTCTTGCGTCTGTTCAACCAGTACTAACTAAGTCACTACTGATCAAGCTCTGGAAACCTTTCAATTTCTAAACCCCGATTTTAAAAACCATGTTAAAAACACGTTTAAAAAACCACGCTTAAAAACCTATATCTAAACAAGCTTCTGATAGCCGTTATTATTAGAAGAGCTGCGCGTGTTGAGTCTGCACTCGCCCCCCTTTAACGATTAACCTTGTCTCTTAAATCAAGCTTGATACTTTTTGATTACTAGCGTTGCGTTAGTACCGCCGAAACCAAAGCTGTTAGACATAACCGTCGTTAGCTCTTGTTCACGAGCTTCCGTTACAATGTCTAGGCCTTTACCTGCTTCGTCTAAGTTTACAACGTTAATGCTTGGTGCGATAAAGCCGTTATCAAGCATTAGTGTTGAGTAAATTGCTTCGTGTACACCAGCTGCACCTAGAGCGTGACCGGTCATCGCTTTAGTTGCAGAAATTGCAGGGCTCTTGCCGCCGCCATTATCTTGAGAGAAAACTTCTTGGATTGCACCAAGTTCTTTAACGTCACCAACAGGCGTTGAAGTACCGTGAGTATTCACGTAGTCAACGCCATCAACGTTTTGCATCGCCATCTTCATACAACGAACCGCGCCTTCACCAGAAGGAGCAACCATGTCGTAGCCATCTGAAGTTGCGCCGTAACCTACGATCTCGCCGTAAATTTTTGCGCCACGAGCAACTGCGTGCTCAAGTTCTTCGATAACTAGCATGCCGCCGCCACCAGAGATAACAAAACCGTCACGGTCCGCATCGTAAGTACGAGAAGCTAGCTCAGGAGTATCGTTGAACTTAGTAGAAAGTGCGCCCATTGCGTCGAACATCATAGTCAGAGACCAATCCAGCTCTTCACCGCCACCAGCGAATACTACGTCTTGCTTACCAAGTTGGATAAGCTCCATCGCGTGACCAATACAGTGTGCAGATGTTGCACATGCAGAACTCATAGAGTAGTTCACACCACGGATTTTGAAAGGCGTTGCTAGACAAGCAGAAACCGTAGAAGCCATTGTACGTGGAACCATGTATGGACCAACGCGCTTAACGCCTTTTTCACGGATGATGTCTACCGCGTTAACTTGGTTTAGAGATGAAGCACCACCTGAACCCGCAACGATACCCGTGCGGTCATTAGATACTTGATCTTCCGTTAAACCAGAATCAGCAATTGCTTGCTCCATTGAAAGATATGCGAATGCCGCCGCATCACCCATAAAGCGCATTTTTTTGCGATCGATATGGTCAGCTGGGTTCATTTTTAGGTTACCCCAAACTTGAGAGCGCAAGCCATTTTCCTTGAACTGCTCTGAAGCGGTAATACCAGATTTACCCTCTTTCAGTGATGCTAAAACTTCTTCGACGTTGTTACCGATACTTGAAACAATACCCATACCGGTGATTACGACTCGTTTCATGTGACATTCCTATAATTCTAAATTCAGCTAGATGATAACTAAGAAGCCTAACAAAAGTGGTCAGCTTTCCTAGAAATTCGTACAATCCCTACCAACATATCGCTTCAAATCACAAAATGATAGATTTTATGACTTCAATTACTAATGCAGAACTGGAATGGAATGAGTCTGGCACGCCAGTTTCAGACCAATTTGACGACGTTTACTTCTCCAATGTTAACGGTTTAGAAGAAACTCGCTACGTCTTTTTAAAGCAAAACCACCTTCCAGAGCGTTGGGTTGAACATCAACAACGTCGTTTTGTGATTGCTGAAACCGGCTTTGGTACAGGTTTAAACTTTCTTGCTGTGTGGCAGTGGTTCGATACTTTCCTTAAAGATAACCCACAAGCGATTACCAAAGAGTTACATTTCATCAGTTTTGAAAAATATCCTTTAAACAAAGAGGATCTGATCAAAGCGCACCAATCATGGCCAGAATTAGCCGAGTATGCGACGCAACTCCAAGAACATTATCCGATTGCTCTGCCGGAATGTCACCGCATTGTGCTAGGCGACGGTACAATCACGCTTGATTTGTGGTTTGGCGATATTAAAGATTGTATGCCTAACGTACCAACCCCACGTGAAGGTTTGGTTGATGCTTGGTTCTTAGATGGCTTTGCCCCAAGCAAAAACCCAGAGATGTGGAATCAAAACCTATTCGACGGCATGGCCAAGCTGGCCAAGCAAAATTGCAGTTGTGCAACGTTTACTGCTGCTGGTTTTGTTCGACGCGGTTTAATCGAAGCTGGCTTTGCGATGAAGAAGGTTAAAGGCTTTGGCACTAAACGCGAAATGATTGCAGGCCGACTGGGCGAAAAGCATGCTCACACCAACATCAAACCTTGGTATGGCCTATCAGAACACTGCGAATCACAAGACATCGCGATCATTGGTGGTGGCGTTGCCAGTGCTGCGTTGGCTAAAACACTGAGCCGCCGCGGTAAAGACATCACGCTTTATTGCGAGCACCCACAAGCAGCGGGCAATGCCTCAGGCAACAATCAAGGTGCAATTTATCCGTTATTGAGCGAAGCGACCTCAAACGTTTCTCGCGTGTTTGGCCCCGGTTTACTGTTTGCTCGCCAGTTCGTCAATCAGGCGGCGCAATCTATTCAATTTGACCACAGCTGGTGTGGCGTGAACATTCTGATGTGGGATGAAGGTTCAACCAAAAAGCTCAACCGTATGTTGGAAGGTAATTTCCATACAGATCTCATTCAGCGTTTATCGCCAGAACAAGCGAATGAAAAGATTGGCTTACCGGTTGATAAAGAGAGTGTTTACTTTCCATTGGGTGGTTGGTTAAGCCCTATACAACTGACACAAGGCTTGATCGAAAAGTTAGAACATACCAACCAAGTTAGCGCTCACTATCAACATCAAGTGACTCAACTTGAGTGGCTCGAAACTGAACAACAATGGCAACTTACCATTGAGACACCACAAGGTGAGATTCAAACTAAACATGACCAAGTGGTAGTTGCGAACGGCCACAAGTTCACCCAGTTTGAGCAGACTCAGCCTGTACCTCTGACACCAGTTAAAGGCCAAGTGAGCCATATTCCGACCACGGAAAACTTAACCAAGTTAAAAACCGTGTTGTGCTTTGATGGCTACCTAACACCGCAAAATCTAAACAATGGTCATCACTGTATTGGTGCGAACTACGACAAAACCAATATCGACCAAGAGTTTGATATTGAAGTTCAACAGCATAATGGCGAGCGCCTGCACGGATCGCTGCCAGATCAAGCGTGGACAAAAGATATCGACACCAGTGGCAACCTAGCGCGCCAAGGTATCCGAAGCGTAAGCCGTGATCACTTACCATTTGTCGGCAATGTTGGTGATTTTGAATCAATCAAAGCGCAGTACCAAGATCTGCACAACTTTAACCCACAGCGCCACTCGATTGATGGTGTTCAAACGGTAGCAAGTTTCTCTAACCTGTACTGCTTTATAGGGCTGGGTTCGCGCGGCTTAAGCTCTGCTCCATTGCTGGCCGAAGTGTTAGCATCACAAATATGTGGCGATCCGCTACCTTTACCGGTTGATGTGCTTGAAGCGATTCACCCAAGTAGAATGTGGGTGCGCAGGCTGCGTAAAGGTAAGGCATTAACCGCTGGTTGGGTTGCAGACAAACACTCTAGAACAAACCCATAGTTTCTAGTTCAACTATTCTGAACATCTGAAATACCTGAAACTAAAAGCTAAAAAGCCCGAGCGACATTATGTCACTCGGGCTTTTTTATTGTTCTTGTTGATCTAAACAGATGTTCTAAACGGAGCAGTATTTACAGCTTAGCAACCGCGTCTTTGATCTGCTGAGCAATCTCTTCGTTGCTGATAGCGCCGGACTCAAAGTCAAAGTTATCATAGAAATTTGGCACTGATAGTGAAGCTTTCACGTTGCCGCCAAAGAATGATGCAGACCCCGTTGCCGCGCCAAGTACCGTTTGAGCGCCACCAGGGCCAGGAGAAGTTGCTAGGTAAACCGCTGGCTTCTCGCCAAACACTGAACGCTCAATACGTGTTGCCCAATCAAATAGGTTTTTATATGCCGCTGGGTAGTGACCGTTATGTTCGGCAAAAGAGATAACAAACGCATCCGCTTCTGCTAAATCACGCAAGAATGCTTGAGCACCTTCCGCTTGGCCAATCTCTTTTTCAGTGTCTTCACTGAACATAGGAACGTTGTAGTCGTTGATGTTTAGGACTTTTACTTCAGCACCTTCAATCAAGTTAGCTGCGTAAGTTGCTAGAGTTTTGTTGATAGAGGTAGAGCTTGTGCTTGCGCCGAATGCGATAACTTTCATGATGTGACCTTTTATGTAATTCCGTTAAGTGAGCTTAGAATAACGTAGTCGGGAAATGGAACCATCACAAGGATTGAACGGACTCATTCAAAAATTTCGAATGAGTCTCAAATAATTCACGACTCAGCAAAATGAAAAGGAAGGGACTGAGCGGATAATGATAAATAGTTAGCGATTAAGCTTGGTTTTGCAGTTCAACCCAAAGGTCATTAACAATAGTGCGATCTGCAGGCGTTAGTTCAGAGCGAGCGTCATCTAGGCTCTTCTCGATGCGGGCTTTAACTTCAGCCACGTCTTCAATGCCTTCTTCTTCACATGAAGCCACTGAAAGAGAAATATGACCACGTAAGTAACCACCGGCAAACAGTTCGTCCTCTGATGCGTTTTCAATGCGAGCATCAATTACTTCAAGTAGTTTTTCTTCAAATTCGATAATCATAATATTCTCTTATTTCACAATAAATTGGCTAGCACATAAAGGTTCTACATCGTAGAAGCTGCGTAATGCTTCAGAGAGCATTTTTACGCGAGGCGGAAGGCCAACTTCGAAGATCCCCATGACTTCGCTGTGTACTTTATTCATAAAGGCCAAACGATCTGGCTCAAAATCGCCGTGTAGATTGTCACAGCTGACATTAAAAGGAAAGTCTGCGCTCATCGCAATGATCCATTCATACGCTTGTGGGCGAATTTCTACTTTTTCAAACTCAGCTTGAACCGATTCCGTTCGACCATCAGGTTCATACCAATAGCCAAAATCTTCCAGCAACCGACGTTCAGAGCCAGCAACACACCAGTGTGCAATTTCGTGCAAAGCAGAAGCATAAAAACCACGTGCAAAGACAATTCGATGGTGTGGAATAGTGTCATCAGCAGGCAAATAGATCGGCTCATCATCACCTAGCTCTAATTTGGTATTAAAGCTTTCAAAAAAGGTCTGATTAAAAATATCGATAAGGTCTGAGTTTTGGTGCGTCATAAAACTGGCTTAGAATAAAATAAACCCCCGTATTTTGCTCTGTTTTCGCGTCTTGGTAAACCCCATATCAAGCGTAACCTTCCCCGTTCAAGCAAGCCCCGTGATTGCACGCCTGTTTATCTTCAAGGTAGGTAACCTCAAGCTGGTTCAACAGATTACTGGAACTAATCTGAAACGCTCATTCACGGTACAAATATTCATTCGTCAACAAGCATTTTTACTACTACACTCGCGCTTCATTTTTATATCCCTAAGGCCTATAAGACTCGAATTTATAGACCTAAATTATAGAGCTACAGCAATGCTACTAAGTGTTTTGTATATCATTGGCATCACGGCAGAAGCCATGACCGGCGCTCTCAGTGCTGGCAAACAAAAAATGGATTGGTTTGGTGTAATGCTAGTTGCGAGTGCAACGGCAATTGGCGGCGGTACAGTGCGAGACATACTACTCGGCCATTACCCTTTAGGTTGGGTTGAAAATCCAGAATTTTTGGCTATCACTTGTGTCGCTGGCGTCGTCACGACAGGCCTGGCGAAGTGGGTCATCAAGCTAAAAGGCTTGTTCATTCGTTTGGATGCACTAGGCCTAATTGTATTCAGCATCATTGGTACTAAGGTAGCGATGACAATGGGTCTGCACCCAATGATTTGCATGGTATCAGCCTTGGTTACCGGTGTATTTGGTGGCTTATTACGCGACCTTATCTGTCGCCAAACGCCATTGGTTCTGCACGAGGAGTTATATGCCTCTATCGCGCTTATCGCTTCAGGTTTGTACCTAGGTTTACTTGAGTTTGGTATCAACGACGTAACCGCGACCATCGTCACACTTGTGGTTGGTTACTTGCTGCGTATGGCTGCAGTGAGATTCAAATGGCGCTTACCGTCGTTCCAACTTGATTCTGAAAGTTCAGTGCATTAATCGCTTAGAGCCTTGTATTGATAACGCTCATTGATGGTCTCTAACTGGATGAATAATCCTACGAATGTGAAAAAGGGTTGCTTCATTACGAAGCAACCCTTTTTTGTCTCTAGCACATCCGTTTTCTGGTCTGAATGAAAAGAAGCAGAACTAGATTTGTGGTGTCTCTGTTGTCACACCAAAGTTCTGACCGCGATGGCGTAGCAAATGGTCAAGCAGCACGATAGCCAACATTGCTTCTGCAATAGGTACTGCACGGATACCAACACATGGATCGTGACGACCTTTGGTGATTAGCTGCGTTGCTTCACCCTCTTTAGTGATTGTGTCACCAGGAACCGTAATGCTTGATGTCGGCTTAAGCGCGATGCTTGCCACAATATCTTGCCCAGTAGAGATACCACCTAAGATACCGCCAGCATGGTTGCTGCTGAACCCTTCAGGCGTTAATGGATCACGGTGTTCACTACCGCGTTGATTAACCACATCGAAGCCATCACCAATCTCAACACCTTTCACAGCGTTGATGCTCATTAGAGCGTGTGCAATATCGGCATCTAGACGATCAAAGATTGGCTCACCAAGACCCACCGGCACTTTAGTCGCAACCACTTGAATCTTCGCACCGATCGAGTTGCCTTCTTTTAGCAAGTCACGAATCAGTTGATCAAATTCCGGTACTTTGTCGGCATCTGGACAAAAGAAAGCGTTGTTTTCAATCTCGTTCCAATCCACTTTATCAATTGAGATATCACCCATTTGAGAAAGGTAAGCTTGGATTTCAACACCAAATGCTTGTTTAAGATATTTCTTCGCAATAGCACCTGCGGCAACACGCATTGCGGTTTCACGAGCAGAAGAACGACCTCCACCTCGGTAATCACGCACACCGTACTTTTGGTGGTACGTATAGTCGGCGTGGCCAGGACGGAACTTGTCTTTAATTTCGGAATAGTCTTTAGAGCGTTGGTCTGTATTTTCAATCAATAGACCAATAGAAGTTCCCGTAGTTTGGCCGTCAAATACACCGGATAAAATCTTTACTTCATCCGCTTCACGGCGCGCCGTTGTATAGCGAGAAGTACCGGGGCGACGACGATCCAAATCTCTTTGAAGGTCTACTTCAGTAATTTCCAATCCTGGTGGGCACCCATCTACGATACATCCTAGTGCGATACCGTGACTTTCTCCGAACGTGGTCACGCGGAAATGTTGTCCGATACTGTTTCCTGCCATTACTTCCTCTAAATCAGCAATTAATCAGAAGGTGTGATTTTATAAACCCACTGCCTAATTACTTTACTTGTCTATTTTTCATGATTTCATAGTGGCTCTATTACCAAATGATGTAAACCCCAAAAAACGAACAATTTTAACTTTCGATAATATGAGCCAAATGAAATGAATAAGGAAAGAAACAGGATGGCACTTTAACGCGGATGTTTTTATGCTAGGTGAAATGCAAAAAACCCGACAACTCTGAGAGCTATCGGGTTTCTTTAAATAATGGCACGCCCTGAAGGATTCGAACCTTCGACCACATCCTTAGAAGGGACGGCTAGTTCGATTCTGGGGCTTGCTAATATGCTTAACAAAGCACAGTCGTGAGCGTGTAACCTAACAAGACTGTGCCCATTTGGCAAGACTAATGAACTACTGGCTGTTGATATGACGCATCTACCTCTCGTAAATTCGCCACCAACAAATCACGGCATTGCTCAATGATAGAGTCATGCAAATCAAGTTGAATATTACCGTTAATATACTCCTCGTTACAAACTCGTTTCACATTTGAAAGCTTGGCTTTGCTGTAAGCTCGAAGAGCATCAAGTACAGTGTCATGTGTGCCGAAGTAGTGCTGCATACCATCAATGGTACAATAAGCTCGATAGCTCTTTCCATGAAGTGCAACACCTGTGGGTAAACTTCCTCTAATGGCTTTACTATCTCCTAACAAAGAATTAATACGAGCAGGAACAAACCTACAATTCTCTGGTGCGTATTGTTTATTGCCAGCAACTAGCAGATCTTTATCTAACTCAAAATTCAGTACATAGTGCTTATCAAACCACCGTTTAAAACTACTGAATACGAGCCAATCACAGCAAACAGTGCAGCCTTTATAAGTTGGTCGAGTTACATGATACTTAGGGCAGTAGCAACGCTTAAGCATATTTCGCCAGATACGATAAGCTGTTGTGTTCGATGCACCTTTCAAATCATTAATACCTACCCCATGTACAAGCATATTTCTATTGCTCATTTGTAAACCTCCTTAAACAAGAAAGCCCTTGAACAACTAGCTTCAAGGGCAATCAATATTGATAATGTTACGGCACAACTTTATGCCTTAAGTTTCTGCATCTAGCTCTTTGCCTAGTTGCTCTGTCCAAACGTGTTTAGCCTGATCCTCAGTCAATGAAGGAAGCGTACCAGCATAAAGCCAAGTGTCCTCAAAGTTCTGTCCTGTGGCTTGAGCTTTAAAGACTCGGAACAAGTGCTGCTTGTCAGTGCTTGACCAGCCTTCATAATCAATAGCCTTAACCATTGCACCGTAGCATTTACCAGACTTCGCCTTATCATTGATAGGGTGAGCACTTGGCTTAACTACACCATTCTCGACACTGCCGCATAGGTCAGCCCAAGATACCCAAGGTAGCTGAACATCAATTGCATTAGGGCATCGCTGCGCTTCGTACACCGATACATCACCAGTAATACTCATGCTCACCTCCTTAGATTTCAAAGTCTTGATTAGGGACTTTCTGCGATTGTTCCATGCGCTCCCTTGCTCGTTTAAGCCAACCACCATAACTAGGGGCAGATCCAAAGACTGCATCAGGGTCGATAGTAGTGGGGCGAACTTCACCCTTAGCTAATGGCTGATCGCCTTGCCCTTTAACAGTGTGACCAAGTACACCTTTTGATAAATCTAACATGCTACCTCCTTATGCTGATTTAAGTTGTTTGTATTCGTGGAACTCAGCGATAGAAATATCACCTTTCTGCACCTTTGCAGTGAGTACAATCAAACGCTGCTCTCGCTTAAGCTCGTCAGCAAAGCTAGCTTCTAGCTCTGCCTGTTCAGCCTCCTTACGTGCTTCATCTTCTAGGCGTTGTTTCTCTGCAATCTGTACAGCTAGGGCTTGGCGTTCTAACTCCGCTTTCTGGTACAGAACCTTTGAGCAGTTCAATGAAACTACAGCGTAATCTAGAGCGTGATAGCCTTGGTGAACCTTTAGAGCAGAAGCTAGTGACATGACAGCCGCAAGCTCGTTCTTGTGCGTAATACCTGCTAGGTCAGTGAGTACAGAGTCAGACTGAATACATGTAATAGCTAAGATTCGAATTAGATCATTGATGTATGGCTGAAAGTCACGGAGAACAAAATCACCAGCGCCAGTACCATGCATAGATTTGTATAGATTGAATTGCTGCTTATTAATACCGTATCGCTCTCTAAGTGCTTCTACCTTTTGAGGAATAGTGTTAGAAAGTTCTGTGCATCGTGTCTTTGCAAGAACACCAGAGAATCTAGGTTGATTTACTAGGTCGGTATAGTAAACAGGGTTAACTTCCTTTCCCTCATTGGTAGCGGTCAGCAGCGCCACCTCAAGCGGATACTTCTCTCGAAGCATGGCACTGAAAGTGTACTGACAATTGAGGTCACTATCTGGTGTCTCTACTTTTACAAAATTACGTACATCAATTAGGAATCGTAGGAAGTTGTCATAGTCTTCAATGCGTGGGGCTTTAGCCGTTCGAGTGTCCTCGATAGCATTTGCTGATACTCCGTAATCTTTGATATGCATTACGTGATGCTCTACACCTTGAGCCAGTTTACCTAGTAGCTCAAAGCTAGCTTCATCTCGAAGCGCACCTGCAATGAGATGATTTGTTTTGTTCTGGTTAGTAATCATCTCTACCACTTGTATCGGCTCATGCTTAGAAAGCAGATCTTTGATTGTCTCTGTTGGATATGCCTTAAGTAGTGCAGGTACGCTTTCGAACGTTAGCTTTGATACAGCACCCTGTTCAATGCTGGTTAGTGTTTTGATTGTTTGAACTTGGTTGGTTTTTTGATTAGTCATGGCTATCTCCATTAGTAAGACCATCAGCAAGTCCCACACAGCAACGAACGCAACAACGATAACTCGATGCTGTTCTTACTGAATGGTCTTACTAATAGTGTTGCGGTTTGATTTGGACTGTTGGGAAAGTCCGAGTGATTGGTTTGATACGAGAAAATGGTGCTTTGCGATTGATAACTTATACGAACAAAGTGCCGAGCATAGATTGATTGGTGGAATCATATAAATAATGTCACTTACGCTTTATATATTACCTTCCCGTAGTGCATTAACATAGAACATGGGTGTATAATTAAATGCAACACATGACGTAAAGAGCAATCAACATTGAACATCAAACTATATACGGTTCTTATTGCATCAACTCTAAGTGGTTGTGCTGGTACGCTTACTTACACTCAACCACCAAGCGAAAAATTTAGTTTTCCTCCTACGGGAGAAATAACAACAATATCTGTTGGTGAGGATATGTTAAAGCAAGGATTAGTTAAAACTTTGGAAGCAATGGATATAAAACAAGAAGTTTCTGTTTCTCTTGCTACAGCACTACCTAAGACATATATCAACTCTGGTTATGCTGGTAATAATAGAGAACGTTCAGTTTATTTTACAGAAGATGGTAGCTCTGCTTTTTCAGGCGTTTATGAGGGCTTAGACTATATTCTTGTGGATAGAAGCAAAGATATTATTTGCCTTTATGAAAGGCTCTCAGGCGCATTCTTAGAAGCCACTGATTGTAGCAAGCTAGAACCTATTAGCGATAATATTGA
>NZ_JAPPTM010000015.1:0-98329 GCF_027587105.1 Vibrio sp. RW
CAAAAAAAGGGCCAACTCTTTCGAGTTGGCCCTTTCCAAACGTTTGGTGGAGCTGGCGTCATCTGAAAATAAAGATTATCTGACTGATTATTATAGAAAAAATTACAAATCATTTTCTTTTTGGGTAACTCATTGGGTACTAAAAAGAAAAGTAAGGGAAAATTATAAGAGTGTGATTTAGATCGACTTCAGCTACTAACTAAGCCACTTAACCTTATCTAATGAGAAATCTCTTACTGCTTACTCTGCTGTTTTTCGTCTTTCGTGCAATAAGCTTAGTTTGACTATTTGCAATAACTTTAAATCTCATAACGAAACATATCTTCGAAATCTCTTTTCTTTCTTTTTTGTGGTTCTACAGTCCTTTGTTTTCTTAGAGTTCTCTTTGGCCGTTTGTTGAGGTGCTCTGTTTGTTCTTTCAAGTATTCAGGACTTTTGATACTAGCAACCGCTTTATCTGACCATGAGATGAGTTTGAATTTTTTCATCTTCATACCATCTTGGGTAGTCATGTTTTTAAACAGTATTGGAGTTTGATAGTCCCAATATTTGAGGAATTCAGCTATCGATGCGTCTGTATATCCTTCATCTTCCTTAAACTTGATGGTTTTATGCAGTTGTTGAAGGCGAATAGAATTTCTACTCGGCTTTCTATTTTTGGGAAAATGATCTGTGAAGGTATCTATACAAACTTCGAGAATAGCGGAGAGATTTTCATTTTTTTTTAATTCGAGCTCATTGTATCCAATGAGTAATCCTAACTCATACAGTTTATCCACGGAATCTTGATGAAGATGAAATTTCTTCGTAACCAAGCCTGATTCTTTGCGTCGGATCGTGACGTATTCTTGTCTTGAGGCTGCATCAGATTTACATACCATAAAGCATAGTCTCTACTTAAAAATGATATATAAATATACACTATTTATTGTGAGTCTCACAAAGTGTTGTTGCTAACCTATTGTTTTGAAATTACTTAATAACACAAACTTTAAGTGAGGCTCACAAAAATTTGTGAGCCTCACTTAGCTAAAAAAACGCATGTTAGGATATGTTCTACGTATTGGGTTAGACCTGTAATTTTGGGATTAAAAATGCTTAGTGATAGATACTTAAAAATCGGAGAAGTATTGGAAAGAAGCTCCTACAGTAGAGCGCAAATCTATCGTCTGATGAAATCAGGAGAGTTTCCAAGTTCATATCGACTTTCGAAAAACCGAGTCGCATGGAAAGAATCTGAAGTGGATGCTTGGGTTGAAGAGCGTCAAAGTATTTTTCTATTTCCACAATTAGATAAAGGGCAAAAGCTACTCGAAGAGGTATGGAAAAGATGAAACTAGACATATTCTTATCTGGCATCAGATTAGAAGAGTGCGATTGGTTAATGAGCGAGTATGAAACTTATTTGGAGAATGAGTATCGCATCGAGCTGTTGAGAAAAATGGCTGATCATGTCCATGGGAGTCTTGGTCGAAGATATAGTTGTGGTCGACTGCATGCGCTAGCAGACAAGCTAAAAGACTGCAATGAAGGTCTATACGAGTGTAAGAGTGTGGCGTGTAAGAAGTGTAATCGGCAGTTTAAAATAGAACGTGTTAATAACATCATTGCTTCAATTTTGCTTGATCAAGAGCAAACAGAGAATGTTGAATACGGTGTCTACACTATAATCCAATACTCGCGCGGAGTGGATGCGTATGACTTCGTTGACTATGATATCCCTAAAGATAAAGACAGATTGAGAAAGTTATTGTCTAGATGTGGTATCGATGGTCCGGTATTGGGTTCTTTCGAGCTAGATTTTCATGATTCACCACAAAAATGGTTACCTCATTATCATGTTCTTATGCGTAAATCGGGTAACGAAGAGGCGATTGAACGGCTAAGAGAGAAGCTTACGAAGCTACACCCTAAGCATATCAAGCAAAACAGACAAGCTAGACCATTCATGAAGCAGGACTTTAGAGAACCTCTCAAGCAGTTGAGTTACATACACAAGCTGGCTTGCTTTGAAGTTCGTGATTATCAATCGTTTTGGGGTAAGAATCTGACTAAAAAATATCGACTTAATAAGTTGATGTTCTGTGAGTCTCTTTGCTGGTTAGATGAACAAGATAGAAGGACTCTATTTTTTCAATGGCATGCAAGACCGTGGTTAAAGCAGTCCAAAGTGTAATCTACGATTTGTGTAGATTACACCAATATGATCTATCTCAATGGCTTATATTTGCACTTTCAAGAAACATCCGATACAACACTAGTCGCCTATTAATTATGTTCTAGTGACAAGGTGTTAATTTTAAATTCATTCATTTAATAGGCGCGTTCGCGCGGCGTTTCTTTTTGTTTATAGTCCATTAAGTTAACAAATTGCTTGGGGGAGTTCCCATATGTTTCCTTAAATTTTTTGCAAAAGTAAGATGCGCTAGAAAAACCAGTTAAGTGAGCTACCTTTTTTATAGGATGTTTTTTCTTCAATAGTAAATAAGCAGCTTTGTTCATTCTTTCTGAAAGTATCAAGTCTGATAACGTGGTTTTTTCTTGAGATATCCTCCTCATAAGTGTAGCTTTTGACATATTAAGATTTTTGGATATTTCTTCTGCTGTCCAACGATGTTGGATTTGTTTAGATATTAGACGATGAACACGTTCAGATATAGAGTCATTTTTTTTAAGATCAAATCTTTTTAGAGTTCTAAAAGCATCTCTATTTATTAATTCGCGTAAAAAATCAGTATGTTCGAAAATGCCATTTTGAAGATTAATTAACGAATCGATATAAGGTTTCATTTTTTTAAACGTATAGCTATCATAATCCATATCACACATCACTAAATATAACTCATCGGATAACTCTTTTTTCAACGAAAAATTTATTAATGTATTTGAGGGTAACTGAATCAAAGCTTCCCCTTCTATCACTATGACGCATCCTGGGTATGAGATAGCCCCGAAAAAACCAGTGAATTTAATTATGTGTTTTGACTTAGATACAAAGCTTCCTGTATCTTTTATTTTTGAATTTATTTTTATCTTTCTTATCTTAAACATGTTCTTTATTCGTTATGTTCATTTCTCTTTTTAGCTGTGTCCAGCTTACTGGCGGAGAATATAAATATCCTTGAACCAGAACATCAAGGTTCTTCACGATATCGTGCTGATAAGAGGTTTCGACACCTTCTAAAATAATACCGTTCTTGGCGTAAGGAGATATTACCCTCAATAGATAGTTTATTGTATTAATATCATCAAAGTTATGATGAAGGAAAGACTTGTCTACTTTAATATAATCCCAATCAATAAATCCTAATGATGAGTTTGCAGCATTGTTTTTATGATAATAATCATCTAATAACAATCCTACACCAGAGCGTTTTAATAATCTGATACTACTTTGCAAGCGGCCGCAATTTACATCACAGTCGATATCTGTAATTTCAAGATCAAAGTTAACATCACATTCATTTAAGAGACTTTGCAAAAAAAAACTATCCTTTAAACATGACAAAGTGATATTAAGAGTTATAGGAATATGGACTTTGAGATCACTACAGAACTTAATTTGAGCTAGCGCGACCATTTTTATGAACTCTTGATCAATTTCAGAGAAAAACGTTTCGTTGTAGAAAATTTCACCGGAATCGCTCAAAACTTTAGATAGGATTTCAAGATGCCTTACTTGTCTCTGCTTCAAATCGATTATTGGTTGAAACAAAAACTCAAGCTTAACAAATGATGCATCGCTTCTTACTGTGATTCCACTTTCCGTGTAATTATATTCGTACATATTATTCTTCAATGAATTGATGTTGTTTTTTGTATCATCTATATGCATCACTTTTCCGTCTACTAAGCGTGTTGATCTTACAAAAGATTGAGTTGATATTTTCATTATTAACAAGCGTCATAATCCTGACGCACAAGGAATAACTGAAATAACAAAACAGTATGTTCTTTATTCACTGTCTTTTTAGGGACTAGACGGTTACGAACAGTGTGTGATTTCGGTTCAAAAATTTCATTAATTATTTTTGTTTTTCTTGGTGATTACCCCGGTTTGTTATATGGATCACGTTTTTTAGCCAATTTGCGAGTATCAGTTTCTACTTGGGTTGGTTAGCAAAGAAAGAAAGATTGATTGCTCTTGTTCGTGATCGTTTAATCAATTAACGGAGTCTAACTCTGCTCTCTTACTCCTTGGTAAGTTCGATGACTTAGCGTCTCTTCGCTGTTTAGAAGTAACTAAAGTTACGATGATTGTAGTATTTCAAACTGCGCTAGCTCAGCGGAATACCTGTTCGAGTAGCATCAACAATATGCTTACTCCACCAAGTCATAAGATCTCTTCTACGTTCTAGGTAATCTGTTCGGCTGTATGCACGATGTGTTTTGGTACCAATAAGGTGAGCGAGTGCTGATTCAATTAAAATGTAGTCGTGTCCAGCTTCATTCAGCGTTGAGCTAGCTATAGAGCGTAAACCATGGGAAACTAACCGACCTCCAAACCCCATGCGTTTTAGAGCCATATTAGCTGTTTGACTATGCATTGGTTTTTTTGGATCTGTTGCCGACGGAAAAACATATTCGCTATTTACTCTCATCGAGCTCATCGCATTTAATAGAACGATGACTTCGTCCGTTAGAGGTATTCGGTGTTCTTTGCGTTTTTTCATCCTTTCTGCAGGTATTGTCCAAACTCGATTTTCTAAATCGAATTCTGACCACTTGGCTCCAGCAGCTTCGTTTGGTCTGGTCATTGTATGTAGTTGAAACTTGATCAGGCATCGTGTAGAACGCTTGATACTTGCTTCAGTTAAAGTTGCCATTAATTCGGGTAATTCGTGTGGCTCTAGTGCTTTCAAATGCTCTTGTTGAGGCTTTTTAAAAGTAGCAAAAACATTGCTTATTGGATTGGCGTTAATTAAGCCACTGTGCATAGCGTAAAGCATGACTTCATTTAGCCGTTGAGATAATCGTTTGAGTGTTTCTAAAGAGCCTTTGGCTTCGACAACCTTTAGAGTTTGAATTACAGTCTGAGCTGTAACCATAGAGATAGGTTGTGGGCCCAAAGAAGGAAAAACATGTAGCTCAAGTGAACGCCAGATATCTTTCGCATAATCTTCGGTAACTGTTGATTTCTTTTGTTCCATCCACTGCTGTGAAACATTGAATAGCGTGTGCTTATATATAGCGTCGGCTTTTTCCTTTGCTTCTTTTTTGTGGTGTTTTGGATCAATGTCTAGTGCTATTAGCTCACGGTGGCCTTCTGTTATTTTCCGTGCATTAGCTATCGATAGATCTGGGTACTTGCCTAAGGTTATATTGCTGCGTTTCCCTGTCGCTGGACTCTTGTATACAAAACGCCAAGATTTAGTTCCATTTGGCATTATTCTAAGCTGTAAGCCTCGTCCATCACTGAGCAATTTTTCTTTGCCAGTTGGTTTTGTGCTTTTGACTTTTTTTTCTGTCAGTTGAACTGCTGGTCTTGCCATTTTTAAACCTATTTAGTACCCGAAATATCTTGGATGAGAGTATAGGGTAACTGGACGGGTACTAAAAACGTGAGCAGATATGAGACGCGATGAGACGCGATGAGACAGAAAAGTGAGTTAAGTGATTGAATTTTTGATGTTTTAGGTACAAAAAAGGCCACCCGAAGGTGGCCTTTTCCAAACGTTTGGTGGAGCTGGCGGGAGTTGAACCCGCGTCCAAAAATCATTCATCATTGGTACTACATGCTTAGTCGATCTTTAATTTCACCAGCAACCTGCGAACCGACACGCTAGTTAAAGGCTAACCTGAATTATAATTCGCGCTTTTCCTCTCAGGTGGGAGAAGCCACGCTAGCTAGTTTGGGTTTGATCTCTTATTATTCCCCGTCTTACGAGCGGAAGCTAGGGTAAGAGAGCTCTGAGCAGGTTATTAAGCTGCTAGTGCGTAGTTTTCGTCGTTTGCGACTATTTTTTTGCGGCTTTTAACGTGGCCAACCGCCCCACGGCATGCACCTCAGACTTCAAAATTCCTGTCGAATCCTAAATCAGCCCCAAGTGTTATTTGTATAGTACCAGAAAAGCTTAACCTGTCTAGCGCTGTGCGTTTAAGTGCTTAAAATTAACGCAAATTACTCTTCATAATTCGTGCTTTGTCTCTCGCCCAATCTTTTTCTTTCATATCAGTACGTTTATCATGCAGCTTCTTACCTTTCGCTACGCCAACTTTAATCTTCGCCCAAGAGCGAGACCAGTAAAGTGCGGTTGCAACAAGTGTCATGCCTTCACGGTTAATACGACCGATAAGGTTATCGAGCTCTTTTCTCGACATAAGGAGTTTACGAATACGTGTTGGGTTCGCCACAATATGAGTACTCGCTTGAGTGAGCGGAGTAATCGTCATACCACTGATGAATGCTTCGCCATCTCGGATGTAAACGTAGCTTTCTGCGATATTGGTTTTGCCTTCACGTAGGGACTTTACTTCCCAGCCTTGTAGCTCAAGCCCCGCTTCTATCTCATCATCGATGAAATATTCGTGGCGAGCTTTCTTGTTAAGCGCAATGGTATTGCTACCAGCTTTTGATTTTGATTTATTCTTTGCCATAATGGCCTCATTATACGGATTGAGCCCTAGATGGGGAATCCTTTTTATTTGCGCTCTGGCCCAATACAATTAAAATTGCAGTTTGTGTTAATGTAACGCTGTCTTTAACAGGAGTCTATATGCCAAAGGTTACTCGTTCAGCATTAGTGTCTTTTAGTGCCGACCAGATGTTCAGCTTGGTCAATGATGTTGCTCGTTATCCTGAGTTTTTGCCAGGGTGTTCTGGCTCTCGTGTGATCGAATCTTCAGATTCAGTGATGGTGGCTTCGGTTGATGTATCTAAAGCCGGTATCAGCAAAACATTTACAACGTCAAACCGAATGGCGAATGGCGCCGAGATCTTAATGGAACTGGTGGACGGCCCGTTTAAGAAGTTGGAAGGTGGCTGGTATTTCACTCCTCTAGACGACCAAGCTTGTAAAGTTGAGCTTAAGTTAGAGTTTGAGTTTTCTAGTCGAATGATTGAAATGGCATTCGGTAAAGTTTTTAATGAACTGACGAGCAATATGGTCAGCGCTTTTACTCAACGAGCGAAACAGGTGTACTAAACCATGACTATTGAATCTGATATGATCCACGTAGAAGTTGTGTTTGCACTTCCGCATGAGCAACGTGTATTTACTTTGGTTGTGAATAAAAACGCAACCGTTGAAGACATTATTGCACAGTCCGGTGTTTTGGAGTTGTATCCAGAGATCGATTTGGCGAAAAACAAGGTTGGTGTATTCAGCCGTAACGTTAAGTTAGATGCAACGGTTCGTGATAAGGATCGTATTGAAATTTATCGAGCATTATTGGCCGATCCGAAAGAGATTCGCCGTAAGCGTGCTGAACAAGCAAAAGCAGCAGCAAAAAAATAAAAATGCTCAACGAATCTGAATGAGAAGAGAGCTCGCATCGGCGAGCTTTTTTGTGTCTACTGGTTAGGTGATTAAGGTTGACTTGTTAGTAGATATTAAAAAACCTGCTCATGTGAGCAGGCTTTTGCGATTCTTGCTTTGTCGACTGAGAGCTTTGTTGATTGAAAGCTAGCGAAGGCTTTCGAAGAACTCATCACTGGCTTCAAAATCACCATTTATCGTTACTAAGGTGCCAGTCGCATCAAAGTTAACAACGAGGTTTTTCTGAATCGAGTCTTCATGGCCTTTTGTGTGATGGTAAATGTAGTACCACGTATCTGGGTAGCCGTTTTCGATAAGCATTGGTGAGCCCATAACGTAACGAACTTGTGTTTTTGTCATGCCAAACTTCAGCTGGTCGACAGCTTCCTGTTCAACATAGTTACCCTGATTGATGTCAATTCGATAAACCAACTTCTCTAGTAGAGAGCAACCGGTCAACATTGTTAGTGCAAGTGGAACTGCAACTAACCACTTTTTAATTCGCATAGTTTGAGATCTTTCTTCGCTAAAATACTGCCTGATAATAAACAAGCTCCAGCAAGAAGTAAAAAGCTCCTTGCGCTTTGAACTTGTTATGACTAGCAATTTTGAATTTAGTTGCAAAATTACCAATGATTTTCGGTAAATTATCAGAAAATTGCTGAATAGTTAACCTAGGCTGCGGTTAATAATTCTTTTGCATTGGCTAATGTCGACTCGGTGATCTGACTGCCGCCGAGCAAACGAGCAAGCTCTGAAATACGTTGTTGTTCATCCAATGTGTGCATTTGAGTTTCTGTTTTGCCCGATTTGGTGTTCTTCGCAACGAACAATTGTTGGTGACCACAACCTGCTACTTGAGGTAAGTGAGTCACACACATCACTTGAGTCGATTCACCTAGTGTACGCAACATTTTTCCGACAACCGCAGCGGTTGGTCCACTGATACCCACATCGACTTCATCGAAAATCAGACTTGGTGTGTCGACTTTCTGTGCCGTGATTACCTGAATCGCGAGTGAGATTCGTGATAGTTCACCACCAGACGCTACTTTAGCAATGGGCTGCATCGGTTGACCTGGGTTCGTCGACACAATGAAGGTCACGTTATCCATACCCAGTGGCGATGGGTGTGTATTGGTGTTGTTCACTTCAATAGCAAACTGCGCTTTTTCCATGCTCAGTTCGTGCATGCTTTGCGTGATCAGTTTGTTCAGCTCTTTCGCGTAACGAGTACGTGACTTATGAAGCTTATCGGATTTCGCCACGAACGACTGGTATTGGCTCTCAACTTCGTTAGCTAATTCATCCAGCTTTTCATCAGAGCAATCCAGCGCTTCGACTTGTTGTAGCAAGTCTTGGTGGTGTTTATAAAGTTCTTCTGGCAACACATGGTGCTTACGCGACATCGACATCACTTTTGAGAAGCGTTCTTCTACGTAAGCCATGCGAGCAGGGTCGACATCAATGCTGTCTAGGTAACTTCTTAACTCGCTATTGGTTTCTTCAATCTGAATGATGGCTTCAGAGAGTAGATTTGGTAGCTCAGCTAGTCTTTCATCTAAATCGGCAAGTTGAATTAGGGAGTGATTGGCCGATTGCAGAATACCAAGCGCATTAACTTCTTCACCTTCATAAATAAGTTCGATAGCTTGTTGGCAGGTTGAGGCCAATTCTCCGCTATTGGAGAGGCGCTTATGCTCTTGTTCGAGCTCTTCATATTCTTCCTCTCCAATAGATAATTCGTTTAGCTCTTTGATTTGATATTCAAGAAGCTGTTTTTGAGCTTGGTTTTGTTGGCTGTTTTCACGCAACTCTTTTAGATGGTTATCTGCTTGTCGCCATGCTTGGTAAGCGTTACGTGTCGACTTCAATAGGTTCAAGTGGCCTGCGTATTGATCAAGCATGGCCATTTGGTAGTCGCTCTTCATTAACTGGTGATGAGCATGTTGACCATGAATGTTAATCAACAGCTGCCCGAGCGATTTCAATTGCGAAAGAGGGACCGGGCTACCGTTGATAAATGCACGGGAGCGACCTTCTTTGGAGATGGTTCTGCGTAGGATACATTCACCGCCATCAAGCAGTTCATTGTCTTCTAACCAGCGGGTAGCGTGCAGGTTGTTCTCAAGTAAAAAAGCAGCACTGACTTCGGTTTTATCTTCTCCTTGTCTTACCATTCCTGCATCAGATCTTCCCCCAAGACATAAGCCTAAAGCATCGATAGCGATAGATTTACCCGCACCAGTTTCTCCGGTGATTGTTGTCATGCCTTTAGAGAGTTCTAGCTGTAAAGACTTAACAATAGCGAAATTATTAACACTTAAATGAGCCAGCATTTTTATTTACCTGTATAACTGAACAATACTGTATATAAGGTCAGTATATACTGTTTCTTTATACAGTAAAGTCGGCTGGTGAAAATTTTTTGCGATAGCTCTCAGAATTGAACTTGTCTATAGATCACTGAAACCGCTATAGATTCCCAACTCAGTCGTTCCTCCCTCTTGGGGAATGACGATATAAGAAAATTGACGAGAAGCTAGAGCTGGCGGGCTTTTTGTGAGGAATAAAAAAGGCTGACGGATGTCGTCAGCCTTTAAAATTTTCGGTTATTGCTAGAGTCGTTTAGTTAAAACAACTTACTCGACCAGCCTAGTTTATTACGTAGGACATGATAGTAGTTGTAGTCTTTCGGGTGGATTAGCTTGAGCACATTTGGGCTTTGGTAAATGTGGATCTCGTCGCCAGGAGACACAGGTAGTGAGATTTGACCATCGCAGCTCACTTCTTGAGTGCCGCGGTTATCAGGCGATACGATAAGCTTAATACGACGTTTTCCATCGACGACGAGTGGCCGGCTTGAAAGCGTATGTGGAAACATTGGGACCAAGGAAATGGCATTTAAGCTTGATGACAAAATAGGACCGCCGCCAGAAAGTGAATAAGCGGTAGAACCTGTCGGAGTGGACACGATCAAACCATCAGAACGCTGTGAGAAGGCAAAGCTGTCGTCGATATACACTTCAAACTCGATCATATGTGCAACTTGACCGGGGTGAAGTACCGCTTCGTTAAGTGCGGCGTTGTGACTTTTTATTTGGCCGTGACGGTGAATTTCAGTTTCAAGTAAGAAGCGCTCTTCTTCCATGAACTCTCCTTTGAGTACGTCGGTAAGTGCACTCTGGAAGTTTTCAGGATTGAGATCGGTTAGAAATCCAAGGTTACCTCGGTTAACACCAATCACCGAAATGTCAAAACGTGACAAGATCCTGGCTGCTCCGAGCATGTTTCCATCACCACCGACGACAATCGCTAGATCGGCACGCTTTCCTAATTCAATTAGGCTAGAAAAATGTTTTTTTGGGATATCATCTAAAATACTGGCGAGTCTGTCATCGACAAACACTTGATAACCCTCGGAACTCAACCATTGGTAGAGTTCTTTATGGGTCTGAATTGCTTGTTGATCTCGAGGTTTACCTATAATGGCGATGACTTCAAATGGCTTTTTCATACGGTTTCCAAACGAATTAGGCTTGAATCAAAATTCTTCATCCCCATAATAAAGGCAAGTTGAACGTCTATGCGAGTGTTTTATATCAATTTGAGGCGCAAACATGCCTGTCACTTGCATTGAAAACGAATTCTGGAGATATCATGAGCAACGAAGAAAACAAAGTAACCGAAGAAGAGCTAGATCAGATCATTGCTGAAGCAGAGAAAGTTGAAGAAGCTGAGCTTAATGAAGGTGCAGTTGACGAGCAGGAAGCAAAAATTGCTCAACTAGAAGCAGCGTTGCTATCTAGCGAATCTAAAGTGAAAGAACAGCAAGATTCTGTTCTTCGCGCAAAAGCTGAAGTTGAAAACATGCGTCGCCGCAGTGAGCAAGAAATTGATAAAGCACGTAAATTTGCTTTGAACAAGTTTGCTGAAGGTCTACTTCCTGTTATCGATAACCTAGAGCGCGCAATTCAAGCTGGCGATACAGAGAATGAAGCGGTTAAGCCAATCCTTGAAGGTGTTGAGCTTACGCACAAAACATTTGTTGATACTGTTGCTAAGTTTGGTCTCAGAGAGATTAACCCTGAAGGTGAAGTGTTCAACCCTGAGTTCCACCAAGCGATGTCTATTCAAGATAGCCCAGATCACGAATCAAACACAGTTATGCTCGTGATGCAAAAAGGCTACGAGCTGAACGGCCGAGTAGTTCGCCCTGCGATGGTTATGGTTGCTAAATAATTAAAGTAGTACGTAGTCAAGTGATTGACTGGCACTTTTACTGAGTAAATAGCGACTGCAAAATAATTCACTGGTTAATGTGAAATGAAAAGAGAGGCATATGCCTCTCTTTTTTTATGCTTGTAACTTGGAGTCCTCGTAAATAGTAATCAAAAACGTATTGATAACGTCGTTCTCTTTATTTTATCCAGATCAGGCATTTAGAGTTTTATGTTATGAAACTGATTGTTATTGATGGAATGTTTTGATGTCACATTTGTAAATTTTTTGTGAATAAGTGCTTTTAATTGTTATCTTTGTATGTAAAATCCACTGCAATATAGCGATTTGAGTCGCATATATAACTATAAAAGTGCAAATTTTAAACACAACAGACTGGAGAAGAACGATGGATAAATCGCTCTCAAGTAAGATTTTTGTAGGCTTGTTTGCAGGACTACTTATTGGTACTGCTATTCAGTACTTATTTAGCGGTATTACGATATTTGATACTTATCTGCTTGGTTTAGCAGAAGGTGCTGGTGGTATGTTTGTCTCTTTGATCAAACTATTGGTTGTTCCACTGGTATATGTTTCTATCGTGTGTGGCATTGTTGAATTGAAAGATATTCGTTCTTTCGGTCGCCTAGGTGGTAAAACTTTTGCTCTTTACATTATCAATACCATCATCGCGATCTCTGCTGCCCTAACCGTTGGTCTTATTTTCCAACCGGGTGCTGGCGCAGATCTAGCTGGAACGATCTCTGAGACAGTTCAATTAACAACAACTGAAACGCCAGATATCTTCTCTCTCGTTGTGAATATCGTTCCTAGTAACCCTGTAGAAGCGTTTGCAAGTGGCGACATGCTACAAATCATTTTCATGGCAATTTTGACAGGTCTTGCTATTCAAGCTCTTGATTCACGTGGCGGTCCAGCGATCAAAACGTTCAAGATGGCTAACGAAATCATGATGAAACTTATCGGCCTCGTCATGAGCCTGGCTCCATTTGGTGTATTTGCACTGATGATTCAACTGGGCGCAACGCTTGATGCTAATACCCTGATGTCGGTCGCCGGGTATGTTGCACTAGTAGTTGCAATGTTAGTGTTTTGGATTTTCTTCTTCTACCCAATGATGGTTGGACTAGCGACAGGTATTACACCTAAGCAATTCCTACGTGCAATCCGTGAGCAAATCCTTTTCTCACTATCGACGGCAAGTTCGAATGCGACGATTCCTGTAACAATGCGCACCCTAACTGAAAAGCTTGGTGTATCTAAATCAGTAGCTGGTTTCGGTGTTCCACTCGGCGCAACAATGAATATGTCTGGTGTATCTATCTACATCGCACTAGCGACAATGTTCGTCGCAAACGCATTCGGTCAACCAATCAACACTGCTGACATTTTTACTCTTGGTCTAACTATCCTGCTACTGTCTATCGGTGCTGGTGGTGTTCCAGGTGGTGGTGTTGTAATGGTAGGTGTTCTATTGCACCAACTAGGTTTACCACCAGAAGGTCTTGCTATCATTGCTGCTGTTGACCGTATTAATGACATGTTCTGTACTTCTTCTAACGTAGTCGGTGATACTGCGGTTAACACTATCGTTGCTAAGTCTGAAGGTGAAATCGGCGCAGAAGTTAACGAAGAAGCCGAATTAAAGAAAGCAGAAGCATAATCAGAGGCTGTTTGTAATATCGATGAAACTTGAATAGAAAGCCTGAATAGATAAACGGAGCCAAAATGGCTCCGTTTTTATTGGGTGAGAGGTTAATCATATTATATCGCTTTGGTTGAATAGAAACTGGGGCAGGTTGAGTTGATGAAAAGCTTTTTAACTAATCTGCTTACAGAAACAAGCTCTTCTATAGAAGAGGGGAGCGGCGGCTGATAAAGCTAGTTGTAGGAGTTATAAGCTCAGTAATGATAGGTATTCGTGCCGAATCATCCTTTTTAGCAAAATAAATTTAAAAAAATATCTTTTTACCCTTGAAAAGGTGTCGTGAGCCCTTATCTATTGGGCATACGAAAGCAAATTACATTTGCACTTTAATTTTGTGTCTTGGGGTTGAATCCCTGATTATCACCCCCCACATATGTGGGTATAGCAAAAACTAAATAATATATATTCGGAGATGGCCTGATGGGTAAAATCATTGGTATTGATTTAGGTACTACTAACTCTTGTGTTGCTGTTCTTGACGGCGACAAACCACGCGTAATTGAAAATGCTGAAGGCGAACGCACAACAGCATCAGTAATCGCATACACAGAAGGCGAAACGCTAGTTGGTCAACCTGCGAAACGTCAAGCTGTTACTAACCCTCAAAACACACTGTTCGCTATCAAGCGTCTAATCGGTCGTCGTTTTGAAGATGAAGAAGTTCAACGTGATATCGAAATCATGCCTTTCAGCATTATTAAGGCAGACAACGGTGATGCATGGGTTGAAGCGCAAGGCCAAAAAATGGCGGCTCCTCAAGTATCTGCTGAAGTTCTTAAGAAAATGAAGAAAACAGCTGAAGACTTCCTAGGCGAAGAAGTAACTGGCGCAGTTGTTACTGTTCCTGCTTATTTCAACGATGCTCAGCGTCAAGCAACTAAAGATGCTGGCCGTATCGCTGGTCTAGATGTTAAACGTATCATCAACGAACCAACTGCAGCAGCTCTAGCTTACGGCTTAGACAAGAAAGGTGGTGATCGCACTATTGCTGTATACGACCTTGGTGGTGGTACATTCGATATCTCTATCATCGAAATCGATGAAGTAGAAGGCGAGAAGACTTTCGAAGTTCTTTCAACTAACGGTGACACTCACCTTGGTGGTGAAGATTTCGATAACCGCATGATCAACTATCTAGTTGATGAGTTCAAAAAAGAACAAGGTATCAACCTTAAAACTGATCCACTAGCAATGCAGCGAGTTAAAGAAGCAGCAGAAAAAGCGAAAATCGAGCTTTCTTCTACGACTCAAACTGACGTAAACCTACCTTACGTTACGGCTGACGCGACTGGTCCTAAGCACATGAATATCAAAGTGACTCGTGCGAAGCTTGAGTCTCTAGTTGAAGACCTAGTTCAACGTTCTCTTGAGCCACTAAAAGTAGCTCTAGCAGATGCTGACCTATCTGTAGGCGAAATCACTGACGTTATCCTAGTTGGTGGTCAAACTCGTATGCCTATGGTTCAAGCTAAAGTAACTGAATTCTTCGGTAAAGAGCCACGTAAAGACGTGAACCCTGACGAAGCTGTTGCAATGGGTGCTGCTGTTCAAGGTGGTGTACTAGCTGGTGATGTTAAAGACGTTCTCCTACTAGACGTTACTCCTCTATCTTTCGGTATCGAAACGATGGGCGGCGTGATGACTAAGCTTATCGAGAAAAACACAACTATCCCTACTAAAGCGGATCAAGTGTTCTCTACAGCTGAAGACAACCAAAACGCAGTAACTATCCACGTTCTTCAAGGTGAGCGTAAGCAAGCGACTTACAACAAGTCTCTTGGACAGTTCAACCTAGAAGGTATCCAACCAGCACCTCGTGGCATGCCACAAATCGAAGTAACATTCGACCTAGATGCTGATGGTATCCTGAACGTATCTGCTAAAGATAAAGCAACAGGTAAAGAGCAGAAGATCACTATCCAAGCATCAGGTGGTTTGTCTGATGAAGAGATCGAAGCAATGGTACAAGAAGCAGAAGCTAACAAAGAAGCGGACAAAAAGTTCGAAGAGCTAGTAACTGCACGTAACCAAGCTGACCAAATGATTCATGGTACTCGTAAGCAAGTAGAAGAAGCTGGTGAAGCTCTACCTGCAGAAGAGAAAGAGAAGATCGAAGCAGCTATCACGGCACTAGAAGAAGTTAAGTCTGGTAACGACAAAGAAGCTATCGACGCTAAAGTTCAAGAACTTATGCAAGCAGCTCAGAAGCTAATGGAAATTGCTCAACAGCAAGCTCAAGCACAACAAGCTGGCGCTGAAGCGGGTGAGCAACCTAAGCAAGACGACGACGTTGTTGACGCGGAGTTTGAAGAAGTTAAAGACGACAAAAAATAATTTCGTCGCAGAGTAGCCTGGTTTCGTTGTCGGAAGTGCTCACCTACTAGCGTAGGCTCCGCGCTTCCTCCTAGAACTCAAGCTATCTGCTTAGAAATTTGTCTCGAAGACTTATTAATACGGGCGTCAGAGGTAACTCTCACGCCCGTAAATTTGTGTTTAGACTTGTCGATCTAGATAATAGCTTTATTCGGTTCTTCAGCCGACAGAACTTTTATCTAGATTGATACACAGACTACTGAAGTGAACATTCGGTAGTAGCAATTATTTTGGTGACCTAGAACATGTCAAAACGTGATTTTTACGAAGTATTAGGCGTAAGCCGCGATGCATCAGAGCGCGATATTAAAAAAGCTTACAAACGCTTAGCGATGAAATTCCACCCGGACCGTAACCAAGGTGACGCTGCCGCACCAGATAAGTTTAAAGAAGTAAAAGTAGCGTACGAGATCCTGACCGACCCTCAAAAGAAAGCAGCTTATGACCAATACGGCCACGCTGCTTTTGAACAAGGCGGTATGGGCGGCGGCGGTGGTTTCGGTGGCGGTGGCCAAGGTGACTTCGGCGATATTTTCGGTGATGTATTTGGTGATATCTTTGGCGGCGGTCGTCGTGGTGGCGGTCAAGCACGTGCACAACGTGGTTCTGATTTACGTTACAACATGGAGCTTTCTCTAGAAGAGGCGGTTCGTGGTATTTCTAAAGAAATCGAAGTACCAACACTGGTTGAATGTGATACTTGTGACGGTAGCGGTGCTAAAGCGGGCTCTTCTGCACAGACATGTGGCACTTGTCATGGCCATGGCCAAGTACAAATGCGTCAAGGTTTCTTTGCTGTTCAACAGACTTGTCCTACTTGTAATGGTAAAGGCAAGATCATCAAAGATCCATGTAACTCATGTCACGGTCAAGGCCGTAAGCAGAAGACAAAAACACTTAACGTTAAGATCCCTGCAGGCGTTGATACTGGCGATCGTATTCGTCTGTCTGGCGAAGGCGAAGCGGGAGAGCAAGGCGCTCCAGCTGGCGACCTGTACGTACAAGTTCACGTAAAAGAGCACAATATCTTTGAGCGTGACGGCAACAACCTTTACTGTGAAGTTCCAGTCAGTTTCTCTATGGCTGCTCTAGGCGGAGATGTTGAAGTCCCTACATTAGATGGCCGTGTTAACCTTAAAGTGCCAGAAGAAACACAAACGGGCCGTATGTTCCGTATGCGTGGTAAAGGCGTGAAAGGCGTTCGTGGCGGCGGTGTGGGTGACCTAATTGTTAAGCTAGTAGTTGAAACCCCTGTTAAGCTAAGCTCTCGCCAAAAAGAGTTACTGCGTGAATTCGAAGAAACATGTGGTGGCGAAGCGGCAAGCAAGCACAAACCAAAATCTGAAGGTTTCTTCAGTGGCGTTAAAAACTTCTTCGATGACCTAACTAAGTAATCAATTAATTACTTGGTAACTGGTTAAGCCAACTAATAGGGTTGTTGATAAAATTAGGAAGCCTGCTTATGTAGCAGGCTTTTTTGTATCTGTAGATCAGAGAATAAATAGCTGATTTTTTCGAGGTACGTTCTCGAATTATTTGATGGTTTAATTCGTTACTTCCAACATGTTTCTGGCTCCGAGATACCTGAGTGGTGCAATTCCAAAATATCGGTCGTCGAATCTAAGCAGTTATCGTTTGTTTGTGGTGAATGTGGTTCAGCCTGAATCGAATAGGTGGTGCTGCTGGCTGAAACCGCTAGCGTGTATCGGCTAGTATCGGTATCACAAAATAAACATGTCCCTCCAGAAATAATACCCGCCGCTGCCGACGCGTAGTTTCCCGTGTACAGGGTCTCTATTTCCAACTGTATCTTTGTCATATCAGCCATTGCTGTGACTCGATGCGCCTTTATCACATGATTGGTATAACTTGGATACGCTATTGCACCTAGTATCCCTATGATGATGACAGTCAACAATAATTCGATCAATGTCATTCCTTTAATACTTAAGTTGTTGTTGTTGCATTTATTTTTTCGAATCATCACGAGTAGTTCCCTTTTATTATTCTGCCCATTTTTCTCTGGTGATAGCATCTGTGCAAGATTAAATACGGTTACGTATCGGTTTACATAGGAATTTGGGAAATGTCTCGCGGGTTTACCTTCTTAGAGCTACTTATAACCATTTCAGTGCTCTCAATATTACTGGCAGTTGCTGCGCCAAGTTTTAGTTCTGTCTCTCAGACTATTAAGATGCAAAGGCTAGCAAGTGAATTGAACGGTTTTATGATGCAAGCGAAATCTGAAGCTGTGATGAGAAATACAGACCTTTGGGCGCACTTTCTGATGAATGGTAACTCAAGTGATACTGGTGACTGGAAAGTAGAGCTAACTGAATTTAATGTTCCTAATACAGGTACTGCAATATTAACGATGGAGGGCGGGGCGTTCCGTAACGTTGATGTCACCGTTAACTATAGTTCAGAACAAATAAAATTCAGTGGAATCAATGGAAGGGCTAAAGATGGAAGCTTTTTATTTGATATTAATTCAAAGCCATTGAAATTAATCACGTATAGAGCTTCTGGGCGGATGAGGATTTGTGGTGTTGGGGGAGACTTTTATGGTTATCAAGCCTGTAGTTAGAAGGCGACAATGTGGTGCGACTTTAATTGAATTTATGATCTCTTCTATCTTAGGCGTTATTGTTATTGGAAGTGTCGGTTCAGTCTTTATATCAGGACAAAATATAGCATCAGAGAAAAGTAAGGAGTTGCTATTACTACAGCAAGTTTCTGGTGCTCTCCAGTATTTTAAAGAAGATCTCCAGCGAGCTGGCTATGATGGAGGAGCTGGGATATCTCTAAAATTATCTGATGCCACAAATATAGTATACATATCTCCGGACTCAAAAACGGTCGCATACGCTTATACATATCAATCTGAGGTGAGAAATGTTGCGTTTGTATTTGATTCAGGTGTAGTAAAAGTCTGTGACAGTCCTTCTACCACTGTAAAAACAGTGTCTGCAGCCACGAGTGGTTGTTCTTCTATTTTTGAACCAAATCAAATCCGAGTGATTAACTTCGATGTTAGACAATCAAGTATAGGCACTCAAGGGGTTAGTTCAGGTATTACAACCATTGCGATCTCTGCGGAGTTGGTTGGGGAGCCTTCAGTAAGTTATTCATCAAGTGTGGTTGTAAAAAATAGGAATTGGGGATGAATAAAAATCAACAAGGCGCGGTTGTTCTATTGGTGACAAGCGTGTTACTGGTCTCTGCTTTAATGCTCACTTTCGGTAGCTACCGTTCGGTTTTCTACCAAATAAAGAGAGCTCAAAATGAAGTGGAAGCTCGTAAGCAGCATTGGAAGGCAGAAGGAGGTTTAGAATGTGCGATTACAGAAATTAAATATGATCGTTCTATTCATCCAGTAAATCAGGCTTATAGTTTATGTGATTTATCTTCAATATCTATTTCCCCTCAGACTGTTGGTGAAACGATATATACGTTGACATCAATGAGTGGTTACAATTCATTGAAAAAAAACATAGATATATCTTCTCGCTCAACTGGAGCTATTCAGGCTCGATCTGACCTTAAATTGATCGGTGCGAATGAATTTGTGCCCGATGTTGAAGGGGATGATCAATGTGTATCTGTTCGGTATGCGAGTGGGTTTATCATGAATGGTTCATTTAAAACCTTGAACCCTGCAGGTGTTATTTGTGACAGTGCGTACCAAACAGACACAGAGGCATCGGATTATATGTGCATATCAGGTGATAGTAATTGTGTGAAGCATAGTAAGTCGGATTACGACCTAACTGTTGTCGGGAGCGATATAACTCACAGAGGTGCAGATAAATTAGTTGAAAATGACTTTGTTTATGATCCTAGTCTTGACCCATTTGAAAGTTTTTTTGGAGATGCAAGAAGTAATATTGATTCAATAAAAGCAGAGTATGAGATTGTACAAGGGACTGTAACTTCAGGATCTTCGGGAAGTGATAGCTGCCAAGATAGAATCAAGAATGCTTACTCTATCAACGATAATGTTTGGGTTGAAGGTGACTGTGATCTTGAAAGTGGTAACTTGCTGAATACAACTTCAATTGGTGCATCATCGAAGGTGTTAGTCGTCGAAGACGGGATTCTTAGTGTAAATGGGACCAATGACTTCCCTGGTATTATATATCAGTTATTCACCTCTACGATTCCAAGCGATGCGAATTTAAGCTCGCGTTGGACAAGTGATGTTTCCACGTATAACAATCTTTCTACAGCTGAGTTAACGGTAGCCCAAAAAAAGAAACTAACATTCTTCTCTCGTGGTGCATTTAAGCCTAAAGGAGGTTATGTTTTTGATACACCGGGAGGCTTAACCGTTTTTGGTGTTTCATTAAGTTTAACCTTTGATTCTGGGTCTGTTCCAAATAACAGCTTAAAGGTTAAGTGGCAAAAAGGTTCATGGAATGATTTGTAGGCAAAAAGGCTTCAACTTAATCGAAGTACTCATTTCTTTTTTATTGATAGGAGTAGGAGCTCTTGGACTTATTAAACTACAAACGTATGTAGAGCAAAAATCTGATTTTGCTATTCAAAGTGTTGAGGCTTTGCACTTAGCTGAAAATAAATTGGAAGGGTTTAGAACTCGCGGAGCATCTGCAGCCTTGTCAAGTATTACCCCTACCGATTTTATTACTGATATCGTCGATGGTGAGGATCACACCCACGTTAAGTATCAACTTGATTGGACTGTGACGAGTCGTTTATCTGGAGCGTTGAAAACTATCCAGATGACCAGTTCGTGGCAAGATAGGTTTGGAGAAGATCAATCCATAACTTTAGATACAATGATTTCTAAATACAGTGAGTTTGACTGACCTTTTAAACAAACATTGTCTGTATATCAGTTTCCACCAACTTTTTACTGATAGTTGTAATTTTTCGGGTGTTATTTGCGCTCTGGTTAAAGTTATGTATACGAGATGGTGTGTTTTGTGTTTTTATATTGTTGCTTCCTAATAGTAATTTTGCAAAATATGTCTCCATTTATGTAAAATAAGGCGGAACCTTGTGCTTTTTAATGGCGATTTAAATAGAATATGTGCTGTGCCAATAGGCCTTGATTAAAATTTATATAAGCCCTAAACAAACAACATCACATATGGAGTTACCATGAGTAACCAAGCCGTAAAAAAAGCACCGCCGACTGATAAGATCAGTGGGATGGACCGCTTTCTAAACTTCATTGAACGTGCCGGTAACAAAATCCCAGATCCAGCCCTACTCTTTTTTTGGGGACTTATTTTAGTCTGGGTGTTATCTGCAGTATTCTCACGTTTTACTTTCGATTTGATTCACCCTGTATCTGGTGAAGCCATTGTCGTTTCGAACTTATTAACCGGTGAGTCCTTTGCGAGCTTTTTAGCTAATATGGTGACTAACTTTACCGGGTTTGCACCTCTTGGCATCGTACTGGTTGCTATGTTGGGTGTTGGTGTTGCTGAAGCTTCAGGCTTTATTAATACTGGTCTGAAAAAGATGCTGAACGTGACTCCAGTTAAGCTATTAACGCCGATGCTTATCTTGGTAGCTATTGTGTCTCACACAGCTGCCGATGCTGGTTACGTACTGGTTATTCCTCTTGGTGGTATTATTTTCCACGCCGCGGGTCGCCACCCTCTAGCGGGTATTGCAGCTGCGTTTGCTGGTGTATCAGGTGGCTTTGCGGCAAACTTCTTGCCATCAGGTATCGATCCTCTTTTGGCGGGCTTTACACAAGAAGCTGCGCAAATTCTTGATCCAGATTACATAGTAAACCCTCTTTCTAATATCTTTTTTACAGGTTTATCTTCCCTATTAATTGTAAGTATTGGTTGGTATGTAACGGATAAGATTATTTCACCACGTCTTGCTAAAACGGCTATCGATGAAGATGCAGAAGAAGCACCGGATATGGGGTCATTTACCGAAATTGAAAGTAAGGCTTTCTCGCGTGCGGGTTGGGCAATGGTCATTGGTATTGTTGCTTTGATTGCTGCTTTAGTCCCTGAGACCTCGCCTTTGCGTTCTCCTGCGGGGGAGATCACTTCTTTTAATGCGCCAATTATGAAGTCTATTGTACCGCTTATCTTTATCCTGTTTATTATTCCAGGGGTGGTTTACGGTCGTATTGTTGGTACTTTTAAAGCTAGCGACGACATCATTAAATCGATGTCTGCAACTATGGCAAGCATGGGCAGCTTTATGGTAATGGCTTTCTTCATTGCTCAGTTCCTAGTCGCTTTCTCTCAATCTAACTTGGGTACATTACTGGCGCTATCTGGTGCTCAGTTATTGCAAGCGATGAATCTACCAGGACAAGTGACGATTATTGGTATGATTTTACTCACCGCATTTGTTAATTTATTAGTCGGTTCGGCTTCTGCTAAGTGGGCGCTGATTGGTCCTATTATGGTTCCAATGCTAATGGCTGTCGGCATCTCTCCAGAGCTGACGCAAGCGGCATATCGTGTTGGTGACTCAGTTTCCAATATCATTTCTCCGATGATGGTGTTCTTCCCATTAGTTGTTGTTTACATGCAGCGTTATGTGAAGGGGTCAGGCATTGGTTCATTAGCCTCTATGATGATGCCATACTCTATCGCGATGGCTATTGGTTGGTCTATCTTCTTGCTAGCTTATTGGGCGCTTGGTATCCCACTAGGTATCCAAGCACCTTACACTTACACAATGTAAGGTCCCACTCAGTCATATTAAGCAGCACTAATAAATGTTAAGCTCGCACCGAACAAGCGGGCTTTTTACTGATTATTTTCCAATATTCTATATTTATTAGGGCAGCTTTAATGAGCTAATGACTATTTTTATTCCGTGTTTCGTATTCCTTATACTGAGTATAAGACTAGGATCTAACTTAAATAGCACGGTATTCTCAGATAACCGAACTCTATTTTTAGTCACTTCAATTAGAACCCCGTTAGTCACTTTATTTCACGATATTGTCCACTTTCGCTAAGATTAGGTATGCTTTTATTGCATACCTTTTTTGTTCCTATTTCTTTGTTTTTCTGGAGTTCCCTTTGTCAGACTATCAATTCAGCCCTCAAGATGAAATTTTTATGCGACGTGCCATTGAGGTGGCTAAGCAAGCTGAGAGTGAGGGAGAGGTTCCCGTGGGTGCCGTGTTGGTAAAAGATGATGAGATTATCTCTGAAGGGTGGAACCGTTCGATTGGTAGTCACGATGCCACGGCACACGCAGAAATCGAAACTTTGCGTAAAGCGGGGCAAGCTCTGGAAAATTACCGACTGCTCGATACCACTTTATACGTCACGCTAGAGCCATGCCCTATGTGCGCGGGCGCCCTGTTACATAGTCGTGTAAAACGCATTGTGTTTGGTGCGCCTGACTTGAAAGCTGGTGCGGCGGGTACAGTATTGAACTTGTTTGAAAGCCAAGCCTCGTACCACTATGCCGACGTTGAATATGGTCTATTAGAAGAAGAGTGTCGCGAGCAATTGCAGGCATTTTTCAAGCGTCGTCGAAAAGAGATCAAAGAGCAAAGAAAACGACAGCGATTAGATGAAGAGCTGGTCGAAAAGGCAGATAAAAGCCACCAGTCTGAATAGAGCGTGCCGCGCTCATGAGACGTTAAGAATAGGCACTTTCTATGCGAAAGTGCCTACGTAAACTTACTCGGCAATCATCTGCATGAAAGCACGGTTGCGCCAAATGATCTTTTTCTTATTATTTGAAAGCATACGCTTACGACGGTTTGCAGCAACGGTCTTATCAAGGCGCTTCGGTTTCAGCTTGTTCTTTATCATTTTAACGATTTCCTATTTGTCGTCTGACTTGTAGTTTGGATCAATGTTTAATTATAGTGTTATTCGTTCTGCCACGTTCGAATTTGCTTCGAGAGACATTCTACTCAACATTCGACGTCTTGATGAGACAACCCGTAATATTGATTATGGTGTGCCGTTATAAAGTTCGATTGTTACTGCAATATGACACGCTGCCTCTAAGCCTCCCTTTGCCTATCCCACTCCGTTAGCACGAAGCCATAAATTAGGGTAATAAAAAAGAGCAAGGCTAAATGGCATTGCTCTTTTAGATTTTACTGTGGGGAAGCAGAACTATTAATAACCGACTGAGCAGCATTGATGGCTGATTCAGAGCCTGAAATCTCTAAAGGCGGGATCACGACCAAATCTTCAAGGCTCGCTTCTTGTTCTTTATGCCGCTTATTTACATGGCCGATAATACTCTGGTAATAACGGCGAATGTTTTCAACGTAATTTTTTGCTTCATCACCGCGGGCGTACCCGTAACGAGTATGTCTATAGTATTTCTTCTGTCGTAATAGAGGTAACCTATCTTTTACATCCCCCCAAGCATCAGGATCGCCACCTTGTGCTTTGGTTAAGCGACGTGCATCCATCATGTGCCCGTAACCTACATTATATGATGCAAGGGCAAACCAGATTTTCTCATGTTGGGCAATGGAGTCTGGGACCCGGTTTACGATACGACGCAGGTATTCGACCCCACCCTGTACCGATTGCTTAGGGTTGAGACGGTTAGTCACACCAACACTCTTCGCTGTAGGTAATGTCAGCATCATCATACCGCGAACACCCGTCGGTGAGCGTGCGACAGGGTTCCAATGTGACTCTTGGTATGCCAAAGCAGCAATTAAGCGCCAATCAAATTCTTTCGAGTATTTCTGAAACAGTGGTGACCATTTTGGTAGTTTGCTATCTAACGCGCGGATAAAGGCACGAGTATCAACGTAGTCAAAGGTACCAATGTGGCCGATATATTTCTCTTCCAGTGAAGCCAATTCACCAGATTGCTTTAGGTGGCCGAAGAACTCGATCAGTAAAGCATAAAGACTTTCATCTTCAGATCTCTGTAAATACCAAGAGATTGGTTGGTCTTCTGTGAGCTCAAAAGCTAATGCGACGTCTGGGTACAAACGTTGTGCCAGTGATAGCTCGATAGAGTCTGCCACCGTAAATAAACGTTCACCTGTCGATACTTCTTTTAGCAGGTCATTGATGTCTGCATTGTCGACCGCATCGTAGATAAAGTCATCGTGTATGTTCTGCAGCTGCTTGAGTGTTGGTTCGAAGTGTGAGTCTTTCACTACCACCAAAGCTGGAGTTAACGTGTCACTGGATGGTGTTTCTTCCGATTGAGTTTGTGCGTTTACAAATTCAGCCTGACGTTCGTTTTCAAACGAGATCAGTTGTTCGAGGTTTCTTGGCCTCCATTGACCTTTCTTGTACACGACTTGTTGGCTTACATAGTAATAAGCAGGTGCAGCTCGATACGCACGTGTCAGGTTATTGTTTTGTGTTAATCCGGTTGCGATGAGATCGATTTCACCTTTCTTTAAAGCAGGGAATAGGCCGGATAAGCGGTAAGCGGGTTTAACCTCAAGCCTTACACCAAGCTCTTGTGCAAACTCACGAGCTAACTCGTAATCTAAGCCTGCTGGGCCATCAGGACCAATGTAATAAGAGAGTTGGTTATTGAGGGTTCCGACACGAAGAACGCCGCGATCTCGTATCTGCTCAAGGACACTTTTAGGTTCAGATTCAATCTGGCACCCTGTTAGTCCAAACAAGGCAATAGCGAGCAGAAGGAATTTAAACGAAAAGGTGAGCGTAAATTTAGGCATCAAAATGAAATCTCGAAAAGTGGAAGCCCCTTTATACCAAACCATGCAAGGCTGGCAAAGTAGGTTTAATTAAACAGATGTAAAAGTGGTGATAAATGCAGCAAAAGTACCATTTACACAGAAAGATAAAAAAAATAACGCAAACGGTTGCTTTTGGTGTTACGTCACAAAAAGAAATGCTTTATAATGCGCTCGCATTGAAGAGGTGGAATCGGCATAGGTTTGGCAACCTTCGGGAAATACTCTCAGGAATAGCTTCGAAGAAAACAGTTAGGTTGTACCTGTAACCCACTGAATTTATTCCAATACTACCTTAATCAACTGCATAAGAGACCTAAGCACATGAGAATTTTGCGTGGCTCCCCAGCTCTATCTGAGTTTCGTGTTAACAAGCTTTTAGAGCTTTGTCGTGAATTAAGCTTACCTGTAACAGGTATTTACGCTGAGTTTGCCCACTTTGCTGATTTAACGGCAGACCTAGATGAGTCTGAAGTTGAGAAGCTAGAAAAGCTACTGACTTACGGTCCAACGATTGAAGAGCATGAACCTGAAGGTTTACTGCTGCTTGCAACGCCACGCCCGGGCACTATCTCGCCTTGGTCTTCAAAATCAACAGATATCGCACACAACTGTGGACTGGCTAAAGTGTCACGTCTAGAGCGCGGTACTGCTTTCTACATTGAAACCTCTGCTGAACTTTCTGAGCTTCAACTTGTTGAGCTGAAAGCAATTCTGCACGATCGTATGATGGAAGTGGTTTTCACTGACTTCGAATCTGCAGCGGCACTGTTCACGGTTGCTGAGCCTGCTCCTTATGCGGAAGTTGAGCTATTAACAGGCGGACGTAAAGCGCTTGAAGAAGCAAACGTTACCCTAGGTCTTGCACTTGCAGAAGATGAGATTGATTACCTTCTTGAAAGCTTCACTGAAAAGCTAGGTCGTAACCCGACTGACATCGAGCTAATGATGTTTGCACAAGCGAACTCAGAGCACTGTCGTCACAAGATCTTTAACGCTGATTGGACTATCGATGGCATTAAGCAAGAAAAATCATTGTTCAAGATGATTAAGAACACCTTTGAAACGACACCAGAACACGTTCTGTCTGCTTATAAAGATAACGCAGCGGTAATGACAGGTTCTGAAGTCGGTCGTTTCTTCCCAGATCCAAAAACTCGCCAGTACAACTACCACCAAGAGAAAACACACATCTTGATGAAGGTTGAAACGCACAACCACCCAACGGCTATCTCTCCTTGGCCAGGCGCATCAACAGGTTCAGGCGGTGAAATCCGTGATGAAGGCGCAACGGGTATTGGCGGTAAGCCAAAAGCTGGCCTGGTTGCTTTCTCTGTATCTAACCTTAAGATCCCGAACTTTGTTCAACCTTGGGAAACCGACTTTGGTAAGCCAAGCCGTATCGTTACTGCATTGGATATCATGCTTGAAGGTCCTCTTGGTGGCGCGGCATTCAACAACGAATTTGGTCGTCCAAACCTACTAGGTTACTTCCGTACTTACGAAGAGAAAGTCAACTCTCACGCAGGTGAAGAAGTCCGAGGTTACCACAAGCCAATCATGCTGGCTGGTGGTCTTGGTAACATCCGTGATGATCATGTTCAGAAGAAAGAGATCCCAGTAGGCGCAAGCCTAATTGTTCTTGGTGGCCCTGCGATGAACATCGGCCTTGGTGGCGGTGCTGCATCTTCAATGGATTCGGGCTCTTCTTCTGAAGATCTAGATTTCGCTTCGGTACAACGTGAAAACCCAGAGATGGAACGTCGTTGTCAGGAAGTGATCGACCGTTGTTGGCAGCTTGGTGATGCGAACCCAATCGCATTCATTCACGATGTGGGCGCGGGCGGTATCTCGAATGCGCTTCCTGAGCTAGTAGACGACGGTGAGCGTGGCGGTATCTTTAACCTACGCGACGTGCCAAACGATGAGCCGGGCATGAGCCCACTTGAGATCTGGTGTAACGAATCTCAAGAGCGCTACGTAATGGCCGTTGCTGATAAAGACATGGCAACATTCGACGCGATTTGTAAGCGTGAGCGCGCACCATACGCTGTGGTTGGTAAAGCGACTGAAGAACGTGACCTGAAACTTGAAGATTCACACTTCGACAACACGCCAATCGATATGCCAATGGACATCCTATTAGGTAAAACACCTAAGATGCACCGTGATGCGAAGACGCTAAAAGCGAACAACCCTGCGATTGACCGCTCTGGCATCGAGATGAACGAAGCGGTTGACCGTGTTCTTCGTCTACCAACAGTGGCTGAGAAAACATTCCTTATCACTATCGGTGACCGCTCGGTAACTGGCCTTGTTGCTCGTGACCAAATGGTTGGTCCATGGCAGGTTCCAGTTGCTAACTGTGCGGTAACAGCAGCAAGTTACGACTCTTACCACGGTGAGGCGATGTCTCTTGGTGAGCGCACGCCAGTGGCACTACTAGACTTCGGCGCATCAGCTCGTCTAGCGGTTGGTGAAGCAATCACAAACATCGCTGCGACCAACATCGGCGATATCAAACACATTAAACTGTCAGCGAACTGGATGTCTCCTGCGGGTCACCCAGGTGAAGACGCAGGTCTTTACGAAGCGGTGAAAGCAGTCGGTGAAGAGCTATGTCCAGCACTGGGTCTAACTATCCCTGTGGGTAAAGACTCTATGTCTATGAAGACTAAGTGGGAAGAGAACGGCGAGCAGAAAGAAGTCACTTCTCCGTTATCTCTTGTTATCACTGCATTTGCTCGTGTTGAAGATGTTCGTAAGACGATTACGCCTCAGCTTCGTACCCCGAATAACCTTGAAGGCTTAGGCGCTACAAGCCTAGTACTTATCGACCTTGGTAACGGCCAAAACCGCATGGGCGCAACAGCACTTGCTCAGGTTTACAAGCAGCTTGGTGATAAGCCAGCAGACGTAGACAACGCGGCACAGCTAAAAGGTTTCTACGAAGGCGTTCAAGCTCTGGTTGCTAACGACCAAGTTGTGGCTTACCACGACAAAGGCGACGGTGGTCTATTCGTTACTCTTGCAGAGATGGCGTTCGCAGGTCACTGTGGTGTTAATGCAAACATTGAAGCGTTAGGCGAAGATGCTCTAGCTGCACTATTCAACGAAGAGCTAGGTGCGGTAATCCAGGTTCGTAACGACGACCTAGACGCTGTTCTTTCAACTCTTGCAGCAAACGGTCTAGAAGCGTGTTCACACGTAATCGGTTCTGTTGAAGCTTCTGACGAGCTAGTGATTAAGTCTGGTGAGTCTGTAGTGATTGAACGTAACCGTACTGAACTACGTACTATCTGGGCTGAGACGACGCATAAGATGCAAGGTCTACGTGATAACCCAACATGTGCTGACCAAGAGCACGAAGCGAAGAAAGACAACTCAGATCCAGGTCTGAACGTGAAACTAAGCTTTGACGTAAATGAAGACATTGCTGCTCCTTACATCAACACGGGCGCTAAGCCTAAGATGGCGATTCTACGTGAGCAGGGTGTTAACTCTCACGTTGAAATGGCAGCAGCATTCGACCGTGCAGGCTTCGAAGCGACTGATATTCACATGAGCGACATCCTAACGGGTCAAGCGGTACTAGAAGAGTACAACGGCCTTGTGGCATGTGGTGGCTTCTCTTACGGTGATGTACTGGGCGCTGGTGAAGGTTGGGCTAAGTCGGTTCTATTTAACGACTCTACTCGTGACCAATTTGAAAACTTCTTCAAGCGTGAAGATACTTTCTCTCTAGGTGTGTGTAACGGTTGTCAGATGTTATCTAACCTGCGTGAACTTATCCCTGGAGCTGAGTACTGGCCACGTTTCGTTCGCAACGAATCTGAGCGTTTTGAAGCTCGTTTCAGCCTAGTTGAAGTTCAGAAATCTGATTCTGTATTCTTCAACGGCATGGAAGGTTCTCGTATGCCAATCGCTGTTTCTCACGGTGAAGGCCGCGTAGAAGTGCGTGATAACGACCACCTAAACGCGATTGAAAACTCAGGTACAGTTGCTCTACGTTACGTTGATAACAACGGTAACCAAACGCAGCAATACCCGAACAACCCGAACGGTTCGCCAAACGCTATTACAGGTTTAACAACGACTGACGGCCGCGTGACTATCATGATGCCTCACCCAGAACGTGTATTCCGTACGGTTGCTAACTCTTGGTCTCCAGAAGGTTGGGGCGAGAATGGCGCTTGGATGCGTATGTTCCAAAACGCACGTAAGAATGTGGGTTAATCTGGTTCACTAAACCTAAGAGTTTTAAAAGCTAATAAAAGCGCAGACCTAAAGGTCTGCGCTTTTTTGTTAGGCTTGATGTTTATAGAGCTAGGATCAAAAAAAGCCGCTGGATTTAACTCCTGCGGCTTCGTATTTTTCTAGCATCTAGCATCTAGCATCTAGCATCTAGCATCTAGCGCGTAGATTAGTTGTTACTGTGTAGCTCGCTGTTTAGTTCAATAGCAGACTTGTTCGCTAGACATTCAATTTGACCAGTGATCGAGTTGCGACGGAACAGAAGATCAGAAACGCCAGCTAGGTCGCGAGCTTTAATGATTTCGACTTCGTTGCCTTCTTTATCTAGCATACGAACCTTAGTACCCGCAGTCACGTAAAGACCAGACTCAACCGTACAACGGTCACCCATTGGGAAGCCAAGACCCGCGTTTGCGCCTAGTAGGCAGTTTTCGCCGATAGAGATAACCATAGTACCGCCACCAGATAGCGTACCCATTATAGAAGCGCCACCGCCGATGTCTGAACCGTTACCCACAACAACACCTGCAGAGATACGACCTTCAACCATGCTTACGCCAGTTGTACCCGCATTGAAGTTGATGAAACCTTCGTGCATAACCGTTGTACCTTCACCCACATGTGCGCCAAGACGAACACGAGAAGTGTCAGCAATACGAATACCTGTTGGTACCACGTAATCCACCATTTTAGGGAACTTGTCTACGCAATCTACAGACAGAGCGCGACCAGCAAGGCGAGCTTCGATTTGACGCTCAGCCAGCTCTGGAAGGTCGATAGGGCCTTCGTTTGTCCATGCGATGTTGTGCAGTAGACCGAAGATGCCGTCCAGTACTGTACCGTGCGGTTGTACTAGGCGGTTAGAGATAAGTTGTAGCTTAAGGAAGCCTTCAGCAACCGATGCTGGCTTCTCGTCAGCCGCAAGAACAACAAGAACAAGTGGTTGCTCAGATGCTGCTGCTTTTTCTGCAAAAGATGCGTTTGCTGCATCGTCGTTTGCTGCGAATGCTTTCGCTAGTTCTGCGCTTTGTGCAGCAGAGATTTCGATAGCTTGGTTGCCTTCAGTGTAACCTACTACCTCACCAACAGCTGCTACAAGAGCATCGCTTGGGTTTAGAAGTGGGTTAGGGAAGAACGCTTCAATGATTTTATTGTCGCGATTTTTGGTTGCCGTACCGAAGGCTAGTGAAAAGTAAGCCATGTTAAATCTCCATATGATGAGTCTTGATTTTGCTATTCAATAACAACGGCTCGAATAATAAGCGCTGCCGTTAGCAAAGTTAATTTAATTGCGTTCATCATAAAGAGAGCGCCTCTGTTATGAAAGAGCGTAGGGGGATAAAGTCTGTAAAATGATACTGCTTGTCTTTTTAGCGATAGTTTTTATTATCCGGATACTAACCTAAGAGCTTAACGAGTCGCACTCACTTTAGTTGCACGCAACAACCTCTATTCCATATCTGATACTTATGTTAAGTAAGCTCTTTGTTATCAGTATCAATAGGATTAGTCACACTTCCTTCATAAATATATGTTTATTATGAAAATTAATCGAGTTCTGTTGATTTATCGTTTGTGCTTACAATCTGAGTAAATACTTAAACTTTCAACCAACTAACTAAGATGAAAATCACTAAAAATTAAAAAAATATCAGTATATTCCTGCAATAACGACATTAAAACGATGAATAAAGGATCTTCTATGAATTTTACTAAGTCTTTACTGGTGCTCTCTATCGGCGTGGCGATGGTTGGCTGTGGCTCGGACAATGATGATATCACGGTGACATGTGACACTGCCGCTTCTTGTACCAAGTTTACGGTTTTACATACTAACGATAACCATGGTCGCTTCTGGGAAAACAGTAAGGGTGAGTATGGAATGGCGGCTCGTAAGACGTTGATTGATAGTATTCGTGCAGAGGTCACTCAAAACGGTGGTGAGACGATCTTACTGTCCGGTGGTGACATTAATACTGGTGTGCCAGAGTCTGATATGCAGGATGCGGTACCAGATTTTGTTGGCATGAACCTTCTTGGTTACGATGCGATGGCATTAGGTAATCATGAGTTTGATAACAGTTTAGATGTGTTAGACATGCAGGCTGAATTAGCTGACTTCCCGATGCTAGCGGCGAATATTTATATCAAAGATGGAGACACAGTTACTGATGAACGCCTTTTCTCTCCATATAAAGTATTCAGCATTAATGGCCTAAAAGTCGCTGTTATTGGCCTGACAACCAAGGATACGGCGAAATTAGTTAATCCTGACAACGTTGCGACAATTCACTTTGCCGACCCACAAGTTGAAATCAAAAAAGCCATAAAAGAAATCGAGGCCAATGAAACGGTTGACCTGATTTTTGCTACCACGCATATGGGGCACTACGCAGATGGTCAGCATGGTAGTGAAGCGCCTGGCGATGTATTGCTTGCTCGTTCTATAGAGGAAGGTCAACTGGACGCCATCATCGGTGGACACTCTCAAAATCCAGTTTGTATGGAAGGCAATGAATACGCAGATTTTAATCCGGGAGATGATTGTAAACCGGATCAACAAAATGGTACTTACATCATGCAAGCTCACGAGTGGGGTAAGTATGTAGGTCGAGCTGACTTTGAATTCTATGACGGTAAATTACATTTAGCGAAATACGATCTGGTTCCGGTGAACTTAAAAGAGAAGGATGAAAATGGTGATTATCAGTTTATCCAAGCTGAAATTGAACCAGACTCAACTGTGATTGCGACGCTTTCTGCGTATCAACAGCAAGGACAAGAGTTGCTTGATGAGGTTATCTCGAACACAGATGCGAAGCTTGAAGGTGATCGTAATGTGGTTCGATCTGAGCAAACCAATCTGGGTCACTTATTAGGGGAAGCATACCGCACTTATGACTTAGTGAATGCTGACTTTGGTGTGATGAATTCCGGTGGTGTTCGCGACTCAATTAAAGCAGGTGATATTGCTTATCGTGATGTACTGACGGTGCAACCTTTCGGAAACTTCGTGACCAAAGCAACGATGACAGGGGCTGAGGTGAAAGCGTATTTAGATGTGGTTGCGACGATGACTGCGGGTTCAGGCGCTTATGCTCAACTCGACAACATTAGCTTAACCGTCGACTGTGATTTGAGCGATGTGACTATTCGAGATATCAATGGCAAAGGTTTTGACTTGGCAGATACTTACACCTTCTCTGTGATCAGTTTCAGCGCGGCTGGTGGTGATGACTATCCTGTAATTGATGTTGAATCGACTCAAATGACAGACGCCTCCGTACTGCGAGAGTTTTTTGTCAATAACCCTCAAGTGAAAGCTGACGATTATGCTCCAGTGGACGGTGAACTCATCTATAGGAGCAATGGCGTAGACGTGAAAGGTTGCCCTGCGAACTGATTTTTAAGAAGGCCCTGAAGACAATAGCCAGCGAATCGCTGGTTATTTTTGTATAAAATTTAGTGAAATCAAACGCTAGATAAACAGCGCCTTATAAGCCTGCTCAATCCCTTCAATCAACATCTGCATACCGATCACTGCGAGTATTAGACCCATCATTCGAGTAATCACGTTCAGTGCGCTTGGTCCTACGGCTTTCACGAAGCGTTCGCCGAATACAAACAATATGTAGGTTAAGGTACACAGTAGACCAAACGCGACAATGGTAATGATTGTCTCGTAAATTCCTTCAGTGCTGGCGAAGTTCATCGCAGTGGCAATGGTGCCGGGACCGGCCAGTATGGGCATGGCTAAAGGTGATACTGCGATGCTTAGCGCCGCGTCTCGTTGAGCGTCTGAGTTTACTTTTTCTTTCGCTTTGGCGTGTGTTGAGTCACCTTGCAGCATGTGAAAGCCAATCAAAAAGACCAGAATTCCGCCCGTGATGCGCAGTGCGTACAGTGTGATACCAAAGAGATCAAAGATCAGTTTGCCAGAGAGCGCAAAAGTACTGACGATGACGAATGCGATAAATACTGAACGGAAGGCGATGGACTTGACCGTTTCCCTGTCATTGTCACCGGTTAATCCAAGAAAGATCGGGGTATTGGCGATTGGGTTCATGATGGCAAAAAAGCCCATGAATACGGTAATGGTATGAATGATGAGCTCTTTCATATTATTCCTTTGAAAATATGCAGCTAAATACCAATGTGTATTTAACCTTAGATACAAATAATTATTAGAAATAGATAGTAGAGTAAGTGTGAATAAAAAACAGCCAGCATCAGGCTGACTGTTTGGTTTTAGTGATAGGTGTAGAGTTTTGGTCGTGCGTTATTGCGCGTTTCTCAATTAAAAAGTTCTACAAAAGGCTCTATATGACAGGCCGACTATAGAGCTTGTTTTGTCGCTATGCGTTTTGAGATTCGCTTACTGCTACAGCCAATGCAACCGTAGCACCTACCATAGGGTTGTTACCCATACCGATGAAGCCCATCATTGCAACGTGAGCAGGAACAGAAGAGCTACCAGCGAACTGAGCGTCAGCGTGCATTCTGCCCATGGTATCTGTCATACCGTAAGACGCAGGGCCAGCGGCTACGTTGTCTGGGTGCAAGGTACGGCCTGTGCCGCCGCCTGAAGCGACTGAGAAGTAAGGCAAGCCTTGGCGAGTACGTTCTGCTTTGTAGATACCCGCAACAGGGTGTTGGAAACGCGTTGGGTTGGTTGAGTTACCCGTGATACTCACATCCACTTCTTCTCTGTGCATGATCGCTACACCTTCACGTACATCATCAGCGCCGTAACACAAGATCTCTCCACGAGGGCCTTGTGAGAAGCGGCGACGTTCTGTTTCAACTAGCTCACCCGTTTGGTAATCAAATTGAGTGCGAACATAAGTAAAGCCATTGATGCGAGAGATTAGGTAAGCGGCATCTTTACCTAGACCGTTCAAGATAACTTTCAATGGCGTTTTGCGTGACTTGTTCACGTTCAGTGCAATCTTGATCGCACCTTCTGCAGCAGCAAAAGACTCATGGCCTGCAAGGAAAGCAAAGCAGTGGCTCTCTTCATTTAGAAGACGTGCAGCCAATGCGCCATGGCCGATACCGACTTGGCGTTGCTCCGCAACACTGCCGGGTTTGGTGAATGCTTGAAGGCCTTCACCAATGATATTCGCTGCTTGTTCTGCGTTGTTCGCTTTACGGAACAGAGCCAATGCTGCACCAAGAGTGTAGGCGTCAGCTGCGCTTTCAAATGCGATAGGTTGAGTGTCCATCACTAATGCTTTTGGGTCGACATTGTGTGATAAACAGTATTGGTTTGCTTGCTCTAAAGAGTCGAAGTTCATTTCTGCCAATACGCGAGTTACTGATTCATTAAATTGAGTGTTCATCATATCTTTCCTCTTAATTGGCAAAAATTATTGTTGGCGTGGGTTAATGGTGGTCACGGCTTCGTCGAAGCGACCATAAGTACCTGTCGCAAGATCAGCAGCTTCGTTCGCTGGTACACCTTGGTTAATCGCCTTCATCATTTTGCCGAGGTTGAGATATTCGTAACCAATCACTTCGCTGTGATCATCAAGTGCAAGCTTGGTCACGTAACCTTCTGCAAGCTCTAGGTAACGAACGCCTTTCGCTGAGGTTGAATAGCTGGTGCCGACTTGGCTGCGCTGTGTTTGACCTAAGTCTTCCAATGCTGCGCCGATTTCTAGGCCACCTTCAGAGAAAGCAGACTGAGTTCGACCGTAAACAAACTGCAGGAAGATTTCGCGCATCGCTACGTTGATAGCGTCACATACTAAGTCAGTATTGAGCGCTTCAAGAATGGTTTTTCCTGTGAGGATTTCGGCGGCCATCGCGGCAGATTGCGTCATGCCAGAGCAGCCGATGGTTTCGATTAAGGCTTCTTCGATGATGCCGTTTTTTACGTTAAGAGTCAGTTTTGCGGCACCTTGTTGTGGTGCACAAGTGCCCACGCCATGGCTTAAGCCAGAAATAGCGATGACATCTTTTGGGCTAACCATTGCGCCTTCAACTGGAATTGGAGCTGAATTGTGAAGATCACCCCTTTGAATAGGGCACATTGATTGAATTTCTGAAGAGTAGTGCATAATGTTTTCTCACTTATAGAGCCATTTAAGACCTAGGGCGTTGAGAAAACAGGACGTGTTGGAAGAGGTGCGGCTAATTCACTACAGATCTTGAGTATCGATAATCCAAAGGTGTCATGGATCTTGGTCTTAATAGACTAAGTCCATTTCAAAATGGAGGAATAGCGATACATCCAACAGTATTACCTGTTTTCGATTCTGTAGGAGTCATTAGCACTGTTCGAAAAGAACGGGCGGTTGAAGCAAAAGCTTAGGTGGTACCCCATCACCTGATGGCTATAGATTAGATCTTTATCACACTTTCATGCAAGCGAATGTTTAGAGCGATTTCGACTTTAAACAAGCTTCATTATATTTCGATAAGTATAAAAAAACGTCAATAACGAACCCTAATTAGAGGCGTCATTGACGTTTTTTAGAAAAGGGAACAGCTAGTTAAGCTGCATCTTCTTCTGCGTCTTCAACAGCTTCAAGCTTCTTAGCTTTTTTCGGAGCTGGTTTACGCTTAGCACCTAATGCGTAAAGAACTTCTTCTTTGTTCTTCGCTAGGTACATTGCAAGTTCTTCTTGCTTGCCTTCATCTTCAACTAAATCGCTTTTGCCTAACAGTTCAAAAAGCTCATCAGCCATATCCAGCATTTTGTCGTATGCGTCAGCTTCGGCTTTAGAGGTAAAAGTCATTTTCTCTTCTCCGTTGCGTTCCACCACGTACTTGACGATAACAGCCATGGTTAATCCTCTAAGTTTGATAAATTTTACTGGCTTTTTATACAGTTTCTGATGCTAAAAGTCCAGTTGGAGCCCGAACTATGCGGCCTCAATCTTGATGTGTAGCCCAGTCTTCACAATAACTCATGAAAGATTTCAGTAGTGGGCTTTGATATTTGTCTTTATGGACCAGCATCCAGAATCGGCGTTTCATGTCGAGTGGTACATCAAGTGCTTTCACTCGGCCTGAATCAATCGCTCGTTGTGCTGCTAAACGCGATAAACAGGCAAAGCCAAGTCCTGCTGAAACAGAGTTGATGATCGCTTCGGTGGTGTTGAGCTCAAATGATTCATACCAGTGCTCGATTCGCGGTGCAACGGCACGCAAGAAAAACTCACGTGTACCTGAGCCTGATTCGCGCAATATCCAATGACTGTCTTCTAAATCATGTAGGGCAACTTTGTCTTGTGAAACGAGAGGGTGTTGATTACTAACGATAATACACATCTCATCGCTACTGAACTGGCTAGAGATCAATTCAGGATGGAGTGTTTTTCCTTCAATTAGCGCGATATCCAGTTCGTAATCCACCAACTTTTGGCAGATCTGCGCACTGTTTGAAATGAACAAGCTCTGGTCTTGATGCTGAGTTCGTTCGCGAAAGCCAGACAGAATAAAGGGTGCGACCTGATTACCAATCGTGTCACTCGCGCCAACCTTGAGATTGCCACTTAATGGTTGGTCATCGCGGAACAAAACATCGATCCCCGCAGCTCGGTGAAGTATCTCATCAGCCAAAGGAAGTAACTTTTGTCCCTCCTGATTGAGAATTAATCGGTTGTTAACCCGGTCAAATAGAGAGTGACCTAGTTGTTTCTCCATTTCGCCTAGTGCCATGCTGACCGCGGCTTTAGACAAAAACAGCGCTTCTGATGCGGCGGTAAGCGTCGAATGCTGGGTAATGGTGACAAACACTTTGAGCTGTTTGATTGAGATATTAGCCATCAGGTTCCTAGTTTTACGCTGCTGGTGGAAAAGGTTGTTCAGTATTGATGAACACTTGTTATATATAATTGGATATTGTTTAACGAATCGCAAGCGTATTATGGCTTCAACAAGCTGATGAGCTCACAAGTTTAGTGAATTAAGTTTAAGAGAGGCTGACATGATTCAACGCATTAAATATAGATTAACAGGAGCTCCAACACCCATGGCAGGGTTAGCACTAGCAATCGCAAGTTTAGGCTGGTGCTGGGATGGCGTTTTAGTCGCACAAGGTATTTTGCACACTCCTGGCTTAGTGCAGTGGATCAGTGCAGGTATTGCAGCGGTATTGCTTCTTGTTTTAGCTGTGAAATTTTTTATTTATGGCCACTTATTGCGTGAAGATCTTGCTCACCCTGTTGTCGGCAGTGTGGTACCAACATTTGCGATGGGATGCATGGTAGTGTCAGCGTCTTTGGCGCCAATCTCTCAATTCTTACAAGAAGCGATGTGGTTAGCATCTGTGGCTTTACACGTTGTGTTTCTAGTGAGCTTTTTGTACCACAGAGCTAAACACTTTGAGATTCACCACATGGTACCAAGCTGGTTTGTACCACCGATTGGTATTATTGTGGCTGACGTGTCTTTCTCTGGTAATCCAGTTTTAGAGCCAGTAGCGAACGCGACTTTGGTATTCGGTTTATTGGTTTACGCTGTGATGCTACCACTAATGGTTTACCGTTTGATCTTCTCTCACGAAGTGCCAGATGCAGCAAAACCAACGATTGCGATTATGGCGGCACCAGCGAGTCTATCTTTGGCGGGTTACTTAACCGTTACTGCTAGCCCTTCACCAGTGATCATTGGTTTACTCTTTGGTATTGCAGTGTTGATGACGTTTATTATCTACATCGCGTTTTTCAAACTACTTCGTCTGCCATTCAGCCCAGGCTATGCAGCGTTTACTTTCCCAATCGTGATTGGTGCAACAGCGTTATTTAAATTGGCGGCTTGGATGCAAGTACAAGGTGTTGAAGCTCGCTACATCAGCCAAGTGTTCAATCTAGCGTATCTAGAACTGATTGTGGCAACCTTAGTCGTCGGTTATGTCGCCGTTCGCTATTGCATTAATTACAAACCTCATCGTGTTTTAAGTGCGGTAGCGGGTAGATTGTAAAGGGCAATAGTTCAAAAGATAAACGGAGCTTAAGTTTTCAGTATTTCATAAGCTTATATTCCTCATTCAAACTCAGCACTTATGCTAATCTGGCAGTATATTGTGGCAAGATTAGCGTGAGTGCACTTTGTTTACTGTTTACCATTCCAATAAAGTTGATACTTTAAAAATTCTTCTCGTTCACTTGATCAAAAGTGACCCTTTAGCCAATCCTTTCGAAAAAGAGCAAATTCTGGTTCAGAGCCCAGGTATGTCTCAATGGCTTAAGATGGAACTCGCGAAAGAGTTTGGTGTAGCAGCAAATATTGATTTTCCTCTTCCTGCAACCTTCATTTGGGATATGTTTACCCAAGTGCTTCCTGATGTACCTAAACGCAGTGCTTTTAACAAAGAAGCGATGACGTGGAAGCTGATGAGTTTGCTACCTGCGAAACTTGACTACCCTGATTTCTTACCCCTACAGCGCTATCTTGAAAACGACGAAGATGATTCAAAGCTGTATCAATTAGCTGAGAAAATTGCCGATATCTTCGATGGCTACTTAGTATATCGTCCTGAGTGGATGGCGATGTGGGAAGCGGGCGAGCCCGTTAGAGAACTGGTCGATAGTGAAGGGCAGCAAGAGCACCCTTGGCAGCCTATTTTGTGGAAAGCGCTTTATGATCAGACCCTCTCTCAAGGCCAATCAAAGTATCACCGTGGTAATTTGTATCACGACTTCATTGAAGCGTTAGCTAATCAACAAGGCCAGTTACAACACCTGCCAAAACGTCTGTTTGTATTTGGTATTTCGTCGCTGCCTCCTCGCTACATGGATGCTTTGAAAGCACTTGGCGAACAGATTGATGTTCACCTGATGTTTACCAATCCTTGCCAACATTACTGGGGCGATATTCGTGACCGTAAGTACTTGGCAAGAGTGGAAGCGCAGCGTCGCAAGCAGTTTGCTCTGGTTGATGGTTTACCTCAGCTAGAAGGTGAAGTCTCCCCATTAAAAGATGGTATTGAAGCGAATGTTGAAGACGAGCTGCATACCAGCCAAGCGGTCGGTAATAGCTTGCTTGCGTCTATGGGTAAGCTGGGCAGAGATAACCTGTTCTTGCTGTCTCAATCAGACAGTGAAGAGCACGAGTTCTTTATTGATGTTGAGAGAGACAGTCTGCTGCATCAACTGCAAGCCGACATTCTCCAGTTAGAAGAACACCAAGACGACCACATCCTAGATTCCAGCAGCCATAAACAGGTGGTTGAGCTTGGCGATCGCTCGTTGACTGTCCACGCTTGTCACAGCCCGATGCGCGAGGTGGAAGTCCTTCATGATCAGCTGTTGGCGATGTTTGATGCCGATCCGACACTAAAACCACGCGATATCATCGTAATGGTGTCTGACATCAATGCTTATAGCCCTGCGGTTCAGGCGGTATTTGGTAATGCTCCGGGTGAGCGCTATATCCCTTACTCGATCTCAGATAGAACCGCCGACCAAGAGAGCCCGATTCTGACGGCGTTCATGCAGCTGGTCGCGCTACCAAACACGCGCTGCTTAGCTTCTGAGCTGTTAGAGCTACTAGAAATCCCAGCGATGATGGCACGCTTCGGTATTGATGAGTTTCAATTTGAGCAAGCCAAGCAATGGGTTGAAGAAGCGGGTATCCGTTGGGGCGTCGACTCGTCTACGGCAACCGAGTTTGACTTGCCTGCTACTGAGCAAAATACCTGGTTATTTGGTATCCAGCGAATGCTACTGGGCTATGCGATGTCGGATTCTGCGGGTCTGTTTGAAACCGATCACTCTCCAATCGCGGCTTATAACGAAGTTCAGGGCATTAACGCCGAACTTGCTGGTAAGTTAGCGCACTTTATTGACCGTATCGCTCATTACCGTCAGCTCCTTGCTGAGACGCAATCTATCGATATGTGGCGTGAAACCTTGCTGCAAATGATTGATGATTTCTTCGCCGTTGAGCTAGAAGGCGAGGTGGTACTTAAGTCGATTCGTGATGCACTTTCTCAATTGAACGAACAGCTTGATGATGCCTTGTACGAACAAGAACTGTCGCCAAGCATTATCTATCAGTACTTGAACAATAAACTGTCGGGTGCGCGTATTAGTCAGCGTTTCTTAGCGGGGCAAGTTAACTTCTGTACCCTAATGCCGATGCGTTCCATTCCGTTCAAAACTGTTTGTCTATTAGGCATGAATGATGGTGTTTACCCTCGATCAATGCCGCCAGAAGGGTTTGACCTAATGAACGGGCGCACACGACCGGGTGACCGTTCTCGTCGTGATGATGACCGCTACCTATTCTTAGAAGCGATGTTGTCGGCGCAAGAGTGCTTGTACATCAGTTATGTTGGCCGTTCGATTCAAGATAATACTGAGCGAGTGCCATCGGTGCTCGTTTCAGAGTTGATAGAGTACTGCCAGCAGAACTACTGCCTAAGTGAAGACCAATCACTACCAAGTGATGATTCTGGTATCAAATTGACTCAAGCGATAAGCTTTGAACACACCATGACGCCGTTTAGCCCTGCAGCCTTTACTCAAGGTGATGCAAGCCATGTATTGAGCTATGCCAAAGAATGGCTTCCAGCGGCTAACCGTTCCGGTGAACGCAGTGGTGAATTCAATCGCGCATTGGATGATTACTTGTTGGGTGTAACGTATCCGTTAGAACTCGACTTGGTTGAGTTACAGCGTTTCTGGCGTTTACCAGTACAGTACTTCTTTAATCGTCGCCTAAAAGTGGTGTTTGAGCCACCGCTTCCGGTAATGGAAGACGATGAGCCATTCGTACTCAATGGACTAGAGAGCTTCCATCTTAAAGATGCGCTGCTGCAAGTGTTGCTGGATCACCCAGAAGGCGAAGACGAAGCGGTGCGATTGTTTGTCTCTGAGCAAAAAGCACAGGGTCGATTACCGGTTGGCGCTTTTGGTGACATTGAATTTGAAACCAACCGAGTTCAAGCGGAAGACTTAGCCAAAGAGATTCGATTTGTAAGTGGGCAGCCACAGCAAGATCTTGAGGTAAATATTGAGTTTGACGTGTTAGGTGAGGGGAAACCCGTTCGTTTGATGGGTTGGCTTACTCAAAATTATCAATCGGGTTTAGTGCGCTTCCGTAGCGGTAAAATTCGTTCGCAAGATTACTTGGCCGCATGGATTGATCATCTGTGTTGTGCGCTGATGGGGCACGGGAAAACGACTCATATTATTGGCTATGACAGAAAAGAAGGTGTGGTTCACCAAACGCTACAACCTATCGGCGATGCACAGCAGGCGAAGGGTTTATTGGCTGAGTTAGTACGACTGTTTTACCAAGGCATGACAGCACCACTACCTTATTTCCCGAAAAGCGCATTGGCTGGCGTTGAGGCGGGCTTTAGCCGCGGTAAATGGGTCGATGATGAAGAAAAGTCGCTAAAGAAAATGGCTGATACCTTTAATGACAGCTTCGCCTTTACTGGCGAGGGTCGAGATACCTACATCTCACGTATTTGGCCTAAGTGGGATGATGAACTGGCTGCTGAGTCGCGTATGTATTCAACGCTTGTGTTACAGGCCGCAAGACTTGCCGCTGCCGATCTTGAAGATCAGGAATAATCGGCAGTGATCAGCAAGATCGCCAATGATACTAACGTCAAAGAGATGTGCTTGAATAAAGACATGGAAAATAAAGAGTTAGGTATAAAGTTGGAGTGCTGGGCTTATCAAAAGGTTAGAGACAATCGAGGTATAAGCTTAGTCAAAGCGATAGATAGTGATTTGCGGGAAGTCAGGGTACAGGAAATAAAGTGGCCGCCAGTAAATCATTATTAGTGTAGGGCGTTCGCTGTACGGCCACAGGTCAGAGGGACCATTATTCTGTGGTTCAAAGTGACGCATGAGTATAAAACTCGAATCGCGCTCCTGAACTCGTGGGCGCATAGTAGCGAGGCGATCCGAATTGATCCGTGAGAGAGATCGCACTAACTATTAACAAATCAGCGTAGGACGTAAATTGAATGACGTTTTCCACGCTAGGTCACATTTGTAACAACATATTTATCAGAAGGCAGTAAGGCATGACGACCACAAGCAGTGTTCAGGTAATTGCTCCACAGACACTCAATACCATGACGTTTCCACTTCATGGCGCGCGTTTAATTGAAGCATCAGCGGGTACAGGTAAAACATTTACCATCGCTGGCTTGTACTTACGTCTACTGCTCGGGCACGGTACGGCAGCACCACAAGGTGAGCTCGCGGAAGCTACGCGACACCATGAGCCGCTGACCGTAGACCAAATTCTGGTGGTGACCTTTACTGAAGCAGCAACGGCAGAGCTACGTGATCGTATCCGTGCCCGAATCCATGATGCACGCATTGCGTTTGCACGTGGGCAAAGTGACGACCCAGTAATTGCTCCTTTGTTACAAGCCATCGAAGATCATGCTGGTGCGGCGAAAACCTTACTCAATGCCGAAAGACAAATGGATGAAGCGGCGGTGTACACCATTCATGGCTTCTGTCAGCGTATGTTGACCCAAAATGCCTTTGAGTCCGGAAGCCGTTTTGATAATGAATTTGTGACCGATGAAAGCCACCTTAAAGCGCAAGTGGTAGCCGACTATTGGCGTAAGCAGTTTTACCCGCTGCCAATTCAGCTGGCTGGCGAAGTGCGAAATATTTGGGGCTCTCCCGCTTCGTTATTGGCTGACGTAAATCGCTACCTGACGGGCTCTCCACTAAAGCTAACCGTGGAAGCGATGTCGGGCGACTTGCAAACTCTGCATAACCAAAACCTAGATAAAGTGAAGCAACTTAAGGCGTTGTGGTGCGAATCCGAAGCGGACTTTTTGGCTTTGATTTCAGGTTCAGATGTCAACAAACGCAGCTACACCAAGAAGTCTTTGCCGACTTGGTTAGAAGCCGTCACAGCATGGGCGCAGAGCGACACTCATGATTACCAGTTTCCAGATAAACTAGAGAAGTTCTCACAAGCAACATTAATTGACAAAACACCTAAAGGTACTGCTCCTCAACACGCGGTGTTTGAGGCTATTGAGAGCTTCTTAAACTCTCCTGCAGATCTAAAAGCCCCATTGTTGGCACATGCGATTACCCATTGTCGAACTATGTTAGCCAAGGCGAAACAGCAGAAGCAGTGGTTATCGTTTGATGACTTGCTGACTCAGTTGTCTGCATCGATTGATGTGGATGAGCAGTCATTGCTGGTGGAAAGAATTCGCACTTTATACCCGGTGGCGATGATCGATGAATTCCAAGATACTGACCCGCTGCAATACAGTATTTTTAGCCGAATCTATCTCGATAATCCGAAGTGCGGCTTGTTTATGATCGGTGACCCGAAGCAGGCGATTTATGGCTTCCGTGGCGCAGATATCTTTACCTATATCAAGGCGAGAAACCAAGTTAGTGCTCACTACACCTTAGGCACCAACTGGCGCTCAAGTGCCGATATGGTCAGTGCAGTAAACCAAGTGTTTATGAATTCGGACAGCCCGTTTATCTATGACCAAGACATTCCATTCTTACCCGTTGCTGCCAGCCCATCGGCCGACAAACGCCAATGGGTGATGAACGGAGAAACTCAGCGTGCACTTACCTTTTGGTTGCAAGCGGCTGAAGACAAGCCACTACCAAAGGGCGAATATCACAAAGCAATGGCTGAAGCGACGGCGAGTCAAATTCAAACCATTCTGACCGCTTCTCAAAACCAGCAAGCCTATTTTGATAACGGCAAAAAACAACATGCCGTGAATGCGGGTGATATTGCTGTCTTGGTTCGAACCGGTAGTGAAGGTCGTCTGATTAAGAACGCGCTGTCTGAGCAAGGCATAGCGAGTGTGTACTTGTCGAACCGAGACAGTGTGTTTACCAGCTTGGTCGCGCAAGATATTCAACGCCTGCTACAAGCGGTGCTGACACCTGAAAACGACCGTGCATTACGCGCCAGTTTAGCCTCTGAGTTGTTTGCTCTGGATGCGGCATCATTGGACGAACTCAACAACGATGAAGTAGTTTGGGAAAACGTCGTTAACGAATTTCGAGAATATCGTAAGTTATGGCTACAGCGCGGCGTGTTACCAATGCTTCGTAGTGTGATCAGTAAAAGACATCTCGCGGAACGCTTACTGGAAGAAGAAAATGGTGAGCGCTCACTAACCGATTTGATGCATATTGGCGAACTGTTGCAACAAGCAAGACAAGAGCTCGACAGTGACTATGGCTTGCTACGTTGGCTAGCAGAAGCGATTTCCGATGCTCAAAATGGTCTAGGCGGCAGTGAAGACGACATTCAACGCCTTGAATCAGAAAGAAACTTGGTTCAAATCGTTACCATTCATAAGTCGAAAGGTTTGGAATATGACTTGGTATTTCTACCATTTGTTGCGAGTTACCGAGAAGCGAGCGAGGGCAAATTCTACGACCATGATTCAGATACCACAGTACTGGATATTACAGGTAGTGACAGTGCCTTAGCTCAAGCGGATAAAGAGCGATTGGCGGAAGACCTACGTTTGATTTATGTAGCGCTGACTCGTGCGGTATATGGCTGTTTTATTGGTATGGCGCCACTGCGTAAAGGGCGTTCAACCAAAGAACCGACAGGCGTGCATTTGAGTGCGATGGGCTACTTGGTTCAAAACGGACAAGAGCAGGGTATTGCCGAATTGCATCAAGCTCTAGCAGCAATTGAAGGCAAAAATTCAAGTGTGCTGTTAGCCGAAACACCAACCGCTCACGAGCAAGTGTTTGTACAAACAGAGCAAGTGAGTGAAGACTTACATGCTAATGAACTCAAGGCTTCAATTGATCGATCTTGGCGAATCACCAGTTACTCGGGGCTTGTAAAGCAAGGCAGCCACGGCGCGAGCCATGACGCGACCATAGAGGTCTCTGGCTTTGATATTGACTCGGCTGATGAGCAAGATGAGTCTGAGTTGATTGAACCTGAACGCTCTATCTTTACGTTCCCTCGTGGTGCTCGCCCAGGTACTTTCTTGCACACCTTGTTTGAGGATGTTGAATTTACTGAGCCAGCAACCAGCGAACATAACACGCAAGTAATCACTCACTTATTAGAGTCTGAACAATACGAATTAGAGTGGTTACCTGTGCTTCAGCAACTGGTCGATACCGTTCTTAACACAGCGCTGGATGGTAAAAGCCTAAAGTTAAGCGAGAAAGATTCAACTCAACGTTTAGTTGAGATGGAATTCTTACTACCGATCGAAGTGTTAGCCGCATCGGAATTGAATCAAACCATTCAATATCATGATCCATTATCGGCCAAAGCGGGCGACCTAGGTTTCCAAACCGTGCAAGGTATGCTGAAAGGCTTCATCGATTTGGTGTTCGAGCATCAAGGTAAATACTATGTACTCGACTGGAAATCGAATCATTTAGGTGATGATGTTGCAGTATACCATGGTGAAGCATTGAAATCGGCGATGGCCGACCACCGCTATGATCTGCAATATCAGATCTATGCATTGGCGCTGCACCGCTTTTTACGTAGCCGCGTTGCCAATTACAGCTATGAACAACATTTTGGTGGTGTTTATTACTTGTTCTTACGAGGAATGGACGGCCAATCTCAACAAGGTATTTTCTCGGCGAAACCAACACTGGCGTTACTTGATGAAATGGATCAATTGATTGACGGTAAGGTGATAGACAGACGTTCAGCACAATTGAATGACGATGAAACTGGACAGATGGGACTTTTATAATGACAACAACGACCACTAATACCAGCATAGAAACTGCGAACACAGCAAAGCCAGTTTCACTTATTCCTGAGCAACTTATGGATGTACTCAAGTTTCTCGCGGATAAGGGTTCTATTCGTCAGTTGGATTATCAATTTGCCCGTTTTATAGCTCAGCAAGCCACGAGTCACTCTCAAGAAATCGGTTTTCTTGCTGGTGTGGTGAGTCATGAATTAGGCAAAGGGCACATTTGTACTCAGCTCATACAAGCTCAAACAGCTGACCTTGCCCAGTTACTTGGGTTGTACGGTGAAACTGCCCTGCAACTGAATCAAAAGTTGTTAGGCATTGATTGGGCGACTGTTCTGCAATCATCTAACCTCGTTGGCACAACCAATGGCTGTGTTAAGCCGTTGATGTTTGATGGGCAGCGTGTCTACTTACAGCGTTATTGGAACTATGAAGTCGTGCTGGCTGAAACGTTAAATCGTTTAAGTAAGCCAGTCGAGTTCAATATTGAACAGAAAAAGGCGCTGACTGAAACGCTGAATCAGCTCTTCGCACGCAGTTATCATTTCCTGTTTAACGCATTAGCAAAGGCTGAAGCAAACCAACAAACGTCTCAGGTATTACGTCAACAGCTGGTGTGTGATCATCTTGATATCGTCGATGAGCAACCTCTGAATTGGGGTGCAATCGACCAAGCGATTGTCCAAGCCAAGCAAGTGACGGACTTAGATGTTCTAGACGGTTTGGTACCGTTATCGGCATGTTTGAACTGGCAAAAAGTGGCGGCAGCGGTGGCGTTGAGTCGTCGCTTTGCGGTGATTTCTGGTGGACCGGGTACTGGTAAAACAACCACGGTAACCAAATTACTGTCGGCGATGGTCGAGCAATCACTAAGCCAAGGCAAAACACCAACGATTAAGCTAGTTGCACCAACGGGTAAAGCGGCGGCGCGTTTAACAGAGTCGATCGGTAAAGCGATTGAGCAACTGCCTTTAGCGCCTGAAGTAAAAGCCAACATACCAACGGAATCGAGCACTTTGCACAGGCTGCTTGGCGCGATTCCTAATCGTGCTGAGTTTAGACATAACCGACGTAATCCACTTCACCTTGATATCTTGGTGGTGGATGAAGCTTCTATGGTCGACTTATCCATGATGTATAAACTGGTGGATGCACTCCCTGAACACGCAAGGCTGATTCTGCTTGGGGATAAAGATCAACTCGCTTCCGTTGAAGCTGGCGCGGTGTTGGGTGATATCTGCTCGTTTAACTCTGCCGGTTACAGCAGCGCGCAAGGCAATTTGATTGCGGAAATGACAGGCTTTGATGCGATAGCTAATACACCGCAGGCAAAAGCGGGAGCAGTTAATCCTCCTGCGATTGCAGATAGCTTGTGTATGCTGCAGAAGAGTTATCGTTTCGATGCACGTTCAGGTATCGGACAGTTGGCAAAAGCAATCAATAACGGCTCGGCTAAGCAGGTCGATCAAGTGTTTGCCAAAGGATTTGGCGATATTGAAAATCATCCTCTATCAAGCGATAGCTATAACTTGATGCTGCGTACTTTAGTCAATGAGTATGGTGCGTATCTGAACCGAATGAACGTGCCGTTAGAAGAATTAGAAACTCAGGAAGCGAGAGCTAAATCGGTGCTCGACTTGTTCAGCCAATGTCGATTGCTGTGTTCCATTCGTGAAGGTGACTTTGGTGTTAAAGGCCTCAACCAGCGAATCGAAAGAGCACTTGCCGCCAGACGCTTGGTGAATCCACACAACGATGAGTTGTGGTATCACGGACGTCCTGTAATGGTAACGCGTAACGATCATGGTTTGGGTTTATACAATGGTGATATTGGTATATGTATGCTTGAATCTGATTCGAGTCATTCTGATACAGCACCTAGATTGAAGGTTTATTTTGAATTGCCGGATGGCAGCGTGAAAGCGGTGTTACCAAGCCGAGTCCCCGATCATGAAACGGCTTATTCGATGACGATACACAAATCTCAAGGTAGTGAATTTGATCTGACCTTAATGATCTTACCACCAGATTTTAGTCCAATTCTAACACGAGAGCTTATCTATACCGGTATTACACGAGCGAAGAAACGACTGATGATGTTCAGTGATACGAATGTATTGAAGCGTGGTATTAAGGTGAAAACAGAGCGAGTGAGTGGTTTAGGCAGTCGCTTAACCAGCTAACGAAGATAGATACTTGGCGAAAGTGTTTAGGAGAGTCAAGTGACCAAATTGCAGGGGGGATAGCGTATACATAAAGCAACCATCCTTGGTTGCTTTGAGCGTTATTAGGAATCAGAGCTTAAAAACGCTCGAGTAAACGATATATGGTTTATCTTGTACTTTGCTTGGCAATTCAAAATAAACTCTTTAAGGTTCTCACTCACAGGGAACACGCAGTGTACGTCTAGCCCTTCTAAGAATTGGTTGTCGGCCATATCCCAAAAACTTTGCAGCGAGTTACAAACAATGGTTCTCATATCAATGGTGCTCTTTTTGCTGTTTATATCAACGAGCAGAGCTATTTCTAGCGTGCTGACCGTCAACGGGTATAGCAATCCGTGCAGTGACCACCTTAATTAACTCGATACGATTATCAAGATGGTAATTCCAATTAAAATTATTTGTTAATATCATTAAAGCGGCTAAATACTATACAATTATACGTGTGAGTGAAAGTGCATATTTGTTAAAAATTGCACAGCAAACGATTACATTTGCAATTATTTTAATGAGAAAGTGTGACTAGTGTCTGAAAGTTTCACTGGACGTCTAGGGCTAGAATTTTTGAATTCCGTTGATAGTTGTACAAACCTTGTTTCTTCATCGGCAACTCGTCGACACCTATTTCGTAAAATCCTTGTTCACGAAACCAATGTAGGCTATGTGTGGTAAGAACAAAAATCTGGTCGATATCACGAGATTTGGATTGATGACGCATGTAATCCAATAGTAACTGGCCACGGTTTCCATCTCGATAGTCAGGGTGGATAGCCACACAAGCCATCTCTGCCATGTGATCTTCTGGGTAAGCGTATAGTGCTGCGCAGCCAATAATCAGTCCGTCTTTCTCGATAATAGTAAAGCGATGGACTTCTTGCTCTAACTGCTCTCTTGAACGACGAACGAGGATGCCTTGTTCTTCAAGCGGACGAATGAGGTCAAAGATACCACCGATATCATCAATCTGAGCTTGTCTTACTTGTTCGGCACTCGCCATGACCACTTGGGTTCCAATACCGTCGAAAGAGAACAGCTCTTGGATCAATGCGCCATCCACTTTGTAGCTGATTAAGTGACAGCGAGGCACACCTGCGTGGCAAGCGGAGATAGCTCCCTTTAAAAAACGCAGCGTTCCGGTACTCATGTCTTCTGTAGGGTTCTGAGATTCCGTTAAGCGTTCTAGAATTTGTTTCGCGTCTTTAGGGAAAAGTTCGGCGAGGACATTACCGTTTTCGTCAGTTACACCTTGTTCGGAACAAAAACCAATCAGCTTGTCTGCCTTTAGGCGAATTGCAACTTGGGTCGCGACCTCTTCTGAAAGCAGATTAAAGCTTTCTCCGGTGACTGAACTGGCAATCGGGCCAAGTAATACGATGGAACCTTGGTCGAGTGTGCGATTAATCCCTTCAATATCGATTCGACGAATACGCCCACTATGACAGTAGTCGGTGCCATCATCCACGCCTAGCGGTTGAGCTGTGATAAAGTTGCCGCTCATCACATTCAGTTGAGTGCCCGCCATTGGGGTGTTGTTCAAGCTCATTGAAAGACGAGCGGTAATAGCCAACTGTAATTGGCCTGCAGCCTGCATCGCGACACCCAGAGAATACTCGTCAGTGACCCTAATATTCTTGTGATAAGGCGTATGGCAATCTTGTTTTACCAACAGTTGGTTTATCTGAGGTCTTGCCCCATGAACAAGAACTATCTTGACTCCAAGGCTGTGGAGTAAAGCTATATCATTAATAATATTGCCAAAGTTTTTAGCGGCAACGGCTTCGCCTCCCAGCATAATTACCATAGTCTTGCCACGGTGAGCATTTACGTAAGGGGTTGATTGTCTGAAACCTTTTACTAGCGCTGTACTTCTTAATTTCACAGAATAAGTCCATTTTGTTTATTTATTCGATAATTTAGCATTTAAATTCAAATTTAAACAACACCTTTTTGGAATAAAGCGCAAACTATTCTTATCTAGACTTCATTATATAAACGGTCTCAGTGTAGAATATGCATAGCATCTTTATGAGTAGTTCCCGAATGCAACAAGCTCCAGCAACAAAGAACAAGATCGATGAGATAACCACAGGCCTTTATAGTAAGGAAGAACAGCGAAACCAATCTAAGTTAAAGCGTAAGATCATCGAACGTTGTCTCATGGTCTTGGCTTTGGTAGGTTCGTTCGCAGTGGTGTCACTTTTTGGTGATGTGATCACTCGATTGCAAGATTCAGTAACGCCAAATCACTTGCTTTATGGTACTTGGGTAGAACAAGATGTTGCGCATTATGCGACGGATGAGTTTGTGTTAAATGCTTATGGTGTATCAATGGCAGGTTCTATTGTTGCAACTCACTTTGAGTTTGATGGTAACTACTTCGAATATAAGGCGGGCGATCAAACGTATCGTTTCCGTATGACCAATTCCGACAACACCGAAATGATGCTTGATTCGGATAGTCACTATAATCCTGTATTTCGCCTTAAAGGCCATATCGATCACTCGGTCCGATAGGTTATCTTATTGTAAACTCTTACAATCTAAGATTGTGTTATCTGACTGTTTTTGTCATCCTCGATGCATAGAATTTTTAGGATGACTCTTGTGATTAAAAAATGGCTTCCCCTTGTTGCCGCCTCTCTACTATTTGGCTGTGCTCAACCAACCGATCGTGCTCAACAACACCTTGATGATGAATTTCCCCGTACTTTAAATAAGATCGATCAGGTTCAATCCAACAAGCCAAGAGACTACACCGCATTTGCTGAACAAGCTGAAATGGTGGTGTCCAAATCTCCTTCGATGGCGAAAATCTACGAGCCGCTTTATCAACAGCTCAATGAGTGGGCAATGCTGAGTGGTGACCCAAGCGAGTTAGCTAATTTCGGCGTTCAAACCGCTCAACTCGGTGGTGGAGATAAGCAAGGTAATGTCTTATTCACGGGGTATTTTTCTCCAGTAATGGAGCTTCGTCATGAAGCGAATGAAGAGTATCGATTCCCTGTTTATGGGCTTCCTAAGTGCGATAAAGAGTGTCCAACTCGCGCAGATATCTACAACGGCGCATTAGAAGGCCAAGGCCTTGAGTTAGGTTACTCTGCAAACCGTATTGACCCATTTATGATGGAAGTGCAGGGCAGCGGTTTTGTGCATTTTGGTGATGATGACACCTTGCAGTATTTTGCTTATGCGGGTAAGAACAACAAGGCGTACGTGAGTATTGGCCGAGTTTTGATCGAACGAGGTTTAGTTCCGCGCGAAAAAATGTCATTAAAGGCAATCAAAGAGTGGGTATTGGCGAACGAGCCTGAAGTGGTCAAAGAGCTGCTTGAGCAAAACCCGTCTTTTGTGTTCTTTAATGCAAGAGATGATTTGTCGGTGATGGGAAGCGCAGGCATTCCACTGTTACCAATGGCTGCGGTAGCGGGCGATCGCTCACTCTTGCCTATGGGTACACCAATTCTGGCTGAGGTTCCGTTATTAAATGCCGATGGTACTTGGAGTGGGGCACACCAATTAAGATTGTTACTGGTTTTGGATACGGGGGGAGCGGTTAAGCAGAACCACTTGGACCTCTACCACGGTATGGGGCCAAGAGCGGGTACTGAAGCGGGGCATTACAAACATTTTGGTCGTGTATGGAAGTTGGGTTTAGATGGTAGCGCAACCGAAGCGCCTTGGGCTTTGCCTCCTGAAAAGATCGAGTAAAGCCTAATAGAATAGGGCTGTTAAAGTGATTCGCTAATCCCCTAGACTTTTTATTCAAGAGTGCGTATAAAACGCACTCTTTTCTTTTTCTCAGAAATAAATTGGCGGCAACCATGCGTGAATTGACCACTCCAGCTTCAGAAAACTATGACCAACGATTCGGTGGCACTCGTCGCCTATATGGAAATAGTGAAGTCGACATACTTAGAGCTGCACATGTGTGTGTGATCGGTATTGGTGGCGTGGGTTCATGGGCGGTTGAAGCGCTTGCTCGTACTGGTTTAGGTGAGCTGACGTTGATCGATATGGATGATGTGTGTGTGACTAACATCAACCGTCAAATCCACGCAATGTCGGGAACTGTCGGTAAGAGTAAAATCGAAGTAATGGCTGAGCGCGTTAAGCTGATTAACCCTGAGTGTAAAGTTAACCTGATTGATGATTTTATCGGCCCTGACAATCAAGCTGAGTACTTGTCGAAAGAGTTCGATTTTGTTCTCGATGCGATTGATAGCATGAAAGCTAAGGCTTCACTATTAGCGTATTGTCGTAGTAACAAAATCAAAGTGATCACCACTGGTGGTGCGGGTGGCCAAGTCGACCCGACTCAAATCAAAGTTGCCGATTTGACCAAGACGATTCAAGATCCGCTAGCAAAAAAACTGAAAGACACTTTGCGTCGTCACCACAACTTCCCTACAAATCCAGCGCGTAAGTTTGGTATTGATTGTGTATTCTCAACTGAACAGCTTAAATACCCGCAAGCTGACGGCAGTGTGTGTGCTGCGAAAGCGACAGCCGAAGGTCCAAAACGCATGGATTGTGAGACGGGGTTTGGTGCTGCAACTGTGGTAACGGCGACGTTTGGTTTTGTGGCTGTTTCGCGTATTGTCGAAAAGATCATTCAAAAGCATACTAAGTAACTCGTTATTGTTCGTTTCATAATAATTTACTGGATATTAAAATGATGTCATTCCCAAGCTCTCCATTCGGCACTGAAATTACCAGTGATGATATTGTCGCGAAAATGCAGACATTCAACGGTTGGGAAGACCGTTATCGCCAAGTGATTCAATGGGGGAAGAAACTGCCAGTGATGCCTGATGAACTGAAAAGTGAGCAGGTATTGGTGTCTGGTTGTGAAAGCCAAGTGTGGTTAGTTTCTCAGAGTATCGATGATGTTTGGTATTTTTGTGCCGATTCAGATGCGCGTATTGTTCGTGCCCTTATTGCGTTAGTGATGGCTGCTTTTGATGGTAAAACGTCACAACAAATTCAAGTGTTCGATATTGATGGTTACTTTGAAAAGATCGGTCTAATCACCCATCTAAGCCCATCTCGCGGTAATGGATTAAAAGCGATCGTTGCTCAAATCCAAGAGCTAAGTGCTTAACATTTCTTAAAAACACCGATACAAAAAGGGTTAACGCTAAACGCCAACCCTAATAACTTCGCTATTCGTTATGTTTACCATCTACAACATATCAACGGCTTTTTCTATCGCCGCTATGAGCCTTTCAACATCATCCATGTTGTTGTAAATGCCAAACGAAATTCGCACGGTTCCTTTCACATTAAGCGCATCCATTAATGGGTGAGCACAGTGGTGACCAGCACGAACTGCGATACCTTGTTGATCCAATAGCGTTGCAATATCTTGATGGTGAACACCGTCCATCACAAAAGTAATCACACTTGAATTAGATTTATAACCAAGGATCTGGATATCATCCAATTGATTGAGCGCTTGATAGGTTTTCTGTTGTAGCTGGTGGATGTGTTCTTCCACGTCTTTTGGGTCAAACTGATGTAACCACTCTATTGCGGTACTTAAAGCAATAGCGCCTGCGACATTGGGCGTGCCTGCTTCGAACTTGCCAGGTAGTTCAGAAAAAGTAGTGCCAGAGAAAGAGACACGATCAACCATTTTGCCACCGCCATGCCAAGGTGGCATCGCTTCGAGTAATTCAAGCTTACCGTAAAGCACACCAATGCCAGCAGGAGCATAGAGCTTATGCCCAGAGAACACGTAGAAATCTGCACCTAAAGCCGCTACATCAACAGATTCATGAACAATACCTTGCGCGCCATCGACCACAACAATGGCATTCATCGTGTGTGCTTTTTCGATCACTTCCTCAATCGGTTGGCGAGAACCCGTCACGTTGGTTATCTGAGCCAGAGCAACAATCTTTGTTCGTTCATTTAAGAGCGTGTCAAACGCAGTTAGGTCAAATTCGCAATCCGATGTCATTGGTACTTTTATGACTTTAGCGCCGGTTTGTTCTGCCACAATTTGCCAAGGCACTATGTTGGCGTGATGCTCCATTTCACTCACTACGATCTCATCGCCAGGTTGAAGCGTGCTTCTTGCGTATGTTTGAGCAATGAGGTTAAGTGCTTCGGTGGCACCACGAGTCCAGATAATTTCCTTTGAAGACGTAGCGCCAATAAACTGAGCGACCTTGTCTCTTGCTGCTTCAAATTGACTGGTTGCTTGCGCGGTTAAGCTGTGGCTACCACGGTGAACATTGGCATTTTGCTTAGAGTAATATTGGCTAATAGCATCAATAACCACCTGAGGTTTTTGTGTGGTTGCCGCGCTGTCTAAGTAAATCAACGGTTGTTGGTTGACGGTTTGTGATAGCGCAGGAAACTGCTCTCGGATGTGATTGATATCAAGCATCTATTCTTACCTAAATCTTGGAAATTGGTGCCAGCGTTACGCTGAGCGGTATCGTTATTTTATCGCGACTTGTAAAGCGTTGCTGACTAATCTTGATGATTCCAGCTATTTTCTCGTTCTTTAACCATTGCGAGCAGCTTTTGGTTAGTGGGTACTTCTATTTGATGCTTGAGTGCGGTCTTTATAAGGTGCGCGGTAATGAAGTCGATCTCAGTCTTTCGTTTATAAAACATATCTTGCTTCATTGAAGAGTTGTTCTGTGCTGTGGCATGAATAACCTTGTTGACGCTTGCTTCTAACTCATTGAATGAATAAGTAATACCTTCCGCCTGCATTACTTGCGTGAGTTCGTGAATGATGGAATTCAGCGTCTCGCTGAAGCGTTGATCGGCGAGCTCCCCATTCTTAATCTGTTCTAATCCAGTCAGTGGGTTGATAGCACAATTGATGGCGAGCTTAGTCCAAAGTGCCGTTTTTATCTTAGGGTTCCAGTTCACGGTTGGTAGGGCGTGTTCCAACACATCAACCAAAAAAGTGCATTGCTGACCTTTGAGGTTAAAAGCCCCTAGTTGAGTTTGGCCGATTCCTGTGTGGGATACATTGTTGCGGTCGGATTTAAAAGCTGCTTGGGTGGTGGTCGCCAATACTACCGGATGAGCATCAATTTGAGTGGCTATCTCGTCTACTGCTCCCATTCCGTTGTGCATGAACATAAGAATGGTGTCAGGGGCGAGATATTGAAGTAACGGAGTGGTGGCTTCTTCCACTTGCCAAGCCTTGACCGTGACGATCACTAAGTCACTTGCAGATAGCTTTTCGATATTGTTGTTACTAAAGGAAAGTGAAGTTTGCTCATCAAGCGATAGGTCTGTAGAGATTTCAGAAGAGCGACTCCACAAAGAGACATTATGACCCGCTTGAAGTAGTTTTATGGCCCACAAAGATCCAATAGCCCCTGGCCCAACAATCGTGATGTTCACAGCAATACCGAGATAAGAAAGTGATGCTGCAAGGATAGCGAGGCATTATATGAAAGCAATAAAAAATGGCACCCGAGGGTGCCATTTAGGAAATATTTCTTAGAAGTTCGATTAGAACTTGTAAGTTACTGCTACGTAGTGACCTACGCCAGAAGAATCAGCTTGTGAAGTCGCATCCCACGGAAGGTTTGCACCGTCTTCAAAACCGTATACATCACTGTATAGTTTTAAACCGTAACCAACCGCGAAGCGATCTGAGTGCCAGTAAATACCGTTGAACATTGCGCCGCCGTTGCTTACTTGAGCGTACTCATCCTTCATTCCGAATTGGTAATCGATGTAACCTTGGTAAGAGATGAACGAACCGTTCTCGAAGAAGTAGAAAGGTTTGAACCAGTTAGTCGAGATTTGGAAACCGTTCCAATCTTTTTGGTTTGAGTCGTATGTACCGTAAAGGTTTAGACCCACCTTACCGAACCATGGAACCATTACGTCAGAACCCAGACCTACTTTCTGAGTATTCACGCCACCCTTGTTACCATCCCACTCAAAAAGAGTTGAAAGGTATAGCTCTTCAACTGGACCGAAAGACAGATCTTTGCCCGTTAGGCCATCAAGAGACATACGAGGCGCAAACTTCATAAAGATTTTTCCATCTTTGTCTGCTTTGTCGCTGTTTGAGTCTGATGTTAGGTTAAATACATCAACGTAACCGTAAAGGTCGAAGATTCCAGAGCGACCACCAAATTCCATCTCTAGGTAATCGTGAGTAGATTCGTAAGGACCTTTCTCGTTGATTGCACCCATAAGGTTGAACTGCATCCATTTATAGTCGTTTTTATGGATGTCGCCGTCAGAATAATCTGCTGCCATTACTGGAGCAGAAGTTGCTGCAAGTAGGCCAAGAGTTAAAAGTGATTTACGCATAATGGAACTCTCTATATTTGAAATAAGTAACCCGCAAACTTGTAAGTGTTTACGTTGTCCGAATGCCGAGCATAATAGCGATTTTGTTCTCAAATAAAAGTGAGACAGAGTGAAAACTACAATTATTAAAGTGAAGCTTATCACACTAACGATCTAAATGACGGAACTTTAAGATAGCAATGCATCTTGATGCACCATAAATTCTATTGATTTTGTGAAATTCGATTATTTTGTGGGGGAATTGCTGAAATACCGTCCTAAGCAAACGATTCTACTGAATAGAGTGACATGCATATCAAAATCAACAGTATTCTTTTCTAAGCTTTCTCTTCCTCAAAATGAGGTAAATCGTCCGTCTCGTTTTCTTTGCTTTGAGCTAGTTTTGATCGACGTTGTACTGGAATTAGAATCATTTGATGAAGAGGTAATTGGGGTAATCGAGCTTTGTTGTTTATTTATAGAAAGAGATTGTTCTTTGCACTAAACATGGAGAGAACTTTTGAGAGTTTGCAATTGATGATTTGGTGGGAACTGAGTTCCACTTAACCGTGACTGGTACAATAGATTTTCGGTTTCGTCTCTGCCGTCAGAAAGTAAAAAGGGTAGTTTGACGCTACCCTTTTTTACTATTCTTGATGGTTTTTGGCTTTTTCTAATAAATCAGTGAAAAAGTGGCGTAATGAATAGAGCATGATCAAACTCGGAATCACCATTAATGCTGTCAGTATGAAGAAAGTCGACCAGTCATTGAGGTAATCAACGACTTCACCGCTGAATGATGCCAGTGTTGTCCGACCTAAATTTCCCAATGATGCAAGCAGAGCGTATTGGGTTGCAGAGAATGCTTGGCCAGTTACCATTGTCAGGAAAGAAACAAATGCAACGGTTGAGAAGGCAGATGTGAAGTTATCAACCATCAGCGTGGCTAAGAACAGATGCTCATTTGGACCAACTTGGGCGATCCATGCGAACATTAGATTACTGGCTGCCATTGCGATACCGCCGATCATTAACCCGCGAACTATACCAAATTTAACATTGACCATACTGCCAATTAAGGTGAATAACATAGTTAATCCCCAACCGATTAATTTAGAGTAGTAACCGATTTGCTCGTTAGAGAAGCCAATTTCTTTATAGAATGTGATCGACATTCTTCCCAAGAAGGCTTCACCTATCTTAAATAGAAAGACGAAAAGTAATAAAGTTAGAGCGACTCTAAATCCATTGCGTTTGAAGAAGTCTAGGAAGGGTTCTGCGACGGTCACGGTAAGCCAGACAGCAATAGGGTTACCTACTATTTGACGATGACGGCGTTCGGCTTCTGCTTGTAAGCTATCTCGTTTCGTTTTTGGTTCGCCAACGAGTAATGTGAACAACATTAGAATTGCGACAATACCAGCCATACCGTAGTAAACACCATTCCAGCCAACTGAATCAGCATTTATGAAGGCAAGGTAACCGGGTAGCGAATAGCCTGTCCACCAACCTATAACCGTCATAGCAGAAGCTTGAGGCAGTTTAGATGACTCTGACTTTGGAAATGTATCAATTCGAAAGGCATCGATCGCAATATCTTGAGTCGATGAAGCAATCGCTATGCCTAAAGCTAACATCGAAGCTAGAACAAGATCATCGGCTGGGTTTACTCCAGCAATGAAGAGCGTGCAGATCAATACAGCGCTTTGACACAAAAATATCCAACTACGCCGTTGGCCTAATATCGCATGTAGGATTGGTAGTTTGACTCGGTCTACCAGGGGGGCCCATAGAAAGTTAATGGCATAGACGGCAAATACGCTACCAAAATAGCCAATAGCAGCTCTTGTTAAACCTGCATCTTTTAGCCAGCCAGACATGTTGGAGCCAATAAGAACCCATGGGAAGCCACTTGAACAGCCTAACATAAACACCCAAAGTAGACGTTTATCTAGGTAGCTGCGAAAAGTCTGCATCCAAGAAAGAGAGGGAGAGCCTGATGACATGGGGCGTCCTTGTATAGAAAAACGCCCTTAAGAGGTTAAGGGCGCTGTATGAGATTACTTAAGAAGTGTTACTTTGTTGATGATGATAGGGTCTATTGGGATGTCTGACATACGGCCCATTCGCTTAGTCGGAATGGTAGCCATCTTCTGTACGACATCAAATCCCTCAGTCACTTTACCAAATACAGCGTAACCAAGATTAGCGCCTTTCGCGTTTAAGAAATCATTGTCAGCAAAGTTAATGAAGAACTGACGAGTTGCAGAATCAGGCGCATTAGTGCGAGCCATAGCGATCGTTGCTGTATCATTCTTTAGACCGTTACTGCCTTCGTTTTTGATAGGGCCATAAGTCGCTTGTTGATCCATGTCTTGATCGAAGCCACCACCTTGAGCCATAAAGCCAGGAATAACTCGGTGGAAGATAGTGCCTTCATAGCTGCCGTCTTCAACGTATTTTAGGAAGTTCTCAGCGCTAATCGGTGCTTGCTCTTGATTAAGCTCAATAGTGAAGTTGCCTAATGTTGTTTCCACGTTCACTTTAGGACCAGCCCAAACGCTCACGCTCACCAGCATTAATACTATAGAAGTAAGGATACGGCTCATTAGAAACGTTCCTTCATGTAAGTTTGTAGCTCTTGGTCGTTAGCAATCTCAGTAAGTACTAAATTGAGCACATCATTAAGGACCATTGAGATGTCGTCGTTTGAAGCGCTTAACGCACCAGTTCGAACGGCTGTACCATTGAATGTCTTAACCAGTTTGCCTTCAGGTGTCTCAGCGGTTACTTCAAGCGTCACTTTACCGTCCATTTGGTTTTCCATGATGGTGTGTTCTACGGTAACGAGTGCTTCTTGAATCTCTAAAACAATCGAGTTTTCACTGTTTACGCTTGCACGGAAACCTTGAGAGTCCAGCTGTTTTGCTAGCGCGTTTTCTAGAGAAATACGCATGTTTTGCTTAGCGTGAATCGGCTGAATATTTGAACGGCCGCTATCAACCAATGCTACATATTGAGCAGCACGGACATCTTTACTTGTGAGCGTGTATGTTTTGCCTTGTACAAGGTTGCTTGAGCTTAGTGAAGCTTCTGGCATTACGTTGATCTGTTCTTGCTGAGGGGCTGAACATGCCGTCAAAGCCATAATAGAAGCAGCCAAAATCAGTTTTTTCATTCCTTTATCCTTTCTAAATTCACACCAGAAGCTCGGTATTTTAAATTTTTGTGAAGTCGTTTCTGCTTATTTATTAAAATTAGCAGGTTCTCTTGTTGCCTGTAATATCTCAAATTTTTGGTTTAGTTCAAGCGTTTCAACGTTCGCTTCACCAAATAATCTTGCGAGTTTTACATCGTATCCGAGGTGTCGGTTACCAATAACAATTAATTTTCCGCCATTGCTAAGAACATGCTTCGCATCACAGAACATTTGCCATGCAATGTGATCAGTAATCGCTTGTTGTTGATGGAACGGAGGGTTACACATCACCAAGTAGGTGCTGTTTTTCTTAAAGCCATCTAAACAGTTGTTAGCAATGAATTGGAAGTTACCTTCTTCACCAAGGTTATCCTTGACGTTTTGTCGTGCTGATTCAACGGCCATAAAACTCTCATCAACGCAGGTGATACGAGCTTGTGGGTTCAATTGTCCTGCTTTTACACTCAATACACCGTTGCCACAGCCTAGGTCGATAATATGACGTAGCTCAGGATCTTGAGGTATGTGCTCTAGCATATAGCGAGCGCCTTGATCGAGTGCTTCCCCTGAGTAAACATTCGGTAAATTTTTCAGGCGGATATCTTCACCGTCTACATCCCACTCAACAAACGGCTCAACAGTTTGAATCGGTTGGCAATTTGGAGAAGAGAAAACCAAGCGGTGCTTTTTCTTCGCTAATGAGGTTTTGGTCTCGCCTAGGTATTTTTCGAAAAGGTTAAGTGTAGAGGTGTGGATCTCTTTTACTTTGTTGACACCGATCACTTGGCAGCCTTCAGGCAGTGCTTGGCGTAACTGACTTAACTGCCATACAAGGTGGCGGTTGGTTTTTGGTAGCTGCATGATCACAAGATCGATACCGTGTGGGATAGCATCCATTGTGTTTAAAAAGTTGACTCGATTACATTGATTTCGCTGTAAATTTTTTAGCGCACCGCGATGAGAGATAAATGAGTCGCTCATCATGGTGACATCATGATCTTTCGAGAACCAAGCAGATAGAGCACCAAAGCTGTCGTTCATGATCAGTATGTGTTTGCCCGGTTCAAGGTTCATCTCTTCAACATGACTGAGCAGGTATTCGTCGCCCGCATCCCAAGCTTGAAGGGTTTCATTTGAACGTTTAGGGAAACGATGTAAGGTCAAAGTTCTATCGTGAAGGGTAAGTTCGGTTTTCATTGCTTGAGGTGCTTATATAAGAAATAACAAAGATATTGTCTCAAATGCAGGCTAAACAAGATAGAAAAAACTCCACTAAACCGGAGTGGTTCGCAATGAAATACTCAGACAGTCGACCCGTTAAGGTTTATACTCAGCAACATATAATGCCAATACGTTACTAAGGAATCACAATGATCCAAGAAGTTATCGAAACAAAATTGCACAATGAGTTTTCACCAAGTCATTTAAACGTGGTGAATGAGAGCTATATGCACAATGTTCCGGCTGGTTCTGAAAGTCATTTTAAAGTGATTGTTGTCAGCGATGTGTTTGAAGGTTTGCGTCTTATTGCTCGTCATCGAGCGGTCAATAAAGTACTTTCAGAAGAGCTAGCGAATAATATTCACGCCCTGTCCATTCACACTTATACAAAAGATGAATGGATGAAGCAGCTAGATAACGTGCCAGATAGCCCAATGTGTATGGGTGGTGGTAAGTCATAGAACTTATCTATACAAAAGAGGCGGCAATACCGCCTTTTTTGTTGTCAAATATCTCTGTTTTTCGTTGTTATATCACTCAAATTGATGGTAAATCGAACGGCTAAAAATACCTACAATGAGTAATGTTTTTATTAACAGTGTTTCAACATAGTTCGTAAAATATGAGTTTGTGACAGAGTATTAATCTCTTGTTTAAAACATGATTCAAAAGCCATTTTATCTGTGCGGCCCGTCAAATTTATACATATTTGAGAGTCCATATGCTTCAAATCTCACCAAATAAAGGCCGTATTCAAGTTATTGGTCATGGCATCAAGTTATCAAAAAATGCTAGTATACGGCACCTGATAAATCTCACATGATTTATGTGATGAGTTTATTAAGATAATGTTGCGATTTTGGTGTCTCAAATTTACCAAAACCGGACACAGTAATGTCGTGTCTAAGGGCGATTTAAAACGTCCCGAATTTACGCAATTAAAAGAATCTTTTTCCCGATAAAGTAGTGCAAGTGCGTATGATTACAATAAATAAGGGTTTGGACCTTCCTATTGCAGGAACTCCATCCCAGGTGATTAATGATGGTAAGTCCATCACTAAAGTCGCCTTGCTTGGCGAAGAGTACGTTGGTATGCGTCCTACGATGCATGCTCGCGTTGGTGATGAAGTGAAGAAAGGCCAAGTTCTTTTTGCAGATAAAAAGAACCCAGGTGTTGTATTTACTTCTCCAGCAAGCGGTAAAGTTATTGAAGTGAACCGTGGTGCTAAGCGTGTTCTTCAATCAGTAGTGATTGAAATAGCAGGCAATGAGCAAATCACGTTCAATAACTATGAAGCCAACCAACTAGCAGGTCTTGACCGTGAAACGGTTAAAACTCAGTTAGTTGAGTCTGGCGCATGGACCGCTTTGCGAACTCGTCCGTTCAGCAAGGTTCCAGCCATTGATTCTGAAACTCAGGCTATTTTTGTAACTGCTATGGATACGAATCCGTTAGCAGCTGAGCCAGAATTAATCATTAACGAGCAGTCTGATGCTTTCGTTGCTGGTTTAGATCTTCTTTCAACATTGACTAACGGCAAAGTGTACGTTTGTAAAAAAGGCACTAGCTTGCCTCGTTCTGCTCAGTCTAACGTTGAAGAACATGTTTTTGATGGCCCACACCCTGCAGGTCTTGCAGGCACGCATATGCATTACCTTTACCCGGTAAATGCACAAAATGTAGCGTGGAGCATTAACTACCAAGATGTTATCGCATTCGGTAAGCTTTTCCTTACTGGTGAGATTCATTCTGAGCGTGTTGTTGCTCTGGCTGGCCCAGTGGTTAACAACCCACGTCTAGTTCGTACTCTAATTGGTGCTAGCCTTGAAGAGTTAACAGACAGTGAGTTAATGCCAGGCGAAGTTCGTGTGATTTCTGGTTCTGTACTCACGGGTACTAAAGCAACAGGTCCACATGCTTTTCTTGGTCGTTACCATCAGCAAGTTTCTGTTCTACGTGAAGGTCGTGATAAAGAGCTATTCGGCTGGGCTATGCCTGGTAAGAACAAGTTCTCTGTTACTCGTGCATTCCTTGGTCACCTGTTTACAGGTCAGTTGTTCAATATGACAACGACAACAAACGGCAGTGATCGTTCGATGGTTCCAATTGGTAACTATGAGCGCGTGATGCCTCTAGATATGGAACCTACATTGCTACTGCGTGATCTATGTGCAGGCGATATTGATAGTGCTCAAGCACTAGGTGCGCTAGAGCTAGACGAAGAAGATGTAGCATTGTGTACCTTTGTATGTCCAGGCAAGTACGAGTACGGTCAACTACTTCGTGAATGCCTAGATACGATTGAGAAGGAAGGGTAATTTTCATGGGCCTTAAAAAGTTTCTTGAAGACATCGAGCATCATTTTGAGCCAGGTGGTAAACACGAGAAGTGGTTTGCGCTTTACGAAGCAGCAGCGACAGTGTTCTACACGCCAGGTCTTATCACAAAGAAAAGCTCACACGTTCGTGATAGCGTTGATTTAAAACGTATCATGATCATGGTTTGGTTCGCGGTATTCCCAGCAATGTTCTGGGGTATGTACAACGCGGGTGGCCAAGCTATCGCTGCACTTAACCATATGTACGCAGGCGCTGAATTAGTTTCTGTTATCGATGGTAACTGGCACTACTGGCTAACCGAAATGCTTGGCGCCTCCTTAGGGCCCGATGCTGGTGTTGGCAGCAAGATGCTACTTGGTGCGACATACTTCCTACCTATCTATGCAACGGTATTTATCGTTGGTGGTTTCTGGGAAGTTCTGTTCTGTATGGTGCGTAAGCACGAAGTCAACGAAGGTTTCTTTGTTACTTCTATCTTATTTGCGCTTATCGTTCCGCCAACTCTTCCTCTATGGCAAGCAGCACTAGGTATTACCTTCGGTGTTGTTGTAGCGAAAGAGATCTTCGGTGGCACGGGTCGTAACTTCCTGAACCCTGCACTTGCTGGCCGTGCGTTCCTATTCTTTGCATACCCTGCACAGATTTCAGGTGACGTAGTTTGGACTGCTGCAGATGGTTTCTCTGGTGCAACTGCGCTTAGCCAATGGGCTCAAGGCGGCGGTAGCGCACTAATGAACGTAACATCTGGTGAAGCAATCACTTGGATGGACGCATTCATTGGTAACATTCCAGGTTCTATCGGTGAAGTATCGACTCTGGCGCTTATGATTGGTGCTGCGATGATCGTTTACATGCGTATCGCTTCATGGCGTATCATTGTTGGTGTGATGATTGGTATGATCGCTGTATCTACTCTGTTCAACGTGCTCGGTTCTGAGACAAATGCGATGTTCAGCATGCCTTGGCACTGGCACTTAGTTCTAGGTGGCTTCGCGTTTGGTATGTTCTTCATGGCGACAGACCCAGTATCAGCTTCATTTACCAACAAAGGTAAGTGGTGGTACGGCATCTTAATCGGCGCAATTTGTGTAATGATCCGTGTAGTTAACCCTGCATACCCAGAAGGCATGATGCTTGCGATTCTATTCGCAAACCTATTTGCCCCTCTGTTTGACCACGTTGTAATCGAGAAGAACATTAAGCGGAGACTAGCGCGCTATGGCAAGTAATAACGATAGCATTAAAAAGACGCTGTTTGTTGTTATCGCATTGAGCCTTGTGTGCTCAATCATCGTTTCAACAGCTGCAGTTGTTCTTAAACCTAAACAAGAAGCTAACGCAGTTCTGGATAAGCAAACTAAGATCCTGGAAGTTGCAGGCATTGAACTTGCGGGTGATATTCCAGCACTGTACGCCGATAATATTGAACCTCGTTTAGTTGATTTGGCTACTGGCGACTTTGTTGAAGGCGATGCTGCTGAATACAATCAACGTAAAGCAGCAAAAGATCCAGCTCAATCAATCAAGCTTTCAGCTGACGATGACATCGCGAAGATTATTCGCCGTGCGAACACTGCTACAGTGTACCTAGTGAAAGATGGCACTGAAACTTCTAAAGTTATCATTCCTATTCACGGTAATGGCCTTTGGTCAATGATGTACGCATTCGTTGCGGTAGAAACAGATGGTAACACTGTGGCTGGCATCACATACTACGAGCAAGGTGAAACTCCTGGACTTGGTGGTGAAGTTGAGAACCCAACTTGGCGTGATCAGTTCGTTGGTAAGAAATTATTCGACGAAAACCACAAACCAGCGATTAAGGTAGTTAAAGGTGGCGCTCCTCAAGGTTCAGAGCACGGTGTAGATGGACTTTCTGGTGCAACACTGACTAGTGTTGGTGTTCAACATACATTTGACTTCTGGTTAGGTGAAATGGGCTTTGGTCCTTTCCTAGCAAAAGTTCGTGACGGAGGTCTGAACTAATGTCTAGTGCAAAAGAAATTAAAAAAAGCGTATTAGCGCCTGTGTTGGACAACAACCCAATCGCGCTACAGGTTCTTGGTGTGTGTTCTGCTCTTGCGGTTACCACTAAACTAGAAACAGCATTTGTTATGACTATCGCGGTAATGTTTGTTACTGCTTTGTCTAACTTCTTCGTTTCTTTGATCCGTAACCACATTCCTAACAGTGTACGTATCATCGTTCAGATGGCAATTATCGCATCATTAGTAATCGTGGTTGACCAAGTGCTTAAAGCATACCTATACGATATCTCTAAGCAGCTATCTGTATTCGTAGGCCTAATCATTACGAACTGTATTGTAATGGGTCGTGCTGAAGCATTCGCAATGAAGTCTGCACCAATCCCATCTTTAATCGATGGTCTTGGCAACGGTCTTGGTTACGGTTTCGTTCTTATCACTGTTGGTTTCTTCCGTGAGCTTCTAGGCTCTGGCAAACTATTTGGTATGGAAGTACTACCTCTAGTGAGTAACGGTGGTTGGTATCAGCCGAATGGCTTGATGCTTCTAGCACCTTCTGCGTTCTTCCTAATTGGTTTCTTGATTTGGACAATTCGTGTGTTCAAACCTGAACAAGTAGAAGCGAAGGGGTAAGGTAATCATGGAACATTATATTAGTCTGCTAGTTAAATCGATTTTCATCGAAAACATGGCGCTTTCTTTCTTCCTAGGTATGTGTACATTCCTAGCGGTATCTAAGAAAGTTAAAACTTCTTTTGGTCTTGGTGTGGCGGTAGTTGTAGTACTTACCATTGCTGTTCCTGTAAACAACCTTGTTTACACACACATCCTAAAAGAAAACGCGCTTGTTGAAGGTATCGATTTAAGTTTCCTTAACTTCATCGCGTTCATCGGTGTTATCGCGGCGCTTGTACAAATTCTAGAGATGGTTTTAGACCGTTTCTTCCCACCTTTGTACAATGCACTAGGTATTTTCCTTCCATTGATCACAGTTAACTGTGCAATCTTTGGTGGTGTATCTTTCATGGTAACTCGTGACTACAACTTTACTGAATCTATTGTTTACGGTTTCGGTTCTGGTGTGGGTTGGATGTTAGCTATCGTTGCTCTTGCGGGTATCCGTGAGAAGATGAAGTACTCTGACGTACCTCCAGGTCTGCGTGGCCTTGGTATCACGTTCATTACTGTTGGTCTGATGGCGTTAGGCTTTATGTCTTTCTCTGGTGTTCAACTGTAGGGTAAGCACCCAGTAATAAGGAATAACAAATGTTTAGTATTATTCTTGGCGTAGCGATGTTTACCATTATTGTACTGGCTCTAGTACTAGTGATTCTTTTCGCTAAGTCTAAGTTAGTACCATCAGGTGACATCACTATTTCAGTAAATGACGATCCTGAAAAGGCGATCGTTACTCAACCTGGTAGCAAGCTACTTAGTGCCTTAGCTGGCGCTGGTATTTTCGTATCTTCTGCTTGTGGCGGCGGTGGCTCTTGTGGTCAGTGTCGTGTGAAAGTTAAGTCTGGCGGTGGCGACATCCTACCAACTGAACTTGATCACATCACAAAAGGCGAAGCTCGCGAAGGCGAACGTCTTGCATGTCAAGTTGCTATGAAAACCGACATGGAGATTGAACTAGACGAAGATATCTTTGGTGTTAAAAAGTGGGAATGTACTGTTATCTCGAATAACAACGAAGCTACTTTCATCAAAGAACTGGCTCTTGCAATCCCTGAGGGTGAAGAAGTACCGTTCCGCGCGGGTGGTTACATTCAGATTGAAGCTGAACCACATCACGTGAAATACGCAGATTACGATATTCCTGAGGAATACCGTGGTGACTGGGATAAGTTTAACTTGTTCCGTTATGAGTCTATCGTTAAAGAGCATTCGATCCGTGCTTACTCTATGGCTTCATACCCAGAAGAGAAAGGCATCATCAAGCTTAACGTGCGTATCGCGACTCCGCCGCCAAACAACCCTGACGTAGCTCCTGGTGTGATGTCTTCATACATCTGGTCTCTTAAAGAAGGCGACAAATGTACTATTTCTGGTCCATTTGGTGAGTTCTTTGCTAAAGATACAGACAATGAAATGGTCTTCATCGGTGGTGGTGCAGGTATGGCGCCAATGCGTTCACATATCTTCGACCAGCTTAAGCGTCTTAAGTCGAGCCGTAAGATGTCTTTCTGGTACGGTGCGCGTTCTAAGCGTGAGATGTTCTACATTGAAGATTTCGACGGCCTAGCGGCTGCGAATGAAAACTTCGTGTGGCACTGTGCACTGTCTGATCCTCAACCAGAGGATAACTGGGACGGTTATACCGGTTTCATCCATAACGTATTGTACGAAAACTACCTGAAGGATCATGAAGCTCCTGAAGACTGTGAGTACTACATGTGTGGTCCACCAATGATGAACGCGGCTGTTATCGGCATGCTGAAAGATCTTGGCGTAGAAGATGAAAACATCCTACTAGATGACTTTGGTGGTTAATCCATTCAAGTGATTGATATTATGGCTGACTCCAACGAGTCAGCCATTTGTTTTTCTAAGGTGGCTTTTGACAATACAACGGCTTATATAAGAAAGAGTAAGGTGTTAAAAATACCTATTTGTTCTCTTATTTTTCCTTATATAAATCCTCAACATTAGATTGGAGTAAGCAAGTGAAAATATGGCTTGTTGCATTAACTTCTTTAATTTTTCTAGCAGGCTGTGAACAGCCAAGAGAGCAAGTGCATTTAAGTGGCCCAACAATGGGTACCAGTTATAATATTAAATACATCAATGGTGATGAGTTTCCTGAGTCTAACGAAGTTCATACTGAGGTTGATCGTTTACTTGAACAAGTGAACGACCAGATGTCGACTTACCGTGAAGACTCTGAACTGAGCCTTTTTAATCAACACCTTGCTGCTGATGCATTCGAAGTGTCCGAACAGACTGCGACTGTTGTGAAAGAAGCGATTCGTTTGAACGGTCTTACTGAAGGTGCATTAGATGTCACGGTTGGCCCATTAGTTAATCTATGGGGCTTTGGTCCTGAAGCGCGACCTGAAGTCGTCCCAACAGATGAAGAATTAGCTGCTCGTCAAGCAAAGGTTGGAATACATCACCTAAGCGTTGAAGGTAATAAGCTCACTAAAGATTTACCGAACCTGTATGTTGACCTTTCAACCATTGCAAAAGGTTGGGGCGTGGATGTGGTCGCAGATTACCTTGATTCAATTGGTATTCATAATTACATGGTAGAAGTAGGTGGTGAAATCCGTCTGAAAGGTCTAAATCGTGAAAGTGTCGGTTGGCGTATTGCGATAGAGAAACCAAGTGTTGAAGAGCGCACTATTCAAGAGATCATTGAGCCGGGTGATATGGCGATCGCCACGTCTGGTGACTACCGTAATTATTATGAGCGTGATGGTGTTCGTTATTCTCACATCATCAACCCAGAAACAGGAAAGCCTCTTCATCATAAAGTGGTTTCTGTAACTGTATTGGACCCGTCTTCAATGACTGCAGACGGCTTATCTACTGGCCTTATGGTCTTAGGTGAGGTTAAGGGAATGGAAATCGCAAACCAACATAACATTCCTGTGTTCATGGTGGTTAAAACAGCAGATGGCTTTAAAGAGATTGCTTCTGAAGCATTTAAGCCATACTTAAGTAAATAAGGTAAGCGAGAGAATTATGAATACATTTCTGATTACATTTGGTGTTTTTCTTGCTGTAATCGCAGCGATGTCAATTGGTTACATTATCCAAAAGAAAGTTGTAAAAGGTAGCTGTGGTGGTTTGGGGGCTGTTGGTATTGATAAAGTATGTAACTGCCCTGAACCTTGTGATGCGCGTAAGAAGCGTGAAGCACGAGAAGCATACCGTGAAGAGAAACTAGCAGAGCGTCAACAGAAAGAAGCGTCTTGGAATAAAGATCGTATCGCTTAACTGATGATAGCTATTAGGGGGCAGAGTTATCTCGCCTCCAGAGAATTTAGAATGAAAAGCTCAAGACGACTGTCTTGAGCTTTTTTTGTTGTGGTGAACTTTTTTGGGGTGGGATTTCGGTCGTTTTAAACCTAGTAATAATTTACTATACTATACTGTTTATAGATACAGTTGTAAGGTTGAGCTATTCTTAGATGTCTAGTGTGGTTGAAGATAAAATAAGAAAGATAATCCATGTCGATATGGATTGTTTTTACGCGGCTGTCGAAATGCGTGATAACCCTGCTTATCGAAATCGACCACTGGCTGTAGGTGGTCATGAAAAGCAGCGTGGCGTTTTAAGTACGTGTAACTATGAGGCTCGCAAGTTTGGAGTTCGTTCTGCTATGCCCACAGGGAAAGCGCTACAGCTTTGCCCTAACTTGTTGGTTGTCCCAGGAAGGATGTCGGTTTATGTCGAGATATCTAAAAAAATTCGAGAAATTTTTTCTCGATACACTTCGATGATTGAACCTCTCTCTTTAGATGAAGCATTTCTTGATGTTACAGAGTCGAAAAAGTGCCATGGTTCGGCAACACTGATCGCCGAATCGATTCGGCGTGATATATGGAGTGAACTCAACCTCACGGCTTCTGCAGGTATTGCTCCGATAAAGTTCCTAGCGAAAGTCGCTTCAGATATGAATAAGCCAAATGGTCAGTTTGTTATCCCTCCGCAAGACGTGCAAGCGGTGATCGACCAGTTACCACTCGAAAGCATTCCCGGTGTCGGCAAGGTGAGCATTGAAAAGTTACATCAAGCTGGCTTCTTTACTTGTAAAGATATCAAAGAATCTGACTATCGAGACTTACTGCTCAAGTTTGGCCGTCAAGGTGCATCACTTTGGAAGCGCAGCCATGGTATTGATGACCGAGAAGTGATTATTGAGCGTGAAAGAAAGTCGGTAGGTGTGGAGCGAACCTTTACTCAAAACATATCGACCTACGCAGAATGTTGGCATGTGATTGAAGACAAGTTGTTTCCTGAACTTGAAACTCGCTTAGAAAAGGCTAGCCCAAGCAAAGCGATCATCAAGCAAGGTATTAAGCTCAAATTTGCTGATTTTCAGCAAACCACGATTGAGCACATACATGCTTCACTTGATCGCGAACACTTCAAAGAACTGTTAAGTGAAATACTGAAAAGGCAACAAGGACGAGAAATACGCTTACTTGGTTTGAGTGTGGTGTTACAACCGAAAGACCAGATGCGTCAGCTGAGTTTCTTTTAAGGAAAGGCGTTGAGACTTTAGGTTTAGAAGTGTTGTTTGATACCGACTAGACTTTACAGCCTAATCGGTTTTTTCTAAAAGCAAAGAAAAAGAACTTGGCTTACCTAGGTAGCTGTTTAACTCGAGCTAAAGTATCACTGAATGGTTGTTGTTCGAGCTTACCGTAACCGTTCATCTTGCTCGCTTTAAGTTTAGTTGAAAGCGGAGTGGCGATTCCGCATAAAAAACGAGTAATGGCTTCGTCGGTAATCAATTGTTGGCTCTTAGATATAAACTCATGAATCCATGTTATCACCGTCTCATCATCAATAGGTTCAACATCAACAGTGGGTAATATTGCGACTTGACCGCGACATACTGAACAGTGTCCACAATTGGTAGGGGCTTTGTCGTCGGCAAAGTAACTCGCAAGGCGTGAGCTTAGACAGGTGTCGGATTCAAAGAAGCTCAGCATCTGATCGAGGCGATTAATTTCACTGCTCTCTTTTGCCTTAAATAGCTCAGTTAGGCGTTCAGATAGTTGCATCATATCTTCAGAGGTATTATGGATTGCGTAGACATCTGTGATCTGCTTGCTTTCCAGTTCGATCCAACCTTGTTCATTGAAGTAATCGATAGCCGCGATAACACGCTGACGATCCGCTTGGAAGTGTGTCCAAAGTGCGTCGAAATCGACTTGGCACCAGACTCTTGCTTGGGGCGAGCATTGGAAAATTGCTTCTACGAAATTACGACGCTCCCCTTGGAATGGTTCAGAGATCTGCTGCTTAGGACGAATGAACTTAAATTTGTAATCAGCGAAGTAGCTGTATTTAGGCTCAATCACCCCTTCAATTTCGAGGTACACCAGTAGTGTCTTTAATGGCAACTGACGAATGTTGGACTCACGTGATAGTTGGTTGAGCATGATTTCCCATTGGTTTGCGCCAGAAGCACCAATTTTCTGGTTCTCGTAGATCTCCTTCAATACCGCTTGGATTGCTATGTTGTCTGGCGTGTCGCCAAAGACGAAGTTCTCTAGAGTACTTAGGCCATATTTGTTAGCGAGTAAAATACATTCAGATGGCTGACCATCTCGTCCCGCTCTGCCTATCTCTTGCGAGTAGTTCTCTATCGATTTTGGGAGATCGAAGTGAATAACTCGGCGAATATTGGATTTGTCGACGCCCATGCCAAAGGCAATCGTCGCCACGATACAGTTCACGTCGTCATTCATGAATTGGTGTTGAATTGCATCTCTGTTTTCTGGCTTAAGACCAGCGTGATAAGCCACGGCGTTAACGCCAGCATTACGAAGCTGCTGTGCGACCATTTCTGCTGTTTGTTGAAGGGTGACATAAACAATGGTTGGCGCCTGAGATGCTTGGTTAACAACATTACACAAGGTTTCTAGCTTGCTGGTTTGTTCACAAGGTTGAATCGACAGGTCGAGGTTTTGGCGATAAAAGCCTGTAACTACAACACGTTCTTCATCAATATCGAATTTAGACTTCATATCGTGGATCACTGTGGTGGTTGCAGTTGCCGTGAGTAGAAGTACTTGAGGGATATTGAGCTGCTTTTGGTACTGGGGAAGCTTCAGGTAGTCTGGTCTAAAGTTATGGCCCCACTCTGAAATACAGTGTGCTTCATCGACCACAAGTAACGAGATTGGCACTTGAGAGATAAATTGGCGAAATCGTTCATTCTTCAGTCGCTCAACGGAGATCATTAGGATTTTGGTGTCACCGTTACGTACTGACTGCATGACTTGTTGTGTCGTTTGTCTGTCTTGGCTTGATTCTATTGCGGCTGCGCTGATGCCTTTATCGTGTAAGAAGCTGAGTTGATCTTTCATTAACGCTAATAGTGGTGATATCACTAAGGTTAAATGAGGTAACTCCAACGCTGGTAATTGATAACAAAGCGACTTGCCTGAACCCGTCGGGAATATAGCGGCAGTTGAATGACCAGATAGAACATTATCAATGACTTGCTTTTGCCCATGACGCAGTGAATCGAATCCGAATACTTGTTTTAGCTTCTGCTCAATCATTTATGCTCTACCTGAATTATTAAGTGTTGTACTGATGCTAAAGCAGCGCTTATTGGTGATAGCGTCGCTCAATGAATCAAATGTCTTGCACCTGATTGTACCTAATTCTATTCTGTAGCTCCTATAGAAAAGCACCCCAAAAGTATGAATAAGTCTGAGCTTCGACAAATAATCTTAGAACAACTCGAATCCCGATTACGTATCGCACAATCTGCTACTCAACGAGCTATTGACGCTGCGACCGATGAAGAAACTGTGCCAGAACATAAGTATGATACATTGGCACTAGAAGCTTCATATCTCGCCCATGGTCAAGCGATGCGAGTGCAAGAGTGTGAAGATGATATCCAGTGCTATCGGAATCTAGTATTACGTGACAGTGAAAAGATTACAGTAAGCAGCTATGTTGTGGTTATTGACGAAAATGATGAATATAAACACTTTTTCATTGGACCGAGAGTCGGAGGGCTTTCTGTTACGTGGAATCATCATGAGATCGCTATCGTTACGGTGAATGCACCCTTTGGTAAGGCTCTGATGGGCAAAGAAGTTGGTGATGAGATAGAGTTTAAGGTCGCTGACAAACTGTTTTGTTATGAAGTTGTGTCTATCGATTGAATGACGCTCGATATAAAACGTTTCTCTGACAAAGAATTATAAATCACGGGTATAGTTCTTTGTCAGATTGATGAGAGGATGTTATGAAAAACAATGTATTAATTGCATCACTAACAGTTGCAATAGCTGTTGTGAGCTTGCCAACGTTTGCAGCTCAGTGTCGAGTTGATTTGAAGAATGAATTACGAATCGATGATCAAAAAGTCGAAATCCACCAAGTGAATGGTGATACTGCTGTCTTTGATAACAATAATGATCTCTATATTCATGGTGAAAAGGTTGAACTCGATGCTGATCAACAAGCAGCGATAGAGAAATACCGTGACAACATGAGTGAGTATTTACCACGAGCGAAACAAATGGCTAACGATAGCCTAGCGCTAGCCAATGACGTTATTGATGACATCGCGGTTAGCCTCGATTCCCCTGAGTCTTTTGATAATGTAAAAAATTCCATGAAAGAGTACTTCGCTGAACTAGAAGCTCGTTATTATAAAGACGGTGAGTTAGTGCTGCCAGCTAATAGTTTTGACTCGATGGCCAATGGTTGGTCTGAAGATTTCGATAAGGCTAAGAAAATCTTTAACCAAGAGTTTATCTCTAGCGCTTTTAATGCGATGTCAGAGAAAATGAAGCAAGAGGGTGGATTAAATCTTACCGAGTTGGCTGATAGTATGGCTGAATTAAAGCTCACAGTAGAAGAGAAAATGAAAGAGCATGCTCAACAAGTAGAAGAAGAAACGGCTGAGTTTTGTGATTCTCTAGATGAGATGGCAGAACAAGAGCAAGAGCTGCATGACATCATTCCGAACCTAAAAGATTATCAGGTATTTACGATCTAACCTGAAGTGGATAGGAATAAAAAGAGCACCGATTGGTGCTTTTTTTGTTTCTATTGGATTGAGTTGATAAGGTTATTTTAGTGTTGGTTAGTTTTGAGGTAGAGGGCTATTTGGTTTTCTCGATGTATTTAAATTAATAAAACTGGCTTTCTGTTAATTTGGTGGTTCTAAATAGTGAATTAACTATAAAAATTAGCGAATTATTCATTTATTGGTTGTGCCTAACATTACTTTTTATTATTGTACTTCTAAACTAGTTCGCTGATTTTGATGTGAGAGATATGGAGCAACAATCTTCCTCTTCAAGAGAGCATTTTAGCTCTCGTTTGGGTTTTATTTTAGCAGCGGCTGGTGCCGCTGTTGGTTTGGGAAATATTTGGGGCTTCCCAACCCAAGTTGCCAGTAACGGTGGTGGCGCTTTTCTCTTAGTCTATTTGTTCATGATCTTCGTGGTTGCTTTTCCAATGCTGGTGGTTGAGATGGCGATTGGGCGTCATGGTCAAGCGAACCCTGTCGATAGCATGCGCTCTTTAACTAAAAAACCTTTAGGCAAAAAAGTCGGTGAATTTGTCGGCTGGATTGGCCTAAGTGTCCCAAGTGCAGTATTAGCTTTCTATAGCATTGTTGGTGGGTGGTTGATCTGTTTCCTGATCGGTGCTGTTGCTGACCTGATTGGCCTAGAGATTATTGCGGATTGGTTTAAAGGTTTCAGTGTTGAGCGCAATGTATTTGGTACCGTGGCGTTCTATGTACTGACTATTCTGATTGTACAGGGTGGTGTTAAGCAAGGTATCGAGAAGTGGTCGACGCGTTTGATGCCTGCACTGTTTGTGTTGTTCGGTTTATTGTTTGTTTATATCATGACGCAAGCTGGCGCGATGGAAGGCCTAAAGCACTATTTAGTGCCAAACTTTGAAAAGGTGTGGGATAGAAAACTGATTCTAGCAGCGATGGGACAGGGATTCTTCTCGCTCACCATTGGTGGATGCTCAATGTTGGTTTATGGTTCTTACTTAAGCAAGAAAGAGAATCTGCCAAAAATGGCAATGAACGTTACTTTGGTTGATACCGCGGTTGCTTTTATTGCGGGTTTGGTCGTAATGCCTGCAATGTTTGTCGCGATGCAAAAAGGTGTTCAAATCTATGCGGAAGATGGCTCGTTGTTAAGTTCTGATACTTTAGTGTTCACGGTTTTGCCTTTGATGTTTGATAGTTTAGGTGTACTTGGTCAGATCTTCGCAATTGTCTTCTTCTTGTTGCTAACGATTGCAGCCCTTACTTCTTCAATTTCGATGCTGGAAGGGCCTGTAGCGCTAGTGAGCGAGCGTTTCAATACCAGACGAACGGCAACGAGTTGGGTGATTGGTGGTGCTATTGCATTGTTCAGTGTGGTGATTGTTTACAACTTTGCTGCGATGTTTGGCATGGTTGCGATGATAGCGACTCAATACCTTCAACCGATTGCAGCACTGATGTTCTGCCTGTTTGGCGGCTGGGTGTGGAGCCGAGCTTCAAAAGTGAAAGAGCTTGAGCAAGGCTGTCCTGATTTTCAACTTGGCTGGTTTGGTAAAGTGTGGCCAATGTATGTGAAGTTCGTATGCCCAATCTTAGTGGCAACGGTTATTTGGGCTTCTTTCGGTTAGTAACCATTTACTGCCTAGAGCATTAGACGTGTAGTTCAAGGCCACTCTTATTGAGTGGCCTTGTTGTTTTTATGTCGAACAAGCTTGTTTTACTCGATAGAAAAAAGGCGCTGAACATACAGTTCAGCGCCTTTTCAATTTTGGTTTAAGCTATGTGATTACTTAATTTCCATACCTTGAGCTTGCAAGTCGGCATGGTAAGAAGAACGTACAAACGGGCCACAAGCGGCGTGAGTGAAGCCTAGTTCAAGAGCAATCTCTTTTAGTTCATCGAACTCAGAAGGCGGCACGTAACGTTCTACTGGTAAGTGGTGACGGCTTGGCGCTAGGTATTGGCCTAGTGTCAGCATAGTTACACCATGTTCACGAAGGTCTTTCAGTACTTGAACGATCTCTTCTTTAGTCTCACCAAGACCCATCATTACACCTGACTTTGTTGGAATATCAGGGTGTTGCTCTTTGAATTTTTTCAGTAGATCAAGAGACCACTTGTAGTTCGCACCTGGGCGCGCTTTACGGTATAGACGTGGCGCTGTCTCTAGGTTGTGGTTGAAAACATCTGGCGGGTTGTCTTTCATTAGATCAAGTGCAACGTCCATACGACCACGGAAGTCAGGAACCAGTGTTTCGATACGAATATTTGGGTTTTGTTCACGAATTTCACGGTTACAGTCAGCAAAGTGCTGAGCGCCACCATCACGTAGATCATCGCGGTCAACTGAAGTGATTACTACGTACTTCAGTTTCATGTCTTTAATCGTCTTAGCCAGTTTCTTCGGCTCTTCTGCTTCAGGAGCAACCGGGCGACCATGGGCAACATCACAGAACGGGCAGCGGCGAGTACAGATAGCGCCAAGAATCATAAACGTTGCCGTACCGTGGTTAAAGCACTCGGCTAGGTTAGGACAAGACGCTTCTTCACAAACTGAATGTAGGTTGTTTTTGCGCATTGCAGATTTGATTTCTTGGATACGATGGCTGTCTGAAGGCAGTTTAATCTTCATCCAGTCAGGCTTGCGTAGAACTTCTTTCTGTTCAGCAGGCATATTCTTTACGGGAATTAATGCCATTTTGTCAGCGTCACGATATTTAACGCCTTTTTCCATTTGGATTGGTTTGCTCATGATTTTATGCTTCTGCTGTAATGTTACTGGTGGCTTGAATGTCTACTTGGTCATAATCGAGTAATTCTACAAGCTCTTGTATTAACTGTTGCTCAACGTTTTCTAATTCACTTGGTCCACCGAGTTGGCTTACTTGTGCCATTTCCATACCTTGGTAACCACATGGATTAATGCGTAGGAAAGGAGACAGATCCATATTAACGTTGAGTGCTAGCCCGTGGAAGGAGCAGCCGCGTCGAATGCGTAATCCGAGTGAACAGATCTTCTTGCCATCGACATAAACACCAGGAGCGTCAGGTCGGGCAGCTGAATCTATATTGTAAGCTTTCATAGTATTGATTACGAGGTTCTCGATATGAGTCACCAAATCACGTACTCCGAATTTCTTGCGGCGGATATTAATCAAAAAGTAAGCGACTAACTGACCCGGGCCATGATAAGTCACTTGGCCACCGCGATCGCTTTGTACCACAGGGATATCACCAGCATTTAATACATGCTCAGCTTTACCTGCTTGTCCTTGAGTGAAGACAGGGTTGTGTTCAACTAACCAAACTTGGTCTACATCTTCTTCTGTGCGTTCGTCTGTGAACTTATGCATGGCTTTCCATACAGGTTCGTAATCCTGACGACCTAATTTTTTTACAATTAGCTTATTTTGCAAATCAGCACTCCCTCAAGGATTAACAAAGTGAACGCATTATAAACGCGAAACATGATTCTAACTACAGACGGACTGCAAGGTTTTTCAACTTTCTTTGTATTTATTTAAAATTAAGTTGAATGAATTCGGCATTGATAGAAAGCTCTAAATAAAAACAGCGGCAATAAGCCGCTGTTTTTCATGCGTAATCGAAAACTACAGAACCATCCGAACGATTTCGATCTCGCCCAGTTCTTTATATAGTGTTTCTACTTGTTCGATTGATGTCGCAGTAATATTGATAGAAACGGAGTGGTAGTTACCTTTCGCACTCGGTTTTAGCGTTGGACTGTAGTCACCAGGAGCATGACGCTGGATCACTTCTAGCACTAGCTCAGTCAGTTCTGGCTTAGCGTGGCCCATTACCTTGTAAGTGAATGAACAAGGGAACTCTAAGAGGTCTTTTAGTTTTGCATCAGAATTGATGTTCATGATTAGCTCCAAAAGGCTAGACTCTCGCAAATTGGCGATATGTCGATAAAAAGCGTGTTCGGTCAACAGACACGAGTAATAAGGCGGAATATTACGTGTAAATATCATCGAACTCAAGATCAACAAAAGCCGCACATAGCGGCTTTTTTTTCGCTAATGAGTAAATTATGAACTTACTCATTAGGTTAGCTCTGTAAGAAGTTTAGGTATTGTTTAGAACAAACCTTTAACTCGTTAGAAGAAACCTTTGAAAAGCAGTACCAAGTAGTCCCACAGACGGCTAAATAGGCTGCCTTGTTCTACATTTTCAAGTGCGAGCAGTGGGTATTCAGCAACGTCTTCACCGTCTACTTGATAGAATAGCTTACCTACAACATCGCCTTTACTGATTGGTGCTTCTAGCTCTTTTTCAAGAACGAAGCTTGCCTTTAAGTTCTTCGCTTGACCACGAGGAAGAGTGACGAAAGTATCTTCGTCTACGCCTAAAGCAACGGTATCTTGGCTACCCATCCAGATCTTCTCTTCTACGAAGGTTTCACCGGCTGTATGTGGTGCAACTGTTTCGAAGAAACGGAAACCGTAGCTCAGTAGCTTTTTGCTTTCTGTCTTACGAGCGTTTGTATTCTTAGTGCCCATAACAACAGCAACTAAGCGCATTTTTCCTTCTGTCGCTGAGCTTACTAGGCTGTAACCTGCGTTGTTCGTGTGGCCAGTTTTTATGCCATCAACGTTCATGCTCTTGTCCCACAACAGACCGTTACGGTTGTATTGGGTTATGCCATTGTAAGTGAATTTTTTCTCTGAGTAGATACGATACTCATCAGGAACGTCGCGAATCAGCGCCTGACCAAGTAGCGCCATATCATAAGGCGTTGAGTATAGGTTTGGGTTATCTAAACCGTGCACGTTAGCGAAGTGCGTGCCTTTCATGCCGATAGAGCTTGCCCATGCGTTCATTAGATCAACAAATGCGTCTTCAGATCCGGCAATGTGTTCGGCCATAGCAACACAAGCATCATTACCTGATTGAATAATGATTCCGCGGTTCAGTTCTTCAACTTTAACCGTTGTACCCACTTCAACGAACATTTTAGATGAATCTGGGAAATTTTTAGCCCAAGCATTTTCGCTGATTACAACGTCGTCGTTCAGGTTGATGTTACCACGATCAAGCTCTTGGCCAATCACGTAGCTCGTCATCATCTTGGTTAAACTTGCTGGAGAAAGTTGAGTATTCATCTCTTTCTCGGCTAGTACTTTGCCCGAATGGTAATCCATTAGAACAAAACCTTTAGCGGCGATTTGGGGTGCGTCAGGAACAACAATAGGAGCGGCGAATGATGATGTAGCTATTGTTGCTGAAAGCGCAACAGAAGTAGCAAAAATCGATTTAACAAGTTTATTAGATTTAATCATTTTGAATGCAATTATTTGGTTAACTATTCATATCTTAACAGAATCACTCTGTCACACCAGAGCGCTGATTACCAGAAGTAACTGTTAGATTAATTAGCGAGTTAGTGTGTGTTTTTTTATATAAGCTGACGGGTAACCCATAAGCTTAACCTGTTTTAATTTCTCTTGAGTCAGCGCATAGTCATGAAATGGCCCAAGCATCAGACGGTAGTTATCATCATTTGACTGTAAGAAGGTTGCTACTGCAAGCTTTCCACCTAGATCTTTGGCTAAGTTCTCAGTTCTGTCTTTATGCCGAGATGTGGCAACCTGAATGATAAATTGAGGTAAAGTGGCTTTTTTATTCGCATCGGTCGGCATAGCGACTGTGATGACTTCAATCTCCACATTAGCCGTGCCCGTTCTCAAAACATCGAGCTTGTAAGCCGCCGCATAACTAAGGTCAATGATTCGGCCTTCATGAAATGGGCCGCGGTCATTGATACGAACAATCGTGGTTTTGTTATTGTCGGTATTCGTCACTTTTACATAGCTTGGAATGGGTAATGTTTTGTGCGCTGCAGACATCGAATACATGTCGTAGATCTCGCCATTAGACGTTAAATGACCATGAAATTTCTTACCGTACCAAGAGGCTTTGCCTTTCTCAGTAAACCCTTGGGTCTTTTGTACTATTTTGTAGTTTTCGCCACGCAGAGTGTAATCCGTGTTACCACCTAAGCTGTACGGTTCATACTGAGGGTGAGCGTCCTCTAAATGCTCTACCGAGATAGGTGCGTCTGGTGCAATATCTGAATCAATATCGTAGCGGCCTGTTGGCTGCTGTGAAGAACAACCATTAATTAAAATCGCTAGCCCTAAGATAGAGACTATTTTTTTGATTGGCAGTTCATCAACCAAGGATGCTTTTTTTGGAAACGTTTTAATAGACATCGATTAGGTCGCCTTTGAGAATGCTTTTCTATGTGTATGGATAGACATTAAAATACCAAAACCAGCCATAAGGGTAACCATTGAAGTACCGCCATAACTAACCAGAGGAAGGGGGACACCTACAACTGGAAGGATGCCACTTACCATGCCAATGTTTACAAAAATATAGACGAAGAAGCTCAATACAATACTGCCGCCCATCATTCGGCCAAAGGCCGTTTGTGCTTGGCTCGCAAGTATTAATCCGCGTCCAATAATAAACAGGTAAATAGCAAGCAAAAACAAAATACCAATCATGCCCCACTCTTCGGCAATTACTGCAAAAATGAAGTCGGTGTGTCGTTCTGGGATAAACTCCAGTTGAGACTGCGTGCCTTGCAGCCAACCTTTTCCTGATATCCCACCCGAACCTATCGCAATCTTACTCTGAATGATGTGGTAACCCGCACCTAATGGATCGGATTCAGGATCAAAAAGGGTTCTTACCCGTACTTTTTGATATTCGCGCATCAAGAAGAACCACAGAATTGGAATGAACGCGCCAAGAGCAATTGCGGCACTGGCGATGATCTTCCAGCTAATACCTGAAAGGAATATTACGAAGATACCTGACGCAGCGATGAGTATCGATGTTCCTAAATCGGGTTGCTTAGCGATTAAAATAGTCGGTACAAGAACCATGACTAAAGAGAGTGTCAAGGTCTGTAAGGTGGGCGGAAGTGAGCGCTTACCGATAAAACGTGCCAGCATCAAAGGTACCGCAAGTTTCAATAGTTCAGAAGGCTGGAATCGAACAAAGCCGAAGTTCAACCAACGCTGTGCACCTTTAGAAGCCTCACCAAAAAATAACACCCCCAATAGTAGAATGACACCAACAGCGAACAGCAGTGGAGCTAAGGTTTCGTAGGTACGAGGAGAAATTTGCGCTAAGAAAATCATAACCCCCAAGGAGAGTGCCATGCGCATGGCCTGGCGATCCATCATTGCCAGGCTTTGACCACTCGCGCTGTACATTATCAGTAAGGCGAAGCCCATTAAAGCTAGGATACCGAGTAATAGTGTTAGGTCGATATGTAGCCTTTCAAATAAGGCTCTGTTTCTCCCTGTTGAAGGATCAAGTTTCATTATTTTGTTGCCTTACTGTCGTCATCTTCTGCAAGGATAATATGGTCTAGGATTTGTCTTACTACTGGCCCACCATTTGATGAACCGCCACCTGCATTTTCTAAAACAATGGTGACTACGGCTTCAGGGTTTTCAAAAGGAGCGTAACCAGTAAATAGAGCGTGATCGCGTAAGTGCTCGGCAATCTCGTCAGCGTTGTATTCTTCATTCTCCTTCAAGCCAAAGACCTGTGCTGTTCCTGACTTCCCCGCGGTTTGGTAAGACATATTTCGGAATGAGCGTCTTGCCGTACCTTTACGCCCATGGTTTACCAACCTCATACCTTCTTGCGCTATATCCCAGTACTTTTGTTTAACACCGGTAATAGGGGGGTAAGTTACGATCTCTGATATTGTTTGTTCATCGAACGGCTGGGCATTCTCAATCGTCGAGCGCAACAAGTGAGGTGCTGTCACTTTACCTTCGTTGACTAATACAGAGGTGGCCTTGGCGATCTGCATAGGTGTGGCTGTCCAGTAGCCTTGGCCAATACCAACAGGAATGGTATCACCTTGATACCAAGGCACACGGTGTCTTGCCATCTTCCATTCACGAGTAGGCATGTTGGCTTTACTTTCTTCGTAAATATCGATCCCAGTGTAGTCCCCAAAGCCAAATAGCATCATCCACTTAGATAAACGATCTATGCCTAGATCAAAGGATATTTGGTAGAAGAACGTATCAACAGATTCTTCAATGGCTTGGACAATATCAACTTTACCGTGTCCCCAGCGACGCCAATCACGGAACGGTTTTGTTTTCGAGTTTGGTATCTTCCAATAACCGGGGTCATTACGCGTTGTATTTGGCGTTATTACGCCCTCTTGCAGAGCTGCAACGGCAATGAACGGCTTGATAGTAGAAGCTGGTGGATAAATACCTAGTGTTGCACGGTTAACCAAAGGTCTATCTTTGTTTTGTAATAAGGCGTTGTAACCTTTTGAAGATATACCATGAACAAAGGCGTTTGGGTCATAGCTTGGGCTGGAAACCATAGCCAGTACACCGTTATCTTTCGGATCGAGAACGACAGCTGAACCACGACGGCCATCAAGTATTTTATGCACATAAAGTTGTAGGTTGATATCGAGGTTGAGAACAATATCTTTACCTGGAATGGAAGGAACAAATTTTAATGTGCGAATGACTCGACCACGGCTGTTAACTTCGACTTCTTGGTAACCCGCTGTTCCATGCAGCGTATCTTCGTAGTATCTTTCAATACCTAGCTTACCAATGTCACGAGTCGCTTGATAATTGGCGTATTTCTCTTCGCGCTCTAGTCGTTGTATGTCTCTGTCATTGATACGAGATACGTAGCCAATAACGTGGGTCAGTACATCACCATACGGATAAAAACGCTTTAGTGTGCCTGTCACTTCAACGCCCGGGAACTTGTGCTGATTTACGGAAAAAACCGCCACTTGCTCTTGAGTCAGTTGGTTTAAAATTGGAACGGATTTAAAACGTCGTGAGTTTCGGCGATCACGATTAAAGCGCTCGATACGTTCTGGCGGAATATCGATTAAAGTTTGTAAACGGACGATAGTATCATCCATATTTTTAATTTTTTCTGGTGTAACTTCTAAGTTGAAAACTGGACGGTTTTCAGCAAGAAGGACGCCATTGCGATCGTAAATCAAACCGCGATTGGGGGCGATTGGAACGACCTTGATACGGTTGTCGTTGGAGCGAGTTTTATAGTCCTGATACTGGTTGACCTGAATGTTATACAGGTTAACAACCAACATCGACATCATGACTATGATCCCTATAAACGCAACAAAAGCACGACTAGTAAATAGTCGTGCTTCTGCTTTGTAATCACGGATTTGGCTACGTTTACGTAACATTAACACTTATTCTCGATGATACGGATGGTTAGCGGTAATGCTCCAAGCTCGATACAAGCTTTCAGCCATGATAACGCGTACTAATGGGTGAGGCAGAGTAAGTGCTGACAGAGACCAACTTTGGTCGGCAGCCGCTTTACATGCAGGGGCTAACCCTTCAGGTCCGCCAATTAAGATTGAAACGTCACGTCCATCCAGCTTCCAGCTTTCTAATTGCTCAGCTAGTTGAGGGGTATCCCACTTGCGTCCTGGGATATCGAGCGTGACAATGCGGTTGCCTTTTGGAACCGCAGCCAACATCGCTTCGCCTTCCTTTTGAAGAATGCGTGCTATATCGGCATTTTTCCCGCGCTTTCCCGCAGTGATTTCAATGAGTTCTAATGGCATATCGTGAGGGAAGCGGCGTTTGTATTCTTGAAACCCTTCTTCAACCCACTTTGGCATTTTTGTACCAACTGCGATTAACTGGATCTTCAAAGCTTAGCCCCAAAGTTTTTCTAGTTGGTATAGCTCACGATGTTCTTCTTGCATAACGTGTAGCATGCTTGTGCCCATATCGAGAACGACCCATTCACCTTCTTGCTGACCATTAATACCGAGTGGTTGCATACCTGCTTTACGCACTTCATCTGCAACGTGCTGTGCAATGGAGGCAACATGGCGTTTAGAGGTACCAGTACAAACAATCATGTAATCAGTCACACTTGATTTGCCTTCTACATCGATAGTCACTATCGATTCTGCTTTCATGTCGTCGGCTTTGTCTGCAAGAAAATCTTTTAGTTCTTCACGTAACACAGGGTGTTCCTTTAATCTGAATGTAGCTTTGCTTAGGGTCTATTGACCTTAGAATATAACACGCTTTTATGCGTGAGATGGTATTGAAGCTGAAGGGATACAAAACTCTACGCTTAACTGATGAATTAGTGGCCAAGGCGATTGCTCATATTGGGTTTTTGTCATCAATTCTGCTTGAGTGAGCAGCGCGAACAGGGAGTGTAATTGAGAAATCGAAACTCTTGTTAGCGCGGCGTTATAAAGCGGCTTTTTAGATTGCCAGATGCGGTGTTTTTCGAAGATCTGACCAATCGGCATCTGTTTCATTTGTTGCTGCATTTGCAACAACAAAGAAAGTTCACGTTGTACGCTGCGCAGCAAAATGACTGGCTCAACACCTTCCGCTTCGAGTTGCCTTAAGATTCGTTGTGCGCGATTGCCTTTACCTGCCAGCAATGCATCACTCCAGTGGAAAGGAGTAAAGTGGTTGTGTCGACTCAGCGATTCTTCTAAGCGTACTAAAGTGAGCTTTCCATCTGGGTATTGCAGTGCTAGTTTTTCTAGGCTCTGAGTCAGTGCAAAAAGGTTCCCCTCGTGCCACTGAGCCAGCATTTGAATGGCTTCAGGATCTGGCGACAAGCCGATTTGACGACAACGAGCCTGCACAAATTGAGGCAATCGGCTGATATCAGGAGTTAAACAGCTGACCCAGTGCCCTTGATTAGAGAGCGCTTTAAACCACTTAGCATTCTCTTGAGCTTTGGTTAGCTTAGTACCAATTAAAATTAACAAAATATCGCTGTGAATATGCTCAGAGATGGCGAGCAGTTCTTTCGCTATTGCAGCATTCACACCTGATTCTGGCAGTTCCAGCTCGATTATTTGACGGCTAGAGAACAGGCTCAATGCCTGAGTGCAGTCATAGACTTGATTCCAGTCGAGGCTATTATCAATCACAAAACGGTGACGTTCTTCGAAGCCTTGCTCTTTGGCTGTCTTTTGAATCGCTTCTCGGCTTTCTTGCAGCAGCAAAGGCTCGTTACCAAAAATGAGGTAAACGTTGCTTAACTGCTTAGCAAGTTGCTCTGGTAGACGATCAGCAAAAATACGCATTAAATAAACCTATTGCTCGACAGTTACACTGGGCTCAGCATCAGATGCTGCACTGGCGTCGATCTCAACGTCGTCAATTTCGATGTTCTTGATGTTGTACTGTTTCTCAAGTTCTTTCACTTGAACATTACCTAAGGCTTCTAGGTCCATACTGCCAGCTGCAATAGTCGCTTTTAGGCGAGCCATTTGGCGAAGGATCTGACTGGTTGCAAGCTTACGCATCTCATCTTCAATCATTTCTCGCTCAACCGATTTTGCTAATGCTGTTAACGGGTTATCTAGGTAACTACGGGTTACGCTCGTTGAGAACGTTTTTGAACCAACCTCTGGGATGGTTACGCGATAAGAAGCGCGGAATGTGAGTTCTTTTTCTGCCGCACGTGTATTTTGGTAAAGAGACAGAGTGCGCTCGCCTACGCTTTCGCTAATGATATGCAGGTTAGGAGTGTTCTGCGCAGGTGGCACAATTTCTACATCATTCATGCGTAGTTGACCTTTCATCATACGTGTAAACGTGCTGTATTGGTCGTAACTGGTCACAGAGATCTTGTTGAGTTCTTCTGGTACGGAGTAATCACCACGCAGGTGGAAGCCACACGCACTCAGTAGGCTTACGGTTAAAACAACAATAGTAACTTTCAATGAAGATAGTGAAATCAGGCGCATTATTTGATGGCTCTCATGAAGGTAGAATACTTATTTAAAGGCTTTAGTTTCTTCGAGTCGTGTGGCTCTGAATGGAAAGCGCTTAAATAAGTAGACAGGGTAATTCGTTCCCCTGTCTACAGACTACTAAAAACGAAATAAGTTCGTTACAGCAGTTATATATGCGAACTAAAACCAGTGAGCCAGTTTTAGCCTGCAACTGTTAGTTTGCCAATATTAGTTAGCAACGATGTTCAGAAGCTTGCCAGGTACGAAGATAACCTTACGGATAGTTAGGCCATCTAGGAACTTCTTAGCGTTTTCATCGTTTAGACCAAGTTCACGAACTTGCTCTTCGGTCGCATCAGCAGCAACCGTCAGTTTCGCACGTAGCTTACCGTTGATCATGACAACGATAGTTTTCTCGTCTTCCACTAGCGCTTTCTCATCGAAAGTTGGCCATGTTGCTGAGTCTACGTTTGATTCACCCAGCGCAACCCACATTTCGTAAGAGATGTGTGGAGTCATTGGGTAAAGCATGCGAACGACAGCTTTTAGCGCTTCATCAAGGATTGCACGATCTTGTACCGACTCTTGAGGTGCTTTCGCTAGCTTGTTCATCAGTTCCATGATCGCAGCGATTGCTGTGTTGAACGTTTGGCGACGGCCGATATCGTCCGTTACTTTCGCGATAGTCTTGTGGATGTCACGACGAAGTGCTTTTTGGTCACCAGACAGAGCAGAAGCATCAACAGATTCAGCTGTACCCTTAGAAGAGTGAGCGTGAACTAGTTTCCAAACACGTTTAAGGAAGCGGTTTGCGCCTTCAACGCCAGATTCTTGCCACTCAAGTGTCATATCTGCAGGAGAAGCAAACATCATGAATAGACGTACTGTGTCAGCACCGTACTTGTCTACCATCTCTTGTGGGTCGATACCGTTGTTTTTCGACTTAGACATCTTGATCATGCCTGAGTGTTCAACGTCGCGGCCTTGGTTGTCGACTGCTTTTTCGATGCGACCTTTACCGTCACGATCGATAGTCACATCAGTAGGAGCAATCCACTCTTTCGTGCCTTTCTCGTTCGTGTGGAAGAACGCGTCAGCTAGAACCATACCTTGACATAGAAGTTGCTTGAACGGTTCATCAGACGTTACGTAACCTGCGTCACGTAGCAATTTATGGAAGAAGCGAGAGTAAAGCAGGTGCATACACGCGTGCTCAATACCACCAATGTATTGGTCCACTGGTAGCCAGTAGTTTGCTTTCTCTGGATCTAAGATATCGTCAGCTTGTGGTGAACAGTAACGAGCGTAGTACCAAGAAGACTCCATGAACGTATCGAATGTATCAGTTTCACGTAGCGCAGGTTCGCCGTTGAAGGTTGTTTCTGCCCAAGACTTGTCTGCTTTGATTGGACTAGTTACGCCATCCATTACCACGTCTTCTGGAAGAATAACGGGTAGTTGGTCTGCTGGTACTGGGTGAACTTCACCGTCTTCAGTGGTTACCATTGGGATTGGCGCACCCCAGTAACGTTGACGAGATACACCCCAGTCACGTAGACGGAAGTTTACTGTCTTCTTACCTTTGCCTTCAGCTTCAAGCTTCGCAGCGATTGCATCGAATGCTTCTTGGAAAGCAAGACCATCGAATTCACCAGAATCGAACAGCACACCTTTCTCTGTGTAAGCTGCTTCAGACACGTCTAGCTCAGAACCGTCTTCAGGCTTGATTACTGGGATGATGTCGATGCCGTACTTCGTTGCGAATTCGTAGTCACGTTGATCGTGAGCAGGAACCGCCATTACCGCACCTGTGCCGTAATCCATAAGAACGAAGTTGGCTACGTATACAGGAACCACACGACCGTTAAGAGGGTGGATAGCCGTTAAGCCAGTATCCATGCCTTTCTTTTCCATCGTCGCTAGTTCTGCTTCAGCCACTTTAGTGTTACGACACTCTTCAACGAATGCAGCAAGCTCTGGGTTGTTTTGCGATGCTTTCTCTGCAAGAGGGTGACCTGCAGCGATACCCACGTAAGAAACACCCATTAGTGTGTCTGGACGCGTTGTGTAAACTTCCAGTGGCGCTTCTTCACCGTTAACAGCGAAAGATAGCTCAACTCCTTCAGAGCGGCCGATCCAGTTGCGCTGCATGGTCTTAACCATTTCAGGCCAACCTTCAAGGTTGTCTAGATCGTCGAGTAGCTCTTGTGCGTACTCAGTGATCTTAATGAACCACTGTGGGATTTTCTTTTGCTCTACTGGGGTATCACAACGCCAGCAGCAGCCATCTTCTACTTGCTCGTTTGCCAGTACCGTTTGGTCGTTTGGGCACCAGTTAACAGAAGAGGTCTTCTTGTAAACTAGGCCTTTTTCGTAAAGCTTAGTGAAGAACTCTTGTTCCCAACGGTAGTACTCTGGAGTACACGTTGCGAATTCACGGTTCCAGTCGTAACCAAAGCCTAACAGCTTAAGCTGGTTTTTCATGTACTCGATGTTTTCGTAAGTCCATGGTGCAGGCGCTGTGTTGTTCTTAACAGCTGCGTTTTCTGCAGGTAGGCCGAACGCATCCCAACCAATTGGCTGCATTACGTTTTTGCCTTGTAGACGTTGGAAACGAGATACCACATCACCGATGGTGTAGTTACGCACGTGACCCATGTGCAGTCGGCCACTTGGGTACGGGAACATAGACAGACAGTAGAATTTTTCTTTGTTTGGGTCTTCACTTACAACGAAAGTTTCGCTGTCATCCCAGTGTTGTTGAACCTTTTGTTCAATCTCTTGCGGGTTATATTGTTCTTGCATCGATGGTATCCGGTTATCTTGGAATTTGTGAGTTCGGTTAGAACAGAATCTTACAGATCGTCATAGAATACCTAAAGGAGCTTAGTACAACAATAGTTATACCCTTCATACTTGCAGTTGCACCATGGTTGATTGCGTAAATTCAACCGTATTACTTAAGACAGCTATGCTTAAGGGTATGAATTGCATTTGTTTGTGAGGGATTGCTTGCTTAGCTGTATACCAGTTACCTAAGATAAAGGTTTGTAATCTTAAGGAGGTTGTTTATGCCGAAGAAAAAAGCACTCTATGAAGAAGTCGTCGAAGAGGTAATTGAAACGCTGAAGCATAGCCCCGAAGAGTTCAACAATAAAATTGAAACGTCAGGTAAGTTTGCTAAAGCAGCCAATGATATGACCAAAGACGAGTTATCATTGATTTCAGCGTATGTTAAGTCGGACTTGAAAGAGTTTTCTGAAAGTTACGAAGAGAGTAAAAGCGGTCCATTTTATTTGATGATTGCAGACTCTATTTGGCAAGGTCTGTTAGATATCACTGATCGAACTAAAGTGGAGTGGGTTGAACTGTTCCAAGACCTGGAGCACCAAGGTCTGTATCAAGCTGGTGAAGTTATTGGTTTAGGTACACTCGTATGTGATGAGTGTGGGAATCAAACGGAATATAACCACCCAACAACCATTATCCCTTGCATTAAGTGTGGTTCGACTGGATTTAGCCGAAAGGCATTGAAACCTTAGCTTTAGCTGCTTTCTCTTCTAAACTGCTTATGTAATAAAGATGAAGGTTGATGCTCTCACATCAACCTTTATCTTGTCTTTAGTCTTTTTGTCTTCTCACCAGCCAACCGACCACCAAGCTCAACAAAGCCCAGATATACAGCGGCCAAGTACCGACCACGTGATAAGGGGTTTGACCATCTGTTGAAACAAGCTCAGCTTTTAATACTGCGGTTTCAAACTGAGGTATCTGTTTGATGATCTTGCCTTTGTGATCTGTCACAGCCGTTACGCCATTGTTGGTAGAGCGAATAAGAGGCTTGCCGAGCTCTAGAGCACGCATTTGAGCGATTTCCATATGTTGCAGAGGCCCAATTGAACGACCAAACCACGCATCGTTAGAGAGCGTTAAGATAAAGTCTGTCTCATCGGTAACATTTCGCCTTACTTGTTCATTAAAGATTATTTCATAACACAGCGCAGGGGCAAGATGGCGACCATTAGAAACGATGTTTGGTTGAACATAATCACCACGGCTAAACGATGACATTGGCAAGTTAAAGAAGGGAGCTAACGGGCGCAGGATCTCTTCAAACGGTACAAACTCACCAAATGGCAATAGGTGATGTTTATGGTAGCGTTCGTTTGGATCATAGCTATATTCGCCGTATGGGTTTACTCCTAGTGACAGAATACTGTTGTAGTACTTCTTATCTTCAGACTGATTTAGCACACCGGTGATGATTGAGCTGTTGTTCATCTTGGCTGCGCTGTCTAAGTTGCGTAAGAAAGAAGGGATCTCAACCTCAAATGCAGGGATCGCCGCTTCAGGCCAGATGATGATATCAGCACCCCAGTTTTCTCTGCTCAGGTCGGTGTATTTCATCATAGTTGGCCAGCGATGACTGGGTAGCCATTTACTGTCTTGAGCGACGTTACCTTGGATTAATACGACTGACGTTGTTTTGTCTGGGTTCGGTGTCACCCAATCGATGTTTCGAATACCGAAACCTGCACTAAACACGATGGCAGGGATGATGCTGACACTCCATGCTTTGTTGATAACCGTATAGGCAAGTGCGGAGGCTGAAATAATGATCGCCAGAGTGACCAGTTCTACACCGCCAATAGGTGCGAATGAGCCTAACGGAGAATCGATTTGGCTGTAGCCTAACCATAACCAAGGGAAACCAGTCATTACCCATCCACGCAGCCAATCACTGATTAACCACAATGCTGGCGCCGCGAGGAAATATCGACTGAGACTATTGGCAGGAAAAAACTTGTTTAGACTCCAAGTAAATAGACCCGAATAAACAGCTAGGTAGCCAACAAGCAATGCCATTAAAAACAGGTTGGCTGCCAGCGGCATTCCACCAAAGCCATCAATGCTGACATATACCCAGCTGATACCTGTTGTAAATTGGCCTAAACCCCATGCATAACCAATCCAAAGCGCACTTTTAGGTGATCGGTTGTGGATCAGCAAAAGTAATAAGGCTGGGCTGAGAATAGCAAGAGACCATATCGAGTATGGTGCAAACGAAAAGGTTGTTATAGCGCCAACAAAAACGGCCGCAAGCGGCCGTAATAGGCGATGAATAAAGGTCTTAGTCATCTAATTTCTGTCATCTCTTTTGAGAGAAGTGGTTATTCTTCAGTAGTCGGAAGAGGTTGCTCATCAGGAACGGTTACCTGTAGCTGGATCACGCGACGATTATCCGCTGATGTTATTTTGAAATGGTAGTTGTCGATTTCTACTACTTCTCCACGAACAGGCAGATGACCGAGAGCTGTCATCACCATACCACCCACAGTATCCACTTCATCATCACTGAAGGTTGTGTTAAACGTTTCGTTAAACTCTTCAATGGTGGTTAAAGCTTTAACCGAATAGGTATGCTTACTCAGCTTGCGAATATCTAGCTCTTCTTCATCGTCAAACTCGTCTTCTATTTCACCAACGATTTCTTCGAGGATATCTTCAATGGTGACTAGGCCAGAAACACCGCCAAACTCATCGACTACGATAGACATGTGGTAACGCTCTTCTTGGAACTCCTTAAGTAGGCGATCAACTCGCTTACTTTCCGGAACAACCACGACAGGGCGAATCACTTGTTCGATATCAAATGGGGCACTGTCTGAACCTAGATACTTAAGTAGGTCCTTCGCTAATAGAATGCCTTCAACATGGTCTTTATCTTCACTGATCACTGGGTAGCGAGAGTGTTGAGCATCAGTAATAAGCGCAGTCAATGTATCTAAGTCATCGGTGCGTTCAACTGTAACCATTTGAGAGCGAGGCAGCATGATATCGCGTACTCGCATCTCTGAAATCTCCATAACACCTTCGAGCATGTCGCGAGTGTCGTGGTCAATTAGGTCATTAATTTCTGAGTCGCGGATAATATCTACGAGCTCTTGGCGGTCTTTCATTTCGCCTTGAAATAGTTGGCCTAGGCGTTCAAAGAAGGACTTTCTACTCGGACCTTCAGATTTTTTACTTCCCTCAGAAGTGGGGGGGTTACCTTCGTTCATGATTTCTCAAAAAATAACGCTACCAGAAGTGTGATAGCACACATTAAAACTCAGATTCCTGTAAAAACAACAGGTTCGATGAGTTATTGTTTCTCTGCAATCTGCTTTACTAGAATCAATTTACTTTTCTAGAATGTAAGGGTCTTCAAAGCCCATAGCTTGCATGATTTCTGTCTCGAGTGACTCCATCTCTTCAGCTTCATCATCTTCGATATGATCATAACCTAGCAGATGGAGGCTACCATGTACAACCATATGAGCCCAGTGTGCTAACAGAGGCTTATTTTGCTCTTCTGCTTCTTTCTCGACAACTTGGCGGCAGATAATAAGGTCGCCCAGTAGATCTAACTCGATCCCAGGAGGAGCCTCGAATGGAAAAGACAACACGTTAGTCGGTTTGTCTTTTCCACGGTATTCATGATTGAGCTGGTGGCTTTCTTCTGTATCTACGATACGAACTGTCAACTCGGCGTTCTCTTGAAACTGAGGAATGGTCTTGTCTAACCAAAGCTGGATATCTTGTTCGGTTGGGAGACCCTGCTCATTTTCGACCGCTAATTGCAGGTCTAGTTCAATAGACATCTATTTATCACCTTGCCCTGTAACCGCAGAAGTATTTTGTGTTGCTAGTTGTGTCGTCGTCGCTACTTGTTGAGCCTCAAGAAGTTTGGCTTCTCTCTCTTCACGTTTACGGGCCTCAAACTCTTTACGCTCTTTCTGGTCTTTTGCTTCCCATTTCTCGTAGGCATTGACGATACGAGCAACCACTGGGTGACGAACAACGTCTTCAGACATGAAGAAGTTAAAGCTAATGTCATCAACTTCACTGAGCACTTCAGTTGCATGACGTAGACCAGATTTTGCACCACGAGGTAAATCGATTTGCGTTATATCACCCGTGATGACAGCTCGCGAATTAAAACCAATACGGGTTAAGAACATTTTCATCTGTTCAACCGTGGTGTTTTGGCTCTCATCAAGAATAATAAAAGCATCATTCAGTGTACGGCCACGCATATAGGCCAGAGGCGCTACTTCAATCACGTTACGTTCAATCAACTTTTCAACACGTTCAAAGCCAAGCATTTCGAAGAGTGCATCGTAAAGTGGACGCAAATATGGATCGACTTTCTGGCTTAAATCACCAGGAAGGAAACCAAGTTTCTCACCGGCTTCAACAGCAGGGCGAGTCAGTAGAATACGGCGAACCTCTTGACGTTCGAGTGCATCGACAGCTGCCGCAACGGCTAAATATGTTTTACCAGTTCCTGCTGGGCCAATACCAAAAGTGATGTCATGAGTCACCATGTTCATTAGGTACTGTGCTTGGTTTGGAGTACGTGGCTTAATCACGCCCTTTTTAGTCTTAATGGTGACTTCTTTACCGTAATCAACCTCAGACTCGACGTGTTGCTCCAAAATGCCAGATTCGGTGATCGCCAGATGCACCTGCTCTGGTTCGATATCGATCATGTTGCCTTTAACTGGAGCCGTTTCAACATAGAGGTGTTTGATGATGTCTAAAGCGGCGGCTGTCGTGTGAGGCTTACCAACGATTGTGAAGAAGTTGCTGCGGTAATTAATCTCAACACCCAGGCGACGCTCAAGGTGTTTGATGTTGTCGTCGAATGGTCCGCATAAATTTGCCAAGCGCTTGTTGTCTGCTGGCTCTAGATTTATCTCTAAGGTAACGATTTTATTGCTCAAATTAGCCTCTCATTTTGTACCATTCTCTCTTAAATAAAAATAAAAGAGCAAGAAGCCCGATTTAGACCGGGCTTCTGATGGTGATATCCCTATTTCTAAGATGGTCACTTAGTTAGGTAATTTCAAGCTTTGTGTTTGTGCTTTGTGCTCAAACAGTTGTATTGCTTATGGCGTAAAGGTTGCTACGCCTAGCTCGTCTTCGCGTTTTGTTTTTTCCATCATTTCTGCTGGAGTCATAACAACGCGTAGACCCATGTCTTTTTCTGTTCGAACCAATTCGCCACGTAGTGAGTTGGTGTAAACTTCAGTGATCTTCACGTCTACGAATTGACCGATGAGATCAGCAGAACCTTCGAAGTTCACAACACGGCTATTTTCAGTACGGCCACGCAGTTCCATTAGATTCTTTCTTGATGGGCCTTCAACAAGGATACGCTGCTCAGTGCCTAGCATCAGACGAGAGAAGCGCATAGCTTGTGTGTTTACCGTTTGTTGCAGTTCGTACAAGCGATCTTTCTTCTCTTGTGCTGGAACGTCACATGGGTAATCTGCTGCTGGCGTACCTGGGCGAGGAGAGAAAACAAAGCTGAAGCTCATATCGAAATCAACTTCTTTAATTAGCTTCATTGTATCTTGGAAGTCTTGCTTAGATTCGCCAGGGAAACCAACAATAAAGTCAGAGCTGATTTGAATATCAGGACGAGCTTTACGCAGTTTGCGGATAATAGACTTGTACTCGATAGCTGTATGGGGACGCTTCATCATCGTCAGAATACGGTCACTACCACTTTGTACTGGTAGGTGAAGGAAGCTCACTAGTTCTGGTGTATCTTTGTAAACTTCAATGATGTCGTCACCAAACTCAAGCGGGTGGCTTGTTGTGAAACGAATACGGTCGATACCGTCGATAGAAGCAACAAGACGAAGCAGTTCTGCGAATGAACAGATATCACCTTCGTATGTTGGACCGCGGTATGCGTTTACGTTTTGACCCAGTAGGTTAACTTCACGTACGCCTTGCTCTGCAAGTTGAGCAACTTCGAACAGTACATCATCCATTGGACGGCTAACTTCTTCACCACGTGTGTATGGTACAACACAGTAAGTACAGTATTTAGAACAACCTTCCATGATAGAAACGAACGCCGTCGCGCCTTCAGCTTTTGGTTCTGGCAGGTTATCGAACTTTTCGATCTCTGGGAACGAGATGTCCATTACTGGCTTTTCGTTAGACAGTGATGACTTAATCATCTCTGGCAGACGGTGCAGAGTTTGTGGGCCAAAGATTACGTCTACGTACGGTGCACGTTGACGAATGTGATCACCTTCTTGAGTCGCTACACAGCCACCCACACCGATCACCACACCTTCTTTTTTATCTTTAAGCGTTTTCCAACGACCAAGCTGGTGGAATACTTTTTCTTGCGCTTTTTCGCGGATAGAACAAGTATTCAATAGTAGTACGTCTGCTTCCTCAGGTACTTCCGTTAGCTCATAGCCGTTTGCAGCGTTAAGCAGGTCGGCCATTTTTGATGAATCGTATTCATTCATCTGACAGCCCCAGGTTTTAATTAGCAGTTTCTTACTCATTTTATGTTCGCTCGATCGTTAGTTTAATTTAAGGGAGCAAATCGCCCATTATTCATCCTCAAGCACCTTCGGTCATCATTAGGTATTCATTTATGACGGGCGCTAGCGGCAAGCGGCGTATTGTACTGGTTTCAAAACCGACTGACTAGTAGTCTGATCAAATCTCTTCGGTAGTGGTTTCTATTATCGTTAACGCTAGATACAGCAAGGGATAACCCTTCTTTCAAATAAGGTTTTTGGTTACAAGTTAGTTATGAAAAAGTACAATCAAAACAGTCAAAGAATCAAACTGATAAGTACAAAATATGAACAATTACGATGTTGTGGTCGTTGGTGGTGGTATGGTTGGTGCAGCAACAGCGATTGGTTTTGCAAAGCAAGGTCTGAGTGTTGCGGTGATCGAAGGTTGTGCTCCACAAGCTTTTGATGAGTCGCAAGCGATGGACATTCGTGTGTCAGCGATCTCTCAAGCATCGGTCGATTTGCTTGAAGATCTTGGTGCATGGCAAAGTATTGCAGCGATGCGAGTGTGTTCTTATAAGCGTTTAGAGACGTGGGAGCACCCAGAGTGTCGTACTCGTTTTGATGCCGCATCACTGGATCTGCCTCGTCTAGGTTATATTGTCGAAAACAGACTTATTCAGTTAGGCTTATGGTCTCAGTTTGATGCTTATGACAATTTAGAACTGTTGTGCCCTGAAAAGTTGGATTCTATTGAATTTGGCGAAACTAATATCGTCAAGCTTCAATCTGGGGCAGAGTTATCAGCGAAGTGGTTGGTTGGTGCTGATGGTGCGAATTCAGCCGTTCGTCAACAAGCTGGAATAGGCATTACGGCTTGGGATTATCGACAGCACTGCATGCTTATCAATGTAGAAACAGAACTACCTCAACAAGATATTACTTGGCAACAGTTTTTACCGAGTGGACCTCGTTCATTCCTTCCATTGTGCTCGCTAATGTCTGAAGGCAAAGAGGTGGGGCAGGGTTCTTTAGTTTGGTATGACTCGCCTTCTCGTATTAAGCAACTTTCTACTATGAGCCCAGAAAAATTACGTAATGAAGTACTTACTCACTTTCCTCAAGAGTTAGGTGATATCAAAGTCTTGAATGCAGGTTCATTCCCTTTGACTCGACGTCATGCTCAATCATACTCGAAGAAAAACTGCATTTTAGTCGGGGATTCTGCGCATACGATTAACCCGTTGGCTGGGCAGGGTGTTAACTTGGGCTTTAAAGATGTGGCAGCACTATTGGATATTACCAAAGAGAAAGGTGAATTGAGTCAATCTGAGGCGAGACGCTATGAAGTGATCAGAAGAGGTGACAATCTGATGATGCAAAGTGGCATGGACTTTTTCTACAAAACGTTCAGTAATGATATTGGCCCGCTCAAGTTTGTGCGTAATGCTGCACTAAAGCTAGCAGAACACTCAGGGCCGATTAAAGCTCAAGTCTTGAAATACGCGTTGGGCCTTTAAACGGTTACATAAGGTTATTTACATAGAGAAGGAGAGCAGATGCTCTCCTTTTTTGTATGGTGTTGGATGCTATAACTGCTGTGTAATACAAACCGGTGTATCGATCTCTAAAGAGTACCCTGTATAAACCAAAGACCCGTCCTTATTATCTCGCTTGAATGATGTGATGTTGTTGGAGTGCTGGTTTGCGGCGATAAGCCACTGTCCACAGTCAGTGATATGAAAGTCGCGAGGGAAGTTACCTTCAGTGTTATAGCTATCAATAAAAATTGGTATTTTAGTCATAGAATCTATTCTGAAGCTACTGATCCTTGATTGATATCGACCAGACACATATAGGAATTGCTCATCCGGCGATAACTTAATTGCAGCTGCGGCTTCTCCCTTCTCCATATTCGGAAGGGCATCTATTTCCTCCACAATGCTCCACACACCTAAAACTTTTTCCAACATGAGTATCGTTTCAGAGAGCTCACAGAGCACGTAGGCCTTATCTTCAGCCTTATTGAAGACCAAATGGCGAGGCCCATTACCTGCTGGCGCTTTAATGGATTGCATTGGTTCGTCTAGAAACTCTTCCTGCTCTTCGTCAAAACAATAGAAATTGATTTTATCAGCTCCTAGATCGATGGTGACAAACTGTGGTGAGTTTTGTAAGAACAGGCACTGATGAGCATGAGGCCCAGTTTGTCGATCTTTGTTCGGCCCAGAACCGACCATTTTGATTGTTTTGAGTCGCTTATCGATATTGCCATTGATACTTAGACTAAAAATATCGAATGTGCCTGATGAGTATTGCGACGTAATAGCAAATTTATTGTTGGGAGCAATCGCGACATGGCAGGGGTGACTGCCCGAGATAACTCCTGAATTGGTCGTTGTCTTTGAATATGTATTAGGAATATGAAATAGCTGGGGTTGTTTTGGTTGTTCGACTTCAGACGCGGTATAAATTCCAAGTTTTGTCGCTACGACAAAAGAGGGGTTATTACACTCGGCGACAAGCTTAAAAGGTAATAGTTTTCCTGTACCTAAGTCTAACTGAGTTTGATAAACACCTTGGCTTTTACTTGGTGTGTCCGTGTAGCAACCGATCGTTAAAGGGAGGATTTTCATTGGCAGTCAGACTCAGTTAGAAAATGGAGCTGACATTGTCTTATAAAAAGAACGAAAAAGTGAGGAGTGAGAGGGAAATATTTGGTGATTTGGTTAGCAGATTTTCATATTCCAGATAAAACAAAACCCAGCTAAAAAGCTGGGTTTTATAAATGATGGTGCGGTCGGAGAGACTTGAACTCTCACACCTCTCGGCGCCAGAACCTAAATCT
>NZ_JAPPTM010000016.1:0-93752 GCF_027587105.1 Vibrio sp. RW
CATCAGGGTATCTCAGCATACTTAAAGGAAAATAGATTGATAGATATAAATTCAGAGAAGAAAATTGCGGTCTTAATCGATGCCGAAAATGCTCAATACTCCGTGTTAGACGCAGTATTAAAGGAGCTATCTAAACATGGGCACATACTCGTTAAAAAGGCTTATGGGGATTGGAGTTCTGAGTGCTTGAAAAATTGGAAGCAACCTTTAAATGAGCTGGCGATAAATCCGGTGCAACAGTTTTCCTACACTCAAGGTAAAAACTCGTCTGATGCAGCAATGATTATTGATGCAATGGATCTCCTTTACTCCAACAAATATGACGCATTTGCTTTAGTGAGTAGTGATAGTGATTTTACTAAACTGGCTTCACGGCTAAAGGAGTCAGAAATTTATGTTTTTGGTGTTGGTAAAAAAATGACGCCTGTGGCATTTCGTAATGCTTGTGATGATTTCATGTATACAGAGGTGCTCAAAGAAAGGTATGCACCTAAAGAAGAGCTGCCTTCAACCAATAGCACGAGTGAAAAACCATCCCTGAATGACAGTAAATCCATTCGTAGGAAATTACGCCAAGACACTAAACTTCTTAATATCTTGCGAGGTGCTGCTAGTGAGTACCAAGATGAAGATGGTTGGTCGTTCTTAGGGCACTGTGGCAGTTTAATAAAGCGTCAGTATCCAGACTTCAGTTCAAAGAACTATGGTTTCACTACATTAAGTCAACTAGTTGAGGCAACGGAGTTATTTGACATTTTGCGTAAGGAAACAGAGTCGGGGGCAGTGCATATCTTTATTAAAGATGCTCGAAAAAATGCCTAACAAACTGTTTAAGAGTGATTCGCAACGCGTGGCATTTTTAGTATGCGTTGATTTATGTGTTTAAGGTGCTATGCGGTGGCTTCGTATTGCGTTGCTCACTACTTAGCTTAGCATTATGTTCTATGCTGAAAGTTGTTGAGTATTGGCAAAGGGCTTACGTATGACATTTTATGATTGGTTAGGTACTACTAAGTTGGCGCCTTCTACAGTTGAAGATTACTTTTACTGTATTAAATCAAAAATCAGTGAATGGGCAAATGAGCATAAAGTTACAGATAAAAACCTATTACAAGTTACTGATTGGAATGAGTGGATTGATATTGAAAAAGGAATAAATTCAATACCCATTTATAAGTCATGGAATGAATCAGCTCACAACAAATATAGTAGCGCTCTCAAATGGTATAAAAGCTATTTGTATGAGCTAAAGCAAGCTAATTCTATATCAGGTGATATTAAGGAAGTGTATGAGTCTAGTAGGGATAGTACAGTCAAAGCACGTTTAGTCGATGCTCGGCTTGGGCAGGGGGAATTTAGAGATGCGCTAATATCATTGTGGGGCTCGTGTAGTGTTAGTAATTACGGTTTAAGCAATATGCTTGTAGCATCCCACATTAAACCGTGGCGTGTGGCAACAGATCTTGAGAGGCTAGACCCTTACAATGGATTGTTATTGATACCTAACTTAGACAAGGCTTTTGATAGTGGCTTAATAAGTTTCGATGACAAAGGAAAAATTCTTATCTCCAATGCTTTAAGTGACCCTGAAAAACTTGGCATCAATACTGAGTTAAAGGTCTCCCTACATTCAGAAAATAAAGAGTATCTCTCTTATCATCGTGAGAACGTGTTTAAACGAACATAACAAACTGTTTAAGAGTGATTCGCAACGCGTGGCATTTTTACTATGCGTTGGTTTTGGTGGTTAAGGTGGTTTGCTGCGGCATCGGTATTGCGTTGCTCACCCCTCCCTTAATAGGGCGTTAGGGCTCAATCACGCTAGTTAGTACAAGGATGATTATAAATGTTGGAGCAATACTTATTTCTACTGCCAATCGCTACGCTGTTACTCTTTGGCGCGATGACACCAGGCCCTTCATTTATCTTGGTTGCGCAAACAGCTATGTCAAAATCTAGATCTGAAGCCATGTGTATTTCTATAGGCTTAGGCTTGGGGGCAAGTACATTTGCATTTATTGCCTCAATGGGGCTCATTGCACTTTTTGACGCTGTGCCTGAGTTTTACGTAGCTTTCAAAGTTCTTGGTGGCCTATATCTATGCTATCTGGGGGTGAGAATGTGGAGCGCGAGCAAAAGCAAAGTTGTTTCTGCTGACGCAAAGTTAACTAGCAAACCAACTCATTTTAAGGCGGTAGTTCTTGGCTTGGCGACACAGTTAAGTAATCCAAAGACTGCAATTGTATTTAGTATTTAGCAGTGTGTTTGCAGCCATGTTACCCGTGAAAGTTCCTGTTCATACAACATCAATATTAGTTGTTGGTGTATTTGTCTTAAATTTTTCTTGGTACTTCCTAGTGTCTATTTTGCTATCGAGTCCAAAGGCCCAAGCCAGTTATTTACGATTTAAGTCCTACATCAACAAAGGTTCAGGTGTATTAATGGGGTCAATGGGTAGTAAGTTTGTTGCTGAGAGTTTCAAGCCCTAACAAAGCGTTTAAGGCAGATTCTGTAGTTGACCCGATCTAGTGGACACCTTCAATAGCAATTGGAGGTGTTTATGCCAGCTTATAAATCAGGTAAAAAAACTCAACAATATCTCACGGAATTTAAGGTAACTGCCGTCCGACTTTCGCTTCGAGAAGGAGCTACAGTTAAAAGCGTGGCGCTATCATTGGATATCCATCCTTATATGCTTTCTAAATGGCGAAAGGACTATAGAGAAGGGGGTATTTTGGAAGATAAACGTAAGAAAAGGACTAAGATCCCGAGTCAGAAAGCTGAGTCTAGTCGGATTGCGGAGCTTGAACGTCAGAACGAACAACTTAAGCTCGAGAATGACTTGCTAAAAAAGTGGAAACGATTCGTTGCCCAAGAAAATCGACAAAATTCCGATTCATAGCCCATTACAAAACGCGTTATTCCATTGTATTGATGTGCCGTTTTCTATCTGTTTCTAAGTCGGGTTACTACGCATGGCTTGATAGAGAGCCAAGCCGCTACGATCAAGAAGAGCAGGCTTTGAAGAAGCGGATAATTAAAGTGTTTACCCAGAGTCGAGAGACTTACGGTAGTCCACGAGTTCATGCCGAGCTGAGGCGCCAAGGAGTTTCGGTTAGCCGCAAGCGTGTGGCTCGGATCATGAGAGAGCAAGGGCTAAGAGCACGAAGCTATCGCATTTACATGAAAATGCGATAGCTACATCGGTTCTATCAATCGATTAAGAATATTAAAAAAGACACACCAAAACCAACGGCAGTTAATCAACAATGGTCTGGAGATCTAACGTATATAAAGCAAGGTAAACGTTGGATGTATCTAGCGGTCGTTATCGATCTTTACTCGCGTAAAATCGTCGGTTGGTCGCTTGGTAGTAAGAAGAGTACACAGCTAACGATGAGTTCGTTGAGAATGGCAATTAGAAATCGAAAGCCACAAGAGCGCTTATTGTTTCATACCGACAGAGGTTCTGAATATCCAGCATTTTTATAACCGTTATAGACTGCACTCAAGTCTTGGATATCGAACCCCGCATGAATATGAAGTAGCGACGGGTTAAAGATAATAGGGTGTCCATTTTATCGGGTGAAGATCATTCGCAACGCTCGGCATTTTCGGTTTGCTTTGAATTTAGTGTTTACGGCACAATGGTTTAGGTAAGGTGGCAATGTTGCTCACTACTTAACGCGGCGTTATGTATCAAGGAAGATTAGGATGACCAAAACTAATAAATTACTCTTAATTTTAGCTCTCTCTATGATTCTCATGGGAGCTTCAAAGGTGGTTGGATACTATTTCAACTATGGATTAACCAACATCGTATATGCAGCCTACGTATTGATTGGATTACTATTTTGCTTCCTGCTTTACGCAAAAATGCAAATTGCTAACTGGCTTTTGTTCGTGTTTTTTATAGCTCAGGTTGTCGTGATATATAGCCCTACATATAGATATGACTTTACTACGGGGTTGAGCGTGCACTTCACATATTGGGCTGGCTCGATTGACACTCCTGTAAACGAAAGATTTGGATTTGCTTTCAACTTTTTGTCAGTTTTTCTTATGGGGTTGTGTATAGCAGGGATAGGAAGCACCAAAAAAGCTAACACCCTTGAAAATAGCGGCAAAGTTGAAAATACATAACAATAAATTTGAGAATGATTCACAACGCTTGGCACCTTCACTTCAAGCCAGTTTAGTGTTTACGGCACAATGGTTTAGCTAAGGTATAAGCGTTGTTCACACATTAATTTGGCGTTATGTGCTTGCGAGCCCCTGTATGTAAAAGCCTTGTAATTAACTGATATTTAATGGAATTATCTATATGAAAGTCGAAGTCGTTGACTATAATCCGGACTGGTCGAATCAATTTGAGAACGAGAAGCATGCTTTGGTTAATGCGTTGAGTAGCGCTATCACGGGTATCCATCACATAGGCAGTACTTCGGTTAATGGCTTGGCGGCTAAGCCAATAATTGACATCATTATAGAGTGCAGCTCACTGTCTGAACTTGATACTCACAAGTCGAAGTTTGAATCTCTCGGATATGAAGTCATGGGAGAATTTGGGATCTCGGGCAGAAGGTACTATCGAAAGGGCGGCGACGATAGAACTCATCAGATTCACGCCTTTGTAAAGGGTGACAATCATGTTTACCGTCATTTAGCGTTTCGTGATTACCTTGCCGCTCATCCCGAAGCTCTCGAGTCTTATGCGCAACTTAAGAGAAAGGTAGCAGCTCAATGTAACCACGATATTGAGATATATTGTGACGGCAAGGATAGTTTTATCAAAGAGCACGAGGCCAAAGCGCTAGAGTGGAAACTACTCACATAACAAAGCGTTTAATGCAGATTCGCATGGCATTTTCACTATGCGTTGATTTATGTGTTTAAGGTGTTATGCGGTGGCTTTGTATTGCGTTGCTCACTACTTAATTGGACATTAATTTCTTACAAGGACTAGAAGGTAAATATGGCAGTTTTAGAAATTCTGACTGCACCAGACCCAAGGCTCAAGCTTAAAGCGGAAAAGGTGCAAGATCTGTCGACGGTACAAACATTAATAGACGATATGTTGGAAACGTTATATGCGACTGACAATGGTATAGGTTTGGCGTCGACTCAAGTTGGTCATAAAGAGGCCGTTGTTATTATCGATCTTTCAGAAAGTCGAGATGAACCGTTAATTTTGATTAACCCAGAAGTGGTTAGTGGCTCAGATAAAGCATTAGGTCAAGAAGGTTGTTTATCAGTTCCTGATTACTATGCAGACGTAGAGCGTTTTACTTCAGTTGTTGTGTCTGCTTTAGATCGCGAAGGTAAGCCAATTACCATAGAAAGCGATGATTTCTTAGCTATCGTAATGCAGCACGAAATAGATCATTTGTCGGGCAATTTGTTTATTGACTACCTTTCTCCACTTAAGCGTCAAATGGCCATGAAAAAGGTTAAAAAGCACGCAAAAGGTTGATTTAGTATTCTTAAGTGTGTCATATCGTGTTGTTTGCTACTGAATTAGATGGTTTGTGAACAGGGGAGTTATGGGTAATTATTTAGATATTTGGTTCACGGTTACCGCCTTAGTTTTTATTGTCAGCTTACTTTCAGCAATGTTTGTTGGCGTTTGGCATAAGAATGGAAAAGCGTCAATACTATTAATCGGAGTCGCGTTCATTAGTATTGTTCTGTTTTTTTCTCAAAAATATCAAATTAGATGGCTCCTTTCTGAAGAGTTGAGTGCGTCTAGTTTCGTCATTGAGGCACATGAAGAGTTTGAAGCATCTAAATTGTTAGATTCTTTGAAAAATAAGAAGTACGTGAAGATGAATAGAACGGCCCCATTGTCTAAAAGTAAAGTGCGTATTGTTACTAATACTGGTGAGGTTGAGTTATTAATAGCTCAAGACTCTAAGAACAAAGAACTATTTTGGATATATTACCCTAAGTATCGATTTAGCCGTCTAAACCCAATTGGAAAAGTGCGTATTCATTAGACTTAGGCCGGCAGAGACTTCCAGATGCGTACCGTTAAATACAAAAATACCGCCGAGATCATCAGCGGTATTTTTTATGGATCTAATTGTCCATGCAAGTAAGCTGTCGCTGCTTATTTAATCAACTCTAACTCTCGATGCTCTGTTTGTTGCTAGGTGTTTTGTATGTTGCTTGACCTTCTTTTGCTGTCTGTTCAGAGGCGTTTACTTTCGGCTTTACTTGCCAATCTCCGCCTAAGGCTTTGTATACAGCAATGGTGGTGCTGGCTGTTTGAAGTTTGGCGGCCACTTGGCGGTCTTGCATCATTTTTTGTTGTCTCTGTGCATCTAATACCGATAAGTAATCCACTAGGCCAGCTCTATATAATGACTTGGCTTTACTGACCGCGCCATCGACGGCTAGGGTGGCTTCATCAATACGTTTTTGGTTCTCTTGACTGCGGCCATAGGCGAACAGGCTTGAATCTACTTCTGTTAATGCACTGTCTACCGAATGTTGGTAATTAAGTGCAGCTGAGCGAAACCTTGCTTCGTTCATCTCGATCATAGCTTCACCTCGACCACCATCAAACACATTCCAGCTAATGCCTGCGGATGCTGCCCAACCAAAAGAGTCGCTGCTGAACAAGTCATCAAAGCTTCCCGCAGTCACGCCTGGTGTACCAGTTAGGAAGAACTTTGGATAACGATTGGCGATGCTAGCGCCAAGTTCTTCATTGATCGCGGCCATTTCGCGTTCCGCGATTCGAATGTCAGGGCGTTGTTCTAACAAGTCAGAAGGTAAGCCTGTTGGGATGACATCATTCATTCGTGGCAAGGTAAATTCGCCCGCTAGGCGTTGGTTGACGTTCGAGAGTGATGCTCCCAACAATACTGCTATACGCTGCTTGTGAACTTGTTCTGCAATTTCTAGTTGCGGAACAATCGATTCTGTCGCGGCAAGCATCGCTTTTGCTTGAGCTAGGTCTAACTCCGAGCCATAACCGCTACGAACGACTTTGGTAACCAGTTCAAGTGTGCGTTGTTGATCTTGGATATTGTCCATCGCAATTGCTTTACGTTCTTGTGCCCCACGATATTGTAGGTAATTGTGAATCACGTCTGCGGTAATCAGCGTATTCAACCCCGATTGGAATATCTCGGCTTGTTCTACTCGAATCGTTGCGGCGTTGGATTGTCTATCGATACGTCCGAATAAATCCACTTCCCATGCGATACTTGCCCCTAAGAAACCGCCGTCGTGTTGCGCGTCAAGTAGCGATATACCGGTCGTTGATTCAACCGCGTTAGAAGCGCCAAATACAGGGCCGAGTAGGGAGTCGTTCTCGCTTAGCTGAATATTGTAGTAGCCGCCACCAATATTCACCGTTGGCACTTTAAATGACGCTACAACACTTTTGTACGAGCTAGCCATGTTGATACGTTCTGCCGCCAATTTGAGTGGGATGTTTTGACTTTGAACATCTCTCACTAATTGGTTTAACGTTGCATCATTAAACTGCACCCACCAGTGATTGTCTTGTTTGCTTGTTTCGCTGTGGCTCTCGCTATCTTGGTTGTACAGAAAAGTTTTAGCCATCGTTGTTTGTGGCTCTTGGTAATCTGGGCCAACCGCACAACCTGTAAGCAGCAATGCTAGGGCAATAGGAGCCGCTTTAAACCGAGGTAATAGATACATGTTTATGCTCCTTATTGATTAATGTTTGACTGGTTGGTGTTTGTGGCTCCACGTTCTGTGAAATTGGGTGTCTCATCATGCACAGTAATTGAGTCTTTAATGGTTTCGTTTCCCGTAGTTACCCTCTCTTCTGAACGATAGAAGAGTTTGTATAACGCTGGCATCACGAACAGTGATAATACCGTTGCAGCGGCAAGACCACCGATGATGGTTGCGGCCATTTGGTCGAACAGCAAATCGGTTAACAGTGGGATCATGCCAAGACCTGTGGTTAATGCCCCCATCGAAATGGCCATGGTACGGTTCACGGTTGCTTCTTTGATTGCATCTGATAACGAACGACCATTAGAACGCTCAAGTTCAATCTGATCCATCAACACGATGCCGTTTTTGATGATCATACCGGTGAGTGTTACTGCGCCAATCAACGCCATAAAACCAAAGGGTTTATCTAATAATAATAAGCTGAATGTTGCACCTGTTGCCGCTAACGGCAGCGTAGCGAAGATAATGACGGGTTGCTTGAAACCGTTAAACATTGCGACCAAGATGATTACCATTAACAAGGTTGCTTTTGGAAGTTGCTTAAGAATATCGCTGACGGCTTTGTGTTCGTCGTAGTATTCGCCTCCCCATTCCATGCTGTAACCCGGTGGGAGCGCGATAGCTTCAATATCATCAATCACTGAGTTCCTTACTGCTGCTGGCGTAGTGTCATGGCCAACTCCTGCTTGCGCGGTAATGGTTTTTACGCGGTCACGACGCCAAATCATGGTTTCTTCGCTGGTGAGTTCAAACCCATCGACAACTTGGCCAAGTGGTACGCTGTGTAAACCAAGTAGTGAGCGGACGGGTAACGTTTCTAATGATTCAATCGAGCTTTCAGTTCCACGGACTTGAATTGTCACTATTTCATCGTTTAGGTTCATTTGGCCAACAGGCATACCCTCAGAAACACGTTTCATCGCGAATGCTATGTCAGCTCGATCAATACCAGCATGACGAATTTTGTCTTGGTTGATTATCGGCTCAAGTACTTTGCTTTTTTGGCGCCAGTCGTCACGCACGTATTTGGTGTCAGGGTGTGCTTCAAAAATGGCTTTCGCTTGGTTCGATAAATCATGTAACACGGCAACATCAGGACCAGAGAAACGTGCTTCGACACTGAATTTATCTGAAGTGGCGAGCTTTAAACCTCTGAATCGTGGTTCAGCGTCTGGAAATTCTTTCGCTAACCATTTATCACCACGAGTAACCAACGTACTGAGTGAGGGATAATCGGCCGCATTAATCAAGATCTGACCATAAGCGGGGTCGAATGGTTCTGGTTCTATGGTGACTGAGAAGCGCGGCGCACCAGCACCGACATAGGTTGAAATATTGGTGACTTCCGGCTGCTCTAATAACCAAGCTTCAATGCGTTTCATGTCTTGCGAGGTTCGTTCTATCTTCGCACCATTCGGTAGCCAATAATCAAGGAGTAAGATTGGGCGATCCGCTTGTGGAATGAAGTTAATCGCAATGTTTGGAATAGCTAGCGCCGTCACTAGAATCAGCGGAATGAGGCCAGTCAATGCTTTCATTGGATTATCGACTGTCCAGTTAACGCTCTTGCGGTACAAGCTCACTTTGTTATCGGTTTTTTGTTTGGTTGGTTTGATGAACATCCAACACATTAGGGTAGTGAATGTCATGGCCACGAGCCAAGACAGCAGTAACGATGAGGCGATGATTAAGAATACTGAGCTCGCAAATTCGGCGGCGTCTGTCTGAGAAAATATAACCGGGCTTGCACCCATAATGGCGATAACTGTCGCGCCAAATAGCGGCATTCCTGTTTCTTTAACTGAATCGATGGCCGCAACAGTGCGGTTGATACCTTTGTTAATCTTCACGATCATCATGTCGGTAATCACAATCGCGTTATCCACCAACATGCCAAGAGCGAGGATAAACGTGCCTAAAGATACACGGTGTAAATCGATAGCGGCAATATTCATGTAGATTAACGTTAGTAGAATCGTCAATAGTAGACTTGAACCTACAATCGTTGCACTCTTTAAGCCCATGAAAATCGACAATACGACAAATACAATCGCGACACTTTCAAGCAGGTTGTTAACGAAGTTATCGATCGATTTTTGAACTTCTTCTGGTTGGTTGGCAACAGTTGCGACTTTGACACCCAATGGCAGTGACGTTTGGAACTCTTTAACAATTCGGTTGATGTCGTCCCCCAGAGATACGACGTTCACGCCGGAGACAGGGCTTACCGCGAGTGTTACTGCTGGCACCCCGTTATAACGATTTGCCGTCATCATTGGTTCTTGATAACCCATAGTCACATCAGCAATATCGCCAAGGCGCAATAGACCGATGCCAAGCTCACTCACACCGCCCTTGATCATCAAGTTTTTAATGTCAATGAGCGAAGTAAATTGGCTCGATTGGTGAACACGAATGCGCTCACTGCCTGCAGAGAATTTACCGGAATCAAACGTGGTGTTCTGCGTGTTCAGTTGGCTCCACACTTGAGCCATCGACAAACCGTATTGAGCTAATCGCTCGTCTGGAATATCAATATGCACCACGCGAGGTTGAACACCGTGCAATTCCACTTTCTTAATTCCGTCTACAGTTTTAATCCGACGCTGTAACTCTTCTGCATAACGACGAAGTTCAACAGGGGACGCATCATTGCTATGTATTGAAAAAAGCATGCCATACACTTCAGAGAACTCATCTTGTACTACGCTGATTTGGGCGGTAGTAGGTAGGAGTAATTTCATGTCTGATACTTTACGACGTAGCAAGTCCCATTCTTGTGGTAGCTGTTTGGAGTTTAGTGACTCTTTCAAGTCTACAAACACCATTGATATACCTGGGCGAGACAATGAACGAAGTCGGTTTAACGATGCCATTCCTTGCAGCTTGGTTTCGACGGTGTCCGTGACTTGTTGTTCCACTTCTTCGGCTGAGGCACCAGGATATAGAGTCACTACCACGGCGGTTTTTATGGTGAAGCTTGGGTCTTCAAGTTTGCCCAAATCAAAATAAGAAAACAGGCCTGCGATAACACTCAATGCAGTGAAAAACAGGATGAAGGTGCGTTGTTTGATCGCGAAATCAGCTAGATTCATGATGGTTTACCTACAGGCTCTTAACTTGGATATTGGAGAAATGTTGGCCTTCGATAACGTATTGAGATCCGCTAACTACAACGTAGTCGCCACCTTTCAATGTTGATTCAACACACGCAGAGTCTTTTTTAAGTGACATAACACTAACCATCACACCTTGCGCTTGCTCATTTTCGATCGTGAACACTTGCTCGATACCAGATTGATTCACAATAGCTGAATAAGGTAGACAGAAGTTATTGGAGATGTCATCTAGCTGAGTCGACAAGGTTACGGCTTTGCCCGGTAAAAGCTGCCTACTCACTCGATCATCACCGATTGGTGCTAAACGGTAGGTCACCGAGTAGGTTTGTTTGATTGGGTGCGGTTGAGTCGAGATCTCGCTAGCGTAAGCCGTTAGACCTAGCTTTGAACCATACCAACTAATTTTCGATTGTTGATCAGGGCTGAACTTATGAATGAGATTCTCAGGGACATCAATTGTAACTTCCAGTTGGTCTGGGTTGTGAATCGTAAATACAGAGGTGCCCGGTAGAACTTGCTCGTACTGGTCAAAGTTCGAAGAAGCAACGACTCCATCGAAAGGCGCAAGTAGTTGGGTATAACGAATGGAGTCTTTAGCGCGACGGATATTTTGCTCCACCACTTTAACAGCCGATTCGCTACGCTCGTAGCTACTGATTGCTCGGTCTAAGTTGACGTTGGCAATGGCGTTGTCATCAATCGCTTGTTTCACGCGCGCTAGCTCCACCTTAGCAAGTTTACGTGCTGACTTCGCCTCTAGTGCGCGAGCTTGTAATTCTTCCAATGTCACTTGATAGTCATGCGGATCAAGTTCTGCTAAAGGTTGGCCTTTAACTACAGTGTCTCCCGTAGAAACTAAGATACTTTGAATGGTGCCAGGAACACGAAATGCCACGCCCGCGGTTTCAGAAGATTTTAGTTTACCTGTAAATGACTTTTGAGCTTGGTTCGCAAGCGGTTCAAGCTGAATGACCTGGATAGGTTGCTCTTGTGTTACTTTGATAGAAGCGCTCGATGGCGCAGAAGTAACGGATGGTTCAGTGATAGCAGATGGGTTGCAACCGATAAGAGGCAGAAGCGTAGTGGCAAGTAGGGAGTAGCGATAGATTGACATCATTAATTGTTCCTAAAAATTGATGGCGCAATTCTATCTAGATGTAAGTCACAGATAATCAGTGTTAACGGTATAACACTGTCATGATAATCGTGACAATAATTATATATTTGGCAGTTCTTGTAACAAAAAGTCAATCAATAATTGGCTGGCATGGCTCAAAGCTTTACGTTGTGGATACAATAGCCAAGCTTCTTCTTTTTGTATGACATCAATAGGGAATAGGTTAATCAGTGAGCCGTCCTTTAGTTCTTGCCTTACCATCAGTTCTGGTAACAGAGCGATGCCTCGGTGGCGTGTAGATGCACCTTTTACGAAACCTATACTGTCGCTGACGATAGAAGGTTCAACCTTAATTATATGATCAGAGACTTGCCATTCTTTGTCTATATCACCGCTTGGCCAACGGAAACAAACACATGGAAAGCGAGAGAGTTCTTCAATCGTTGAAGGCTTACCGTATTTTTTTATGTATTCTGGACTCGCAACAAAAATACGTCGTAAATCCATCACCTTACGCGCGACTACGTTGGAATCACTTAAGCGGCCACCATGCATTGCGAGGTCTAATCCTTGGCGGTACATATCAAGAAATCCGTTACTGATACTTCTTATATCGAGCTCAACCTCAGGGTATAAATCTTGAAATTTAAATAGGGTAGATTGAACGATATCGCCAGTCTCTGGAAGCAAACCAATTTTCACGCGACCATGTGGGACTTCTAAAAGGTTAGACGCCACGTGGTTGGCTTTTTCGAGTGCACTTAACGCTTTCAGTAATTCGTTATAGTAGAGCTCACCCGATTTAGTAACCGATAAACTCCGAGTAGTACGGAAGAACAGCTGAATATTGAGTGTTTTCTCTAAATCGTTGATCCGTCGACTTACATTTGCACGTGGGAGATCTAATGCGTTAGCGGCTGCGGTAAAGCTGCCAAGCTCAACAACGGTTGTGAATAGTTTCAGGTCTTCGATTTTCATAGTGATGGACGGATTCGAATACGGGCTGGGGATGATTAGCAGGTATCGTATATTAAATGGTATACGAAATCGAAAAAAACCGATGAGCAATTAAGTACTCATCAGTTTGAGTTGGATCCGAATTAACCAATGCTAAGCAAGAAAGTTTATACTTGAATGTAGCTATATTTGAACGTAGCTACGTTTTAACGTGACCAAAGGTTACCGCAACTCGATACTAGCGACCTCGGCCATCAACCATCACCAAAATTGTTTTTGTCATAATGTTTAGGTCTGCAGCAATCCATGATCTCATAGAACATAGACTAAGAGCATAACTGTGGTCGAAGCCAACTTTGCGACGAACATCTTCAATGCACGTGTCATACCCTTGGTTTACCTGTGCAAGACCTGTGATACCAGGCATAACACCATAAGTACGGTCAGCAAAGTAAGGGATTTCATTTTCCAGTTTGTTATAGAACGTTGGGCGCTCGGGGCGAGGGCCAATTAATGACATTTCCCCTTTCAACACGTTAAACAACTGCGGAAGCTCATCAAGGCGTGTTTTTCTTAAAAAACGACCAACTGGTGTGATTCGAGGGTCATTTTCCGTTGCCCACACTGCACCTGAGCGAGTTTCCGCATCTTGATACATGCTACGAAACTTCATGATTTCAAAAATCTCCATCTTTTCCGGTGTCGATTTTCCGACGCGCAGTTGACGGTAGAAGATCGGGCCGCGAGAAGTGAGTGCAATAGCCAGTGCGATAAATGGGAACACTGGAGATAAGATGACTAACGCGAGTAAAGAGCTAACAAAATCAAAGGTGCGTTTCGCGCGAGAAATCTTGTATTGGTATAGATTCAGGTTTGATAATTGATCAATGTTCATCATGGTCAGTCCTTAACGATTCACTCGAGTCCAAGGGGAGTTTTCAAGTCCCAGTAGGTAACGTACGCCACCAATGAAGTTGGCATAATGACCAACGATTAAATAAGAAATTAATGAAATAGGCTTATTGATCAGGGCTTTTGGCATGATGCAGCCCAGTACACCAATGCTGTAGACCGCGATTTGTATCCAAAGTAACACTTCGAATAACAGGTTTTCTTTGAGAAGGGCGGAGCAAACTAAGCACATAATCATTAGATAAGGAGTGAGAAGTCGTAGGCCTTTCCCGGAGAAGAAAGCAAAAGCGGTGCCTTTAAATTTAGGGTTAAACAAGCCACACAACAGAATCGCTTGTTGCATGTTGCCAGCAGAAATTCGCAAACGTCGATTGAAGTCTGTCTTTAGGTTTGATTCTTCTAATTCTAAAGCCACCATTTGCGTTTCGTATTCAGCGATATAGCCTTGTTTGACGATTTGCATGGGTAAGATAAAATCATCATTGATGGCGTTATGAGGTAATAACTCAAACAGTTTAGTTCGGAATAAGTAGAAGGCACCGTGAGAACCTAAGCTCGAACCCATTGACGATTCATACTCTTTGACAGCGGTTTGATACTGCCAATAACTATTCTCACCTGTGTTTTCCGTTGGGTATAATTGATAAGTGGCATTAACGACACCAACCTTGTCATTTTCAAAATGAGCAGCAGCAATCAATAACGCATCCAATGAAATGAGTGCTGAAACGTCACTAAGAGCAATGATATTGCTGGTTATGTTTGTTACTTCTTCGTTGATAATGGCGACTTTTCCTCGATTTTGAGCATAGTCATGTATCTCGAAGTGAACATCACTACACATCGCTTCTTGGATTGCCATTTGTGCAATTTCGACCGTGTTGTCGTTACAGCCATCACACGCGATAATGACCTGCAGTTTCTTTCTTGGGTAATCTAACGAAGCGAGGTTACGAATCTTTTCAGCTATCCATTGTTCTTCATTAAAAGCAGGAACTAGAATGGTGATAGAGGGAAGAGTCGAGTCTCGTTGCTCCTCTTTATAACAACGAGAGCTTTCTGATACTTGACGCACTGGATTACGTTTTGCGTACCAACGCAACAAAATGGGGTAAGCGGCGTGATGGTAGACAATTAGCATTCCAGAAAACAAACATAGACTTGCGAGTACCCAATCAATCATGCGTAAGCTCCTTCAGAAATGACGTCATAAGACGCGACCATTTTCACAATGTCGAAGTTATTAAGAACGTAGCGACGAGGGTTAGAAGTATTTTCAAAGGTTAGAGCTATTTGATGTTGCTTCTTGACTGATGAGTTGAGAGTGGCTTTAAGCAGTTCGCCTGCTAACCCTGTGATACTGCCATTTTTGACAAGATGTCCACTGATTGGACAGAGTGTTTCTTCGACAGCCCCCACATTCATCGCGACGGTCGGAATGTTACAAGCTTGAGCTTCTAATGTAGAAAGTGGTAATCCTTCATGACGTGAAGGTAGGCAGAAAGTATCGAGTGCACCATAAAAAGTCGTCATGTCATCAACTAATCCAAGAAAGATGACGCGATCTTTCAAGTTGAGGTTGTTAGCTAATCGTTCTAATTGTTTTCGTTTAGAACCGTCGCCCGCAAAAGCTACGATGGTATTTTTAGGCAGCAGTGCAAGAGCTTGAATCAGTTGATCTTGACCTTTAACGTGCTCCAATCGACCTGCGCAACCAACAATGTTCTTGTCTTGTGGTAGGCCTAACGCTGTTCGTGCTTCTATTTTCGATACTGGCTTGAATTTGTCGCAATCAACGCCATTTCTGATGGTAATAATATTGTTGTAGGTGAAAGCTGAGCGGAGTTGGTTGTAGACACGTGTTGCATCGGCCACGAGTGTTGGTTGAACGGCTTTCAGTGCTAGTGCTTGTAGATGACGGCGTTTATCGTCTTGAAGATGCCACGCATCGTGTTCGGTATGGATTCGGGTCTGTACACCGGTGAGGCGAGCGGCATATCCCGCGTAAAGTAGTGGGCCAATATGATGAGTATGAACCACATCTGGACAAATAGATTTGAATTCTTTGATTAACTTGAGAATAACATTGAATTGAATGCCTGACTCTTTGTCTAGAAATATGATTTGGTTTTGGTAACGCTCTAACTTTGGCCAGTTATCAATAGACTCTTGTTTTGTTCCCTCTAAGCTTACAATAAACACTTGGTCACAAGGCTTAGCAAGGCGAAGCAAATCTAAGGTGAGTGTCTCTAGGCCTCCAGGAGCGAGATGCTGAACAACATGTATTACCTTCTTCCCATGTGTTGTGAGTTGGTTTTCCATAGCGCTCTCCCTGCTATTAAGTTATCTAAGTTGTTTCGTTTTCATTTTGTTATTCAATAACTGCACGAGTTGTGCCAATTAATTAATCTTTAATTATCAACAGCTTAATTTCTTTTTTATTTTATCCTCTTGTTATTCTCAAAATAGGAATCAAAACAGAATGTCGAAATAGGTAAGAGACTAATTAAGTGGGAGAAGAATAAGGCGAGGCGGTGTTTTAATCTGATAAAGATAAATGGCAGAGATGAAAATACAAGCGTAAAAAAGTGCCCATAGAAAGAAAAACACCAGTACGAAGCTGGTGTATTGGTTAAGTCTTAAATTGGATTGCTCATTTTGGGGATAACGGTGATCACAGGAACGCCCAAAATATCTTCGATTTCTTCTTTACGTTTGATAGAAGAATCAAACAATTCGAATAACACCGCTAAACCGACACCAAGACCAATGCCAGCAACCAAACCTGCTAGGATAAATACGAATGTCGGCATGTTAGATTTTACGCTTGGTGTAAAAGGCAAATCAATAATCTTGACTCGCTTGTTCTGCTCGAATATACCTAGAGAGCCTGTTAGTTGTGCCATTTCATAGCGTTCAGTAAGTTCATCATATAACTGACGTTTGATCTTCACATCTCGTTGAAGTCGGTACATCTCTTTTGCGTTTTCACCGAAGTTGTTGGCCTTGTTTTCCAATTCAAAGATTATAGTGCGAAGGCTTTTTGTTTCTTCTGTTAATGATTCAAAGCGTGCTCGAACTAATTGAAGGCTTTGCAATTGTGTGACCAGCAATGGTTGATTGTCGGATAGCTTACTCAATGTTGCGCTACTGGCTATATCCCACAACTGGTCATTGTTCATTCCTGGTTGTTTGAGAGCCAGCAATGTCTTGCGCTCGTTCTCCAGCCTCTCTAGTTCGCGAACCTTGGCTTGAACTGCGCTGTGTTTGTCTGTGTATTTCGCTTGTAGCAAGGTTAGCTCACTACGAATATCAATCAATTGATCTTCTAGGCGCCCAATTACCGGGTTGGTTTTCGATAGTTGCTGATCAATCGAGCCTAGGCTTTTTTGGACACCAGATAACTCCGCCTCTTTCTCGGCCAATGTTTGTTTGAGTGACGCTAGTCGATTCAAACTCTGACTCTGAACTTCAGGTGTTGAGTGTACGTTTTCATTTACATAAAGCGCCAACGCTTCCTCTGCTTTGGCTAATTCTGCGCTGCGTTCGTCAATATGTACTTTTAAAAAGCTACTAGAGTCTTGAATTGATGAACGCTCCGGCGCTAATAGCTGTTCGATAAAATGTTCGCTGACTGACTGAAGAGTTGACTCCATGCCAATTGGAGTGTTTGAACTCAGGCTTATCTTTAGAAAATCTTTTCCTAGTTGAGTGACTGATAAACGTTGTGACAAATCGGAGATGAGTGTCTCTTTGTCGAAATTGGACATTTCCGGCGTGAGCAATTTAAGCTCTTCCGCCACTGAGTAAAGTACATGGCGGCTATGCAATAGTGTTCTCAGTGCGCTAATTCGATCTTTAAGCATTGTCGATACAGCGATGTCTTTTAAGAAAGGGTTCATCTTTGCGGTTTCTTGGATCAACATGCTGGTGTGAGCATCATATTTGGTAGGAGCCAGTTTACTGACTCCGAACCCAACGAAGGGGAGAACAAGAATCGGGACTAATATTACGTAGCGTTGACGCCACATTGCATTCAAAAGAATCAATAACCGCAATTTCAGATTATTCATAGTAGCTCCAACATCCAGTGTACGAACTTGGCACGGTTCTGCCAGCTGTCTTTTTCAACGAGTGATAGTGGTGAGTTGGTAAGCTGCTGAGCTTTGTTTAACGCCTCTATCATTTGTTGTGCGTTACTGACTTTTGTGACGTGATCTTGATAAGGTAATAGCGCTGGAAAAGGCGTGGTTACGATAGGCGTTCCTGCCGCAAGGTATTCCATGAGCTTCAAAGGGCTGCATGCACGAATCTGTTCGTTATCAACAAATGGTAAAAGGCTCACATCCCAATGTTGCGAATAACTTGGCAAAGAATGGTGGGGTTTTGGACCAAGGTAATGAACATTGTCAAGGTTAGGAAGCGCTAAACTATCAAGCTCATTCGGGCCAATGAAAACAAAATCCCAGTCGGGCATTGCTGTCGCTACATGTTCAATAAGGCCGTAATCGAGCCATTGAGATAGGCTTCCATAAAAACCTGCGATTGGTCTGTGATTACTGGGTAAGTCTTTCGCTCTCGGTACTTGAGTAGAGAAAAGGCTTACATCTACGCCATGTGGCAACAACTGGACTTTATCTTCTGGAAACTTGTTTATTAATGTCTTACTCGCGGCAAAGATTAGGTGCGATTTTTTTATCAGATCGGATTCATGCTCTGTAACAGTTTGATGGTCAACTCCGGCTAATGCGCTAAAATCGTCTCCACAATAATAAACCACTGCAGATTCACCAAGGTGACCACACAGGTCGACAGCGGTAGGAAGTGACGTCCACAAGATCGGTGCCCGCATGTTTAGCTTTGCGATAATGGGCTTTAGTTGTTTCAACATGAGCATTTGTGCAAGCTTTCTTGCTAATGTTGATGAAGGTGCGGGGATAGTTTTTAGGTTTACCACCGTAATATGACTGTGTTCATTTGCATCGAGCATATTCTGTGTCACGGCATTGGTTTTACCAAACCATTTGTTGAACGCACGCATGACATCTTTTGTTGACAGTTTAGGTTGTCTTAAACCAATGGAGTTAATCCATAGCACTTTGTGTGTCTTAGCTAAGTGGCGAATCAGATGCTGAGTGGATGAAGGAAGTCCGCCAAAGTCTTCACCAAATACGATTAGATCACGCATGGTCACCTCTATGAGTTTCAAACGATTTAACAGTATCTGGTTTGGCCGCTTCAACAGATTCAATCTGTCCTACAACTCGTGCTGGGTTGCCGGCTGCAATTGCAAATGGCGGGACACTTTTGATGACGACACTACCTGCAGCAATCACAGCACCTTCACCAATGGTCACACCGCCTTTTACGGTCACGTTTGTGCCTAGCCACACATCTCGCTCGAGGATAATATCGCTGATCTGTTGGGGATCATCGCCTTCACCATCAGCTCTTCGTTTTGCATCAAGAGGATGACCCGAATACCCAAACAAGAATGCACCGCCAGCGATACGAACATTGTCAGAGATGATGACGCGTTTGCCCACTGCAATCGTTGATTGCCAGCCGATATCAACATTGTTGCCAATCGATAGAAGAGGGGGCATGAAACTGTCTAGTGGCTGAGAGCACCCTGAAAATGTCGTGTGGCCAGAAACTCGACAGTTATCGCCAATTGAAATTTGTAAAGGACCACTCACAAACGGTAAACCACCGTACAGGTACAAATGTTTTCCGCATTGCGTGACTCTTCCTTTGAATGCGGGTGTCCAATAGCAAAAACGAGTAAAGCCCGTAATCATGCTCACAACCAACGTGTGTAATTGGTAAAGGCAACGGTTAACCATTTGTGGGGTCGGGAGCTCTGCGCTTCTTACGCTTTTCAAAACAGAAAATACATTTCGAATTCGAGAGTTTGGGTGAAACTTAAGCCAATGTTTGAATTGATGTACGGATACTGTCGTCATAATGAAATTCCTTTTACGTTGTTACATAGAAGTCTTTCATATTGCGTGCCACTAAATAAATATATAATTTTCAAATGGTTACAGCCTATCTTTTAGGTTTTCTCATTTTGACAAGCAGTATGAGACACGTTTGATACGCAAACGGTAAGTGCGGCTAAGATGTAAATTGGCCAGTTGAAACCTTGTGTTAGGAAGGTGCCTGATACAATGGTACCAATTAAGCCCGCATAAACAGCATAAGCAACTGCATTAAGCTCGGGAGCGACCGCCGTACCTGCTTCAGACAGTCTTGCTAGTGTGGAGCGAGAAGTTCTGATTAATGAGATAATTAGGATGACAAAAATCATGAGACCAATAAAGCCTGTTTCTGCTAGAACGCCAAACCATGTACTGTGAACCGCGTGATTTAAACCATCCCAGTGGGCGCTATAAAAGAAATAATTTGAGAAGAAGTTGTTTAATCCAACACCAGTCAATGGATTTTCCACGGCCATTTTTATTGCAGCTTCCCAAGCGTAAATTCTCCCCATGGCAGATTCATCAATGCCTTGCTCAGCAGCGCCTCCAGAGGCTCTGTCGGCAATGCCTGCGACAAGATAAAGTATAATCGCAGCTACGGATCCTAGCGATAGCAACAACACTTTTGAACGAATCAATTTCAAAGCAAAAATACCTATTACCGCAATAGAGCCAAGTAATCCGCCACGACTCTGAGTGGCAATAATCGCCGCTAACAATAGGACACAAACTAGCGCACTTATTATTCGCTTGAAATGGGAAATACCTGGCGTCGTGGTTTGACTAATGGCGAATGCGAGTGGGAAAAGCAACACCAAAGCGAGGTCGTTCGGGTCACCGAGCATCGAACCAAAATCTCGTCCAATGGTCACTCTGGAGCCTTCCACAAGACCGATACTGTACACGGAGTTATAAACGGCAATAGTACTCACTAATGCGCCGGCGTAGATGATGGTCATCGCTGTTTTAGCAAGATTTTCTGTTGTGTTAACGAGCCAAACGATAGCGAGGGACATGACTATTATCTTCCAATAAATGCCTTTGAACTCTGCGAGCGCTATGGTTCGGTTCGACGCGAATACGATTCCAATAATGGTTAACACCCAAAATATAGAAAGCCAATTGAGTGAAGGGTGCCAATAGATTTTTAGCTCTTTACTGATTAGTGAGTGCCATAACAGTGCCGATAAGGCCCCCATGGATAGCAGCAAAGGTATTTTCAAAGGGTAAAGTAGCGGTAAAGCTTCGTGAATTCTAAAAAATGAAAACACCACAAACAGGATCACAAACCAAAATGCTTTGTTGATAATTAACAGTGCGCCTAAAGGAATGAAGGCGATCAATATCACCATCGCTGGATGAGGAGCCAAATACCAAGCAGCACCAATCAGTAGGCTTAAGGTGGATAGCCCAATAATGAGTGGTATTCTGTTGGCTTGATATTTCATTGCATCTCCTAGAAACGGATATATCGGCTAGTTCTGTTGATAGGCCTTTCTAATCGACAATTTGATTCTAAAACCAATCAATAATTTTACTTCTTAACAAGAGATAGCAAGGTAAGTGCCACATACGTATTAAATTTAAATCGCTGTATTTGATGAATATTTCAAATATAGATGGGGTGTACTTTGACGATTGTTCAAATTGAGAATCAGATTGAATGGAGAATTAAAGAGATTGAAGTAACTGATTAGAAGGAAATTATGAGCCGTAACACTTTAAGATTTGGGGAATAACAGCTTGAGGGGAGTAACGCTCAATGATGGTGCTTCTTGCTTTATCTCCCACCGTGCTTTTATCTTGAAGAGGAAGATTGATCCAGTTCTGCAGGCATTTATGGAGTTCTGCTTCACTTTGAGCGAGATAACCATTGGTTTGATGTTCAATCAACTGTGGTAGATTACCAACTGCTGTGGCGATAACAGGGATACGTCGTGCCATGGCTTCGAGTGCTGCCATCGGTAATCCTTCATATCGAGAAGGTACAACTAATACATCGATGGTTTGCCACGCTTTTTCCATACTTGTTTGGTGGCCATGAAAGGTGAGATTAGCCGGTTGATTACACTCTAACGATTGTCGTTCAGGGCCATCACCGAAAATGTGGAAGTGTTGATTTGGGTTAGACTTCGCTAACATTACAAATCTATCGGCGGCTTTTTCGTGGCTCAAGCGTCCAACAAAACCTATGTCATAAATGCTGGTGTTTTCTTTTAATACGCCAGGAACTGTCGAGTTAGACTTGCAAGATGAACAGGATCGTTCCGGGATTGAAATGAAGTTATTGAGCAGTGTTGTTTTCGTTGGAATCTTATCTCTGATTTTATCGCTCACCACTAAAGAGTGATTAGAGATAAAACCGCTATACCGGTCGAGAAAATCGTAGAGCCACACTTTTCCTCTTGGCTTTTCTCCTGCGTGATAAGTGGATATTTGACGCAGTTTGTTCGGAGTCGTCGTGAACTTAGTGACCTTACTCACTATGCTCGCTTTGTAACCATGGGCATGGATAAAGCTAGGTTGGTATTCGGTAATTGCCTGTTTGAGTTGAGATAGTGCGTTTTGGCTATTTGGAGCAAGCTCGCAGAGGTGACAGTAAGGAAGCTGTAATTGGTTTAAGCGTGTGATAATCGGCGGTGGAGGGTTGAACTTAGTGAGAAGAACGACTCTTACTTTCTGTTTATGCTCAATTAAACCTATTGCTAATTCAATAACGTGAGTTTCAATTCCTCCGAAAGTTTGGCTGTCGATCAACAGCCAAATTTCATCATGCCCAAGAGCAAGTTGTTGTTGAGCCGAAGTGAGTATCGTCGTGTTCAATTGATTAGGCTTGATTGTACTCATCCTCTGATTCCCAAGCCTGTTTCTTACGATAAACAGTAGAAGGGCTTAGTTCTAGCAATACGGCAGCGCTTAGTACATTGCCATCACAATGATTTATGGCGTGCTGGATTGCTTCACGTTCAATTTGCCACATAGGGCGAATTGCGCCATCACTGGTTGTTAGTGGCGGTGTTATTGGAGCATGTTGTGCTGGCATTTTGTGATCGTGAGTCGTTGAAGTGTGCAGCAGCTCTTCAGGGGGGATTGGTGGTAATCTAGTTTCGGAGACAGCGGTATCTTGAGGCGCAGCAACAGAGGGCGACGCTACATTTCGTATTGAAGTAACACTTTTCGGCGTCGCAATATCCATTCTGTTGATTGGCGGCGGTACCATCTCTATAGTCACGCTCGTTTCGTTGTTTAACACCACTATGTTTCTAATGACGTTCTGTAATTGACGAACGTTTCCTGGCCATGGGTAACGTTTGAGTTGTGTCTGTGTTTCTTTGTCGATGGATTTGAATTTCTTTTTATCTTGCTTAGCGTACAGTTTTAAAAAGTGGTTAGCTAAGGTGAGAATATCACTCCCGCGTTCTCTTAAGGGGGGCATTTCGATAGGCACGACATGTACCCGGTAATAAAGATCTTCTCGGAATCGGCCTTCTTCAACTTCAACGAGTGGATCACGGTTAGTTGCGCAGATAATTCTGACATCAACTTTTATTTCTCGATGACCACCTAACGGTGTGAAGGTTCCGGTTTGCAAGAATCTCAGCAGCTTTTTTTGCATCTCCAATTCCATTTCACAAAGTTCATCAAGAAATAGGGTTCCGCCATGGGCCTGCATTGCTGCGCCTTTACGATCAGTTGTCGCTCCAGTGAAAGCGCCTTTTACGTGACCAAAAATTTCACTTTCCATTAAATCACGAGGAATCGCACCACAGTTAATGGCAACGAATGGTTTACCGTTACGTTGACTTTCTTGGTGAATAGCTTCTGCGCAGACTTCTTTACCCGTACCACTTTCGCCGTGGATGAATACGCTTGCGGTGGTGGGTGCTACCGAGTCAATGATTTTGTAAACCGCTTGCATGGGTAAACAAGAGCCAATGAAATTATGAAAGCGGTTACGATCGAACTTACTCTGTATGTCGTCGACAAGGTTTTCGAGCTTAGCTCTACGTAGGTGGAGGTTGATTGACGTTCTCAGACGGTCGGCCTGAATGGGTTTCTCTAAGAAATCTTCCGCACCACGTTGAATGAGGTCAACAGCGATATTCACGGAACCATGTGCAGTTGCGATTACAACGGCTGTGGGAATGTCATTATCACTGATCCAATCCAATACTTCTTCACCCGGCATATCGGGCAGTTTCAAATCAAGGATAACCAGTTGTGGAGCGTGTCTTTCAATGAATATTTTTGCTTCAGTACCAGTCTCAACATGAAATATATCGTAAGGCTCGTCTTTAACATACTGTTTGTAGAGCACTGCGAGAGAGGTGGAGTCTTCAACCAACAATACTTTAGGGCGCATTGAGTCTTCCTTTTGAAACTTTATCCTAACCAATCAATAGCATAGTGATATGCAACCATCAACATGAAACAAGTAGAATTGTTATCTACGTGTACAATATCTTTAATAACACTTGGTGAGTAACGAATAGTTCTTAATTACTGGATCTTAACAATAAATGTGGTTAAGCCTACTGCAGAGACTTAAATAAGTATTGATACCGTCCTATTCGAAGTTTTGCTTTTCCAGGATAATTCGAAAGCTGACTTATTAACTAAAGCCTTCGTTTTTTCTTTTCAGTAAGGCCTTAATTGAACGGTCTGCGAGCTCTAACAACTCTTCAACCCTAAGAAAGGCGGCATCATACTCTTGCTCTAGACATTGTTTTTCTAAAGTTCGAGACAGCACTGATAGAGGGCGGTTGCCTAACACCAATGCCGTACTGCCTATAGTGTGTACTTCAAATTCGAGGGCTTGTGCGTCGTTATTGGTGGCGGCATGTCTAATGGCGGCTAAGCGCGTGCGTGATTCTTCAACATAGTGATCGATTAGAATAGGGATAACCTCCGCACTTGTGTCATGAATTAGCTGTTTTATAATTCGCTCATCAACAAGTTCTGCAGAGGTGTCTGAAGCTAAAGTCGAGTTGTCCACACTAACTCCTTTATTGTCCCGCGAGTAAATACGCTCGCTTGAGGTATATATACTTTGAGCATTATTAAGTTTTAGTCATTTATTAGAATAATTTCAACTGCTTGCCGGTAAAAGATGAGAATTACTCGACTGGCTCTATAACTAATGACTTAATAAAATCCTGAATGCAGACCTATACCTAGTTGTTCTTGATTCTTTTTAAGGTGTCGAAACCATAGACTATGAGCGAAAATGTGATTTCTTTTCTTTAAAAATCAGTTTCTTAATGATTTCCTCAGTAAGAGGATTGATTATAGAGTTTAAGAGTTTAAAGGCTGGAAGCGCTAGGAAGGGAGAAAGCTGTCAGTTTTAAATGACAGCTAACATATTACATCGACAGGTTTAAGAATTCATTACGATGCAGCTTATTCGCCAAGTTATCACGAATTTTTTTGGGAATGAACTTCATCCGATTGATCTGCCTAACGAGCTCTTGAGCGAAACTAGGATGTTGTTTCATATTCATTACGCAGCCCATGAGAGAGATACTTTTTGCGTCGAGTAGTTGCTTAGCTTGCTCTAGATGATGAGTTGACGTTTCACCATAGGCGACAACCAGTAATGCACAATCACAAGCACTTGCGACGGATTGAGCTGGGATATTACCTTTGTTGATATTCAGTAGTGGTGAGGTATCGACGATGACACGATCATAGCTGTGCAGCCATTGGGTTACTGCTTTTTGAAGCGTCGAAGGATCTTTGTATGCCAGTTGGGCAGACGCCAATTGTGGGGCCGGGACCCCAAGGAACATACGTTGTGACTCTATGTGCTCTATAAGTTGGCCTGACTGATCTTCTTCAAGCATGTTTACATCCTTAAACCCAGGATTAAACAGGTTAAGGTCTACGTAAAGCGTAGAGTGACCTGCCAACAAAAAACGTTCTGCAAGTGCAGTGGCGATAGATGTTACACCGTCACCAGATTGACAAGCCGTAACACAAATCGAACGCTGACCATTAAGTTCCGAAGCTAAATACAATTGTTCAACTTCGGCATGCGTGGCTGAAATAGTCATTATAAAGCTCCTATAAGAACGATGGTGGTCGTGAGACGAAGAATGTCATCTAACCCTACACGGGCTTTTTCAAGAAAACTTTCACGACGGTCAGGAATGTAAATGGTGTCACCCGCGCGCAATACCGGTAAATTGTAAATATTCGCGGTTTTACTGAACTCGATAAGGTTGAAGGTGCGTGCTTGGCCTTGGCAGCAAGACATATTGACGATGGTAATTTTTTCTACGTAAGCATTGTCGGTAGGACCTGCTGCTTCTGCCAATATATCAAGGATCGTCATATTGTCGTTGAACACATAACGACCAGGGTTGTTGATAGCGCCCAGCACTCGAACGGTTGCTTCTTTTGGCGTATCTAACCAATTCTTGTTTTTCTCTGGAATGTAAATGGTGTCACCAGTGGTCACGTTTGGCAGCAATGATTCATCGCCAGTTTCAAAGTAAACGGATAAGTTTAGCTTGCTTACTTGCGAATAGGTTTTGTCACGATGTGTCACTCTAATATTGTGTATATCGGCACCTTTAGCTGGGCCATCAGCGGCAGACAATATGTCTAAGAAGTGCATGTCCTTGGTAAAACGGTAACGGCCGGGGGAATTCACTTGACCAAAAACGTAGATCGAAGCATCTGAGCTTTGACGAACCCATTGTGATTTATTGTCTGAAGGATCTTGTGGTAAGTCATGAACACGAACGATTGAACCCGCTCTAATGGAGGGCATCTGATCTCGTGGGGCGCCGTTTTTAATAAATTCATCAAGGTTAAACACAACCAGTTTTCTGCCTGTCACCACCTCAATTTTTGACGTGTCTGCACGTAGAGTTGGGCCTCCCACATGAGCTAACAAACCCATGAAATTCATTTCATCTGACCATTCGATACGACCGGGGCGATTCACCTCTCCAATAACATTAACGGCTCTATCGGGCGTAATTTTCAACCAAGACTTCTCATTCATATCGGTTTTTTCAGGAACGAAAATCGCGTCACCCGCCTGAATTGAAGGGGGAGCTGAATCTGATATGCCTTCAGTATAGGCTGCTAAGTCAAATTTAAGTACACGGCCATTGGATTTGATAACACGGATTTGTCTAGACTCAGCAAATCGAGTCGGGCCACCAGCATTCGCAAGAATATCCATAAATGTCGCGTCTTTTTTACCTTCAAAAGCACCAGGTGCTGCTACTTCTCCCATGACGTAAACGGTATTCGCACCAGATTTAATCTCTTCTTCTTGTTTCGGTACAAAAATGGTTGAGCCGGGTTGAAGGACGGGCAACAAGCTTTCATCTCCAGAGTCTAGGTAGCGCTTAAGGTTAAACAGGGTCGGTGTGTTGTTCGAAATTACGCGGATTTGTTCGACGCCGGCATAGCGGGTTACACCACCAGAACGCATCAGTACATCAACTAAGTCGGTGTTCTCTTTGTAAGTAAACGAGCCAGGTGCGTTCACTTCACCAAACACCTTAATGGCGTTGCGAGAATCGGCACTGTCGCCAGAGTTAGCAAGTTTTGCAGCATCAAACTCTTGCTCGATGTTGCCTACTAACGGAGAAGCTGGAACAAACAAAGAGTCAAGCGATTGAAGCGTTGGTAAGGTAGATTCATCACCAGAATCAAGGAAACGTTTATAGTTAAACTCTGTCTTACCAGCCCCGCGTTTTAAGATAAGTTTGTCTAATTGTGCGCCCGGACGCAGACCACCCGCAGCATACAATGCCATTTGAATACTAGAGCCCAATGATAATGTGTATTCACCTGGCTTTTCTACGTAGCCTTGAACAGCGATAATGATTTGTTGCTCTTTCACGTAAACTGAAGCGTTAGTTAGATCTTTATATGCGGAGGCTAGTGCTTCAAGCACGACTTGATTCAACTGGTCGTTATCGTAACCCGCGACAAAAATTGTCCCCACTTCCGGAAGAGTGATTCGCCCGCGCTTGTCAACCTGAAAACCTGTATTCAAGGTGACTTCTCCGGGTAAATTGACTTGAATAAGATCGCCCACTTGTACTGCACCTGAAAATTTGTCTTCTGCATTGATTGTGGCTGCAAAGCATAGCGAGATGGTAATAATAAACGTCAGTAGTATTTTCATAATGCGCCTCCCATTTTCGCCGCATTTTCATGTGAGATCACTTCAATGCTTACCCGACGATTGGTTAAACGTGTTTCGTCATTCTCACCTTCGAAAAGTGGTACTGTTTCACCGACTGATACGGCTTTGATTCGTTGTGGGCTTAACCCAAAGATAGTGAGGTAACGCTCAACTTGTTTAGCACGGCCGAGCGCCAGTTTGTTGTTGTAAGTTTCTGATCCGCTTGCGTCTGCATGCCCCGTAACAATGAGGTCTAGCGATTCATTTTGCTTTAAAATATTGGCCGCCTCAGCGAGGTGTCCCATGTACTTAGGATTTACTTCGGTAGAGTTTTTCGCGAATTGATTGTCGACATTGAGTAGGTCATACAACTGCTCAATCACCGACAGTTGCATACGGAATTGACTTTCATTCTTAGGAGGTTCACAACGAGCCTGTGAGGTCACGTAATCAAGTTGGAGCTCAAGTTCATTAAGGCGTTTTCTTTGAATAACCAAATCGTTAGCAGCATCTAACAACAACCCACCTTGCAGTTCGCGTGCAATTCGGTTTTGCTTTTCGATGGCTTGAAGTACCGCAGCAGGAAAGCACCAACGAGCGCCTTCCTGAATTAAGGCGTTTAGGTGCAGTTTTGCTAATTGCCAATCAAAGCGTAAGCCGTGTTCTGGGCCGAGTGGTTCGTCAGGCATGACTGGCGATAAATCTGAATTTTGATAGTTAATGGAATCATAACTTTCAGCCAATCCCCCCGTGCCTTGCTCCGGGTAGCTTGTACAACCAAGAACAAGAAAAGACAGAGAAAGGCCAATATAATTTTTCAGTATTTTCATGCCAACGTCCTTTGTTTTCTATTTTTATTATTATGTTTTGTTATTTCTAGCTTAGTGGATCTTCATGAATTAGTAGGATTTTTTGAGTTAACTGGGATCGCGTGGCCAATGCGAAGTAGCTGCATAATTTCAAGAGGTTGTCCTGAAACATTTTCTAAACGCATATTTCTTTCTCGCTCCGTAAGACGTTTGAACATATAAACAATGGCACCTACACCTGATGAATCAAGAAACTGAACTTGGCTAAAATCCACTTCGATTTCTTGATGCCCATAATTTGAAATAACATCATCAATATCGGCTTGCGCCTCGCGGCTACCTGCTGCGTCTAAATTGCCAAAAATAGAAAGGGTCAGTGTTGTAGTGTCTAAGTCAATTTTACGTAATTCCATAATGCTATCTCCTTTAATGTATGACTTAACAAGAGCATGTAGCATGCCAATTTTAATTTTATTGTTTTTCAATGAGTTACAATGTCTATTGTTTTTAATCTCATATTGATAGAGGTTGTTTCTCAATATGAGAATTAGAAATGAGCTAATTTTTGTGAGTTATAAGTCATTAATTTTATGAATGAAATTTAAAATTAAATAAGGTTGATGTCTGGATCGCATCTTATTCCAAAGTTTGTCTATCTGTGGAGTGGAACGCTTAGGATTGAAGGAGTTATTAATACGGAGCAGATAATGAGGCTAACCAAACTGGCTATAGCGACTTTATGGGCGTGTTCGCTTTCATCTCATTCATACAATTTACCGCCAGAAAATTTAATCTTGGCAAACACATACCAGCAAGGTATTGATGTTTCTGAATATTGGAAAAGTGAAAAGCTCGATGGGATTCGGGCGCTGTGGGATGGTAACCATCTCTATACTCGTAACGGAAACCAGATTTATGCACCAACGTGGTTTACTGAGCAGCTACCAAAGGTCCGCCTTGAAGGGGAGTTATGGGCCGGTAGAGGCAAGTTCCATTTAGTGCAATCGACTGTTCTTGACCATACCCCTAGTGATACAGCATGGCGTGAAATAAAGTTCATGTTATTCGATATGCCGGGAGCGGCGGGAGATTACCAAAAACGCTACTATAATATCTTGCATTGGGTGAGTCTAATTGACGAGTCTCATGTGGGTTATATTGAACATGTCCCAATCAAAAATGAAAAGGCGTTATTTCATCAGTTAGACAATATCGATGAACGTAACGGGGAAGGTTTGATGCTCCGCAAGATCACAAGTCGTTATCAGGCAGGTCGAAGTAATGATCTTCTAAAACTGAAAAGGCATCATGATGCGGAAGCAACAGTCATTGGTTACAAAAGTGGTACAGGGAAATACAAGGGGATGATGGGTTCAATTCTGGTCCACACGGAAGAGGGGGTTGAGTTCTATATCGGTAGTGGATTTAGCGATAAAATGAGACTGTCACCTCCTGAAATCGGCAGCAGGATTACCTTTCGTTATAATGGCTTTACGCAAAATGGAAAACCGAAGTTTGCCCGCTTCGTTCGAGAGAAGAGTGAATATTAGACTACATTCACTGAACTCATACAGTAAAAAATTGAGCTCTAGACTCTTATCTTAAGAAAGTCAGAGCTCTTTTTTATTTGTGGTATCGGTTCTATCAATTTAGCAATTGAGCATTTAACGAGAACTAAATTCTAACTGTACAACGTCATCTTGCTTGTGCATCCAGTGCAGGCGCATACCAAGCATCATTGCGGCTGAAGTGAGTCCGATAATGAAACCAATCCAGAAGCCGTGAGCCCCCATTGGTTCCACAAGCCAATCCGTCATCCCAAGAATATAACCCGTCGGTAGACCAAGTAACCAATACGCAATAAAGGTTATGTTAAAAATAGAACGCATGTCTTTATATCCACGTAATGCACCCGCCGCGATCACTTGAATCGCATCAGTACATTGATATACCGCGGCAAAAATAAGAAGCTGCATGGCAATGGTGATCACTGCGGTGTTTTCTGTATACAGTAATGATACTTGTTCTCTAAACAACACCGTCAATGCTGCGGTCATAAAGGCGGTAACCAAACCAACAATAATCCCTACATGGGTCGCAATCTTAGCGCCTTCGGTATTATTCTCGCCCAGTTTATGTCCCACACGAATACTCACAGCAGCGCCGATACTCATTGGAATCATAAACACTAAAGTCGAGAAGTTAATGGCGACTTGATGCGCTGCAACCACTAATGAACCTAATGGAGCAACCAGAAGAGCAACCACCGCAAACAAGGTCACTTCAAAGAAAAGTGCCGCGGCTACAGGAAAACCTAGCTTAAATAAACGGATTTGTGCTTTTAACTCAGGTTTATGGAATTGACCAAAGATGTTGATCTTCGCGAGACGCTTCGAAGTGAGTATGTATGCAAATAGTAGAGCAAACATTATCCAATAAACGATAGCCGTTGCTACGCCACAACCAACACCACCCAGAGCAGGAGCTCCAAGCTTACCGTATACAAACATCCAGTTAAGCGGGATGTTTAGCAACAAACCAATAAAACCAATCACCATTGCCGGTTTGGTTAAAGACATACCGTCCGTAAAACTTCTTAAGGTTTGAAAAAGTAAGAAAGCAGGCACCGCAAACATTACCGCATGCATATAGCCAATGGTTTTTTGAGCCATCAAGGCTTCAATGTCCATTAGCTCAAGTATGGCTTGAGTTTGAAAAAGTACGCCAATGATCGGCAGTGATATCAACAACGCCAGTACCGCGCCTTGTTGAATTTCGTATGGAATTTTAACTTGACGACCTGAGCCATTAAGTTGAGCAACCACTGGGACTAATGCCATCAATAAGCCTACACCGAACAAGATCGAAGGAAGCCAAATACTCGCAGCTATTGATACTGCGGCCATGTCAATGGCACTCACGCCACCGGCCATCACGGTATCGACGAAACCCATTCCGGTCTGTGCTACGGATGCGATCAATACAGGGGTCGCAAGTTTGATTAGATTTGAGGCTTCTTCTTTGTAACGATGCACAAATTACTCCAAATTAGATTAGTAGTATGAGGGATAGACGTTCAGAAGAAATCAGAGGCACTGATCATTAAGCTTCCATTGGACGAATCATAAAGAAATGTCACAATAACTGCTATTAAAAACTGATAGTAATACGCTAAATAGGAATCTTATGTTTACAGGTATTGTTCAAGGAATGGCAACATTGGTTGCTATAAATAAAAAAGAGTTGTTTCAGACTCATACCATTGAGCTAACAGATGAAATGATTGAAGGACTAGTGATTGGCGCTTCATTAGCTCATAACGGTTGTTGCTTGACTGTCACTGAGATTTCAGGAAACCATGTCGCATTTGATTTAATGCAAGCAACGTTGAGGTTAACGAACCTTGGTCAATTGAATGTTGGAGATCAAGTAAATGTAGAGCGTGCAGCCAAGTTTGGCGATGAAATTGGTGGTCACAGTATGTCTGGGCATATTGCTCTTAAGGCTAAACTGGTTGAAGTGATCACAACTGAAAACAATCGTACGCTATGGTTCGAATTGCCAGAAACATCAATGAAATATGTACTAAGTAAAGGCTACATTGGTTTAGATGGGTGTTCATTGACTATTGGTGAAGTTAAAGACAATCGTTTCTCTGTGCATTTAATACCAGAAACATTAAACCGAACTCTATTTGGTGTTCGTAAAGTAGGGGATGATGTCAACATTGAATTCGACCCTCAAACACAAGCCATTGTCGATACCGTTGAACGCGTACTGGCTAATCAGAAATAGCTTTCTGTTTACTTTAAAGTTTCGTTTACTCTCGAATCAGCCCGGAACATTGCGATAAAGACACTATATAATTAAAAAAGAGCACTTGATGTGCTCTTTTTCTCTCTCTCTATGGGATATCAATACATACGACTCAAAACACCTGCTCGTCATCAGCGTCAATGGATAGACTTATTTTGTCTCTTATCTCGTCGACCTGCATATCTAAGTGAATCGGATTGCAACACACAGGACAATCGTCATAAAATTCCTGGCTGCCGTTGGATGCATCAAGCGTTATATTAATGGCGTGCCCGCAATGCGGGCAGGAGACATGTTTTTCGGTGTATTTATGCATGGCAAATTCTCCCCACTGTAACCAACACCAACCCTAGTAAATTACGGTGATTAGCATTAAACGGCCTGAATTTTCTGAATACACGCTTCGGTTTGTGCCAAATAATGACCGCCAAATTGATTACAGTGATTAAGCAGGTGGTACAAATTGTAAATGTCTTTGCGATCAGTATAGCCAATATCGAGTGTACTGACGCTTTGATAGCCTTCATAAAATTCTTTTGGAAACCCCTCGAACAACTCTGTTAATGCTAAGTCACATTCATGATCACCCCAATAACAGGCTGGATCATAACAGATTGGACCAAAAGCAGAGTTCGCAACATTGCCATACCAAAGATCACCATGAAGCAAAGAAGGGCGAGGGTTGTGGCCTGCGAGGCGCATATTAACAACATCGACGAGTTCATCAATATCACCGAATTTAATGCCTTTTTCTTTCAACAGTTGCAGTTGAAAACCAATGCGTTGTTCTGAGAAAAATCGGCCCCACTTCTTATGCCAAGGGTTAGGCTGCAGTGTACTACCGATGTAATTGTCTTGATCACAACCAAATTCTTTCTGTTCACCCCATTGATGAAGTTGAGCAAGTTGAACGCCGAAATCAAAGCTATTATTGCCGGTTTCTAGCGGCTTGGTTGGTAAGTAATTAAGAATGATGAATGAGCACTCTTTGGTTTTACCAATAAGTACGAGTTCGGGAACATAAACCGTGGAGGTCTCTCTCAACAAACGCAAGTTCTCGGCTTCAATTTCGAACTTTGGTAAAAATTCTCGCTGATTCACTTTCACAAAGTAACGCTCGTTACCATCACTTATCATATAGCAATCATTAATGTCGCCACCAGAGAGCTTGGTGCGTTCAGTAATCTGGAAGCTAAATAGAAGTGTATCTGAAAGCTGTTGAGAAATGGCTTGCCACATAGAAAACCCTCAGGGAATGTTTGTTTAATAGCAATAGTTTAGGATAAATCTGAGTAATTTATAGATGTACTCGTCAATGTTCTTGTTTCTTATTCATCTTATGTTGATTCATTTGGGTAATTTGTGAACTCGAACTATTTCAAGCTCATTGATAAACAAGAATAAATTGAAAATACGATGTCATAAATGGTTTGAGACGAGTCTCACAAACGGCACGTTTTGGATCGTAATAAACTGGAAAAGTCGACATGACTTGTTATTGTTTCAGCTTCATCTTAGGTAAAACCTCAGAGTGATAGAATGTACTATCATTCAGTGGAGAGCCAGGCTGCTGGAACGCTCGTCTAACTCTTTGGAAGCATGTGACTGTCTATGTCATCCGTATATTGCTTGAAATTTAAGCTTAAAGGCTCATTAGTAGCATTTTAATATGATTTTGAGTAATAAAGTGATGACAAACAACTTCATTTACATAGTATTAGGCAATTACGTATTAATCTGCTCTAGAGCTTAAAACGGAGATTTATTGTGGTTGTAGAAACCGATGGCTATTTGGCTTTGATCGAACACTTATCATTTAACTTAGATGTCTTTACGAATAGTAATGGCTATACAGGTAATGAAAGTGTTGAAGACATCATTACTGACATGATTTCAACTAACATCATGGCTATTTTCGAGCAAAATCCAGAGTTACATTCCAGCGTTCGTTTTCAGTTATTGAAAGAAGCTGATGCCGTAGTAGCTGATTTAGGTGAAGTGCTAGCCGGTGTGTGGACCAAAAAAGCAACCAACGAGCAAATTGTATTTCTAGACGAATACATCGCTTTGGTGAAAAACCTATTTGATTCAGCCGTCGCTAAATACGATTAGATAGAACTGATATTATGATGCACGCTTACCTAGCATATTAGTGAGCGTGTAAGGTCGGGTATAAGCCTGCAGTGGATCTGTTATAAACGTCTAAAGTGCCAAAACTTGGAAGCCCAATAAGGGTTATCCAGCCTCGATATAATCACACCTTTCGATGTAGAAGCATGTAGAAATTGATTATTTCCGAGGTAGACACCTACGTGTCGCACAGTCATCGATGTCTTAAAAAACACCAAGTCGCCACTTGTTGCCTGTTCATACGCAATTTCTTTTCCCTTTTGACTTTGATCTTTTGTGGTTCTTGGTAGAGCTTGTTGGGTCGCATTTTGCACGGCAATCTGCACAAAAGCGGAGCAATCTACACCTCTAAATGAGGTTCCACCGAAATGGTACGGCACGCCTTTCCACTGCTCATACACGCTCATATAAGCATTTTTAGTCAATTGTTCCGATTTTGATAAAGGTTTCTGTGCGGTTTGACTAAGCTGAGAGGGAGACGGGGTCGAGCTACATGCAGCTAATGTTGCGAAAGTTATTGTAACTGCAAGCATTTTTCTGAATTTCATATGTAACTCTTCTGAAAAAAAAATGAAATAAAAACGTCATCAAGGACTTCTAGTATACAAACTAACTTAAGGATATCTCTTTTCGTAGTCAAACTGGATTTCACATGCCCGACACAAATTTATCAATAAAACCCTCACGTTATACATTCTCGCTCATCCAAACCGTCACTACCGTATTTATCTCCATTCTTTTACTAGTTAGTTTTTTGTCGATGGTCAGCATAACGGGAGTTGAACGGATTGGGGGTCACTTCAACGCGTTGTCCGAACGAGCACTACCATTAGCTCTTCATAATGCAGAACTGACACAAAACGTGTTAGAGCAGGTGAAGCTCCTCACTTACAGTACTCAATCGAAAGATCTAAACACATTGAATACGACTCGCTCATCTATTGAACAACTCGTCGAGTCAAGTAACAAAGTGCTAGAGGAACTCCTTTTTATCTCTCAATCTTTTCCTGAAGCGATTTCTGTTGAACAAAAGCAAAACCTAACTGAAGACATGACGGCATTAAAGCTTATGACCAACAAGGTCTTGATGTCTCAAATTGAGATTCAAAATAAACAAAATCATATTGATGGCCAAGTCGCTGAGTTTCGCTATGGTGTAAATTCAATTGGACCTGAGATGAATCGTATTAGCTCTTTTCTTGTTCAGGAAAACCCCGCTGCACACGATGCCGCCAACCGCTTCACGGCGAGTGCTTCGTCAATGGCGAATACCTTCCTAATGCTGATGATGCAATCGGACTTAGACAAAGCTGAAAGTGAGTTTCGAGAGCTACGTAATCGCATGGCTGGGATTAATCTCGCTTATGACGATTTTTCAGAATGGCACCCTGATATCACTGAGTTTGCAAGTTTAACGGCCCCTTATGAGATGGTTCAGACTGGATTCCAAGACAATGGTGTCTTAAAACAAATTCTGCTAAAGCTTAAGTTAATCAAGCAACAAGAAGCCGACCTTGCTGAAGTGATAAAGCTTGCCAACACTGTGATAGGCACCTTAAATCAACTGTCTAATACTGCATCCATATTAATTGATGAAAGTGAATCTGTGGTCAATCAAACGATAGCGACCATTGACAGAGTGTTATTTATAAGTGGATTAGTGATCGCTGCTATTATTGCTACTTCATGGTTTGCGTTACGTCGTTGGGTCAATAAAGGGCTCAAAAACATCACTTGCCAACTAAGCTCCCTTGCTGAGCACGATTTTTCAAAGCAAAGCGAACTGGTTGGGCCAAGAGAGCTTCAAGTTATCGCTTCGAAGCTCAATAGCGTTGTAGACTCGACAGCCGATTCTGTACGATCGGTGACGCGTAACTGTGAAACGCTTTACCAAACAGCAGAAGTAAGCCACGACGCTGCAGAACAAACTAATTCTAGCTTGAACGAGCAAAACGAATCGCTGCAGAACATGATCACCACCATTACTGAACTGGAAGCGTCAATCGGTGAAATTGCACGTATTTCGAATGCATCCAATGACGATGCACAAGTTGCAGAAGACGAGTCGGTCAATGGTAGCCAGGTGGTTGGGCTCAACCAGCAACGTTTGCAAGCGTTAGAACAGTCACTAAGCATGAACGAAGAATCAATGGCCGACCTTGATGGCCGCGTGAAACAGATTCGTGAAATGGTCGATATGATCAGTGGCATTGCAGAAAACACTAACTTGTTAGCACTGAATGCGGCCATTGAAGCAGCACGAGCAGGAGAGCAAGGTCGCGGCTTTGCTGTCGTTGCCGACGAAGTACGCAAATTGGCGAGTGGCACATCTCAACAAACCACCAATATTCGCAATATGATGAATGAGCTGGTGGCTGCGGCTGATCGCTCTCGAACGTCTGTTACTGAATCTCGAAGTGAAATGGCCAATGCACTACAAACCAGTGGCGATGTGAAGCAAGCTTTTGAAAAAATTGAGGTTGCAGTTAGCCAAATTAAAGGACGTGTTGAACAAATCATGGTGGCAACAGAGCAACAAGCACGTGCAACGGTTGATGTGACACATTCGATCACTCGTGTTTCTGAACAAGGTGAGAATACTAAGTTACAGCTTGAATCCATGATTGAAAGTTCAGAGCAAGTGGCAGAAATCGCGGGCCACCAACAAGCTATGCTTCATAAGTACCAGTTTGATGCAGAAAAATAACGAATATTGCTAGTGCCTTAAAAACTGAACCACAATAATAAAGCAAAACTTTCGGATAGCTTGTTAGTTCTTATTTTCCTGATTATATCTAAATGGCTGGGTAATCAACTTATCTAGCCTTTGTTCTTTTCCATCGCGTATTTCTGGAACGCCAATGCTTACCTTGTCGTGACCAAGCTTAGGTTGAGCGCGATAGGTCTTGAACCAAATGTCCCACACCGATAAAAAGAAACCAAAATTCGAATGGGTTTCTTTGACGATAACTGAGTGGTGCACTCGATGCATATCAGGCGTGACAATCACTTTGCGTAATTGCTTATCGAACCATAACGGCAAACGACCATTACTATGGTTGAACATCGCACTCACATTCAACACGACTTCGAATATCACGACCGCTAATGCCGGTACGCCGAGTACAAAAATCAATGCGACTTTAATCAGCATCGATAAGACCATCTCAATCGGGTGGAAGCGTGTGCCTGTCGTTACGTCAATATCCAGATCTGCGTGATGAACACGATGGAGTTTCCAAAGCAGGGGAATACGGTGGAAGACGAGATGCTGAGTGTAAATGGCAAGGTCTAGCAACACGACACAGAGAAACACGGTGATTTCAAAAGGAAGCGTAATGTTATTAAACAAGCCCCATTGGTTTTGTTCAGCAATCAAAGCCGCTTGAAACGCTGCAACGGGGATTAATGTTGCCAATAAAATGCTATTAACCGCCATCAACGAAAAGTTATTTCCCCAACGAAACCACTTGTTTTGAGTCAGTGTTTTTCGAGGAGCACGGTACTCCCACAGCGCACACAAGATGAAAGCGGTGATAAAACAGACAAGGCGAAGTAGCGATGGGTCCTGCATAAGAATTCCTTCTATCATTATCAAGCCACTGTAAGTACAATCGTGCCACTTTTCTAGTTCTATCTGTCGTTATTGTCCATGAGAATCCACGCTTTCCACCGTTTGTACCAACACCGTTTATCTCTTTCTACCAAACCGTTTAATGCGCGCGGGTGTAAAGTGGTGCGATGTGAGTACTGCAAAATCAAACAAGACAGTTGTATCTGTGAACACCAACCAGACATAGATACGAACGTCGCGACCATGTTGATCTTGTCAGACAACGAAATCTTAAAGCCGAGTAACACCGGCCGATTGATTGTGGACACGGTAAAAGACAGTCATGTTTACCTTTGGCATCGTACAGAGCCAAACACAGAGATGCTGGAAGTACTCAAAGACGACAAGTATCAGCCTGTCATCGTGTTCCCTGAAGATTACACCGATGACAAAACGCGAGTGGTTCAAGACTTACCACAAATGCGTGACCCGAATAAAAAGCTACTGCTAATTTTCATCGATGGTAGCTGGCGTGAAGCAAGACGTATCTTCAGACGTTCTGAGTACCTGCAAGATTTACCGGTGCTATCGATTGAGCCTGAATCGGTTTCTCAATACATGATGCGTAAGTCTGATAACGACCAACACCTTTCAACCGCAGAAGTAGCGAGCTTAGTATTAAAACAAGCAGGTGAAGAGCAGGGCGCGAAGACTTTGCAGCTTTGGTTTGAAGCCTTTCGTGAAAGCTATATGTTGAGTAAGACTCGTTATAAGTCGGATCCGACCAAACCAAGTCTGAACGCTTTCATAGAGCACGGTAAAAATGAGAAGTCACTCTAACCTTTAACCGCTTTGTGCTGACTTGTTGTTCAAACGGACTCGAACACGAGATAAGTTTGTTATCTATCACGGTTTGTAGGGGGAGTGTTATGGATAATGCTCCTTAGTTTTTTATTTACAAAAATTTGTTTGCCCGAATTTAGGGAAAAATTGGAGAGATTTCATGTATTACGGCTTCGATGTTGGCGGCACAAAAATTGAGTTTGGTGCGTTCAATGAAAAACTTGAGCGAGTAGCAACAGAGCGCGTACCAACGCCAACGGACGATTATCAATTACTGCTTGAAACCATTGCTGACTTGGTAAAAAAATACGATCGTGAATTCTCTTGCGAAGGCAAAATTGGCCTTGGTCTTCCTGGCATGGAAAACGCAGACGACGGCACAATGCTGGTTGTTAACGTACCAGCTTCAACAGGTAAACCACTACGTAAAGATTTAGAAGCGCTGATCGGTCGTAGTGTAAAGATCGAGAACGACGCAAACTGTTTTGCGCTTTCAGAAGCGTGGGATGACGAGCTTAAAGATGAGCCATCGGTTGCTGGCTTAATTCTAGGTACTGGCTTTGGTGGTGGTTTAGTTTACGAAGGTAAAGTGTTCTCTGGCCGTAACCACGTTGCAGGTGAGCTAGGTCATATGCGTCTTCCTATTGATGCATGGTTTCACCTTGGCGACAACGCACCATTATTAGGCTGTGGTTGTGGCAAGAAAGGTTGTCTAGACAGCTACTTATCTGGTCGTGGCTTTGAGTTGATTTACGAGCACTACATCGGTGAGAAGAAGAAAGCGATTGAGATCATCCAAGCATACAACGAAGGTGAAGCAAAAGCGGCTGAGCACGTAGATCGCTTCATGGAGCTCTTGGCTATCTGTTTCGCAAACCTGTTTACTGGTCTTGACCCACATGTTGTTGCATTGGGCGGCGGTCTTTCAAACTTCGAGCTTATCTACGAAGAGATGCCAAAGCGTGTGCCTAAGTACCTGTTGTCTGTAGCGAAGTGTCCTAAGATCATCAAAGCGAAACACGGTGATTCAGGCGGCGTTCGTGGTGCTGCATTCCTTAACATCAAGTAAGATCTATTTGATGTAAGTTATTTAAAAGCACAAATAAAAATGCCGCAATCTCGAAAGAGGTTGCGGCATTTTTTATGGTTTGGCGTTTTCGTTTCTTAAGTCTTAACTACTAACTCTTAGTTCTTAAGTACAAACGAAAAGCTAGAAGCTAGAGAACAGAAAAAGAGCCAGAGGGCTTACTTCTTCTTTTTACCAACACCAAGGTTGTCTTTTTGCTTCAACGTAAGCTTAGTAAAGCCAAGTTTACGGAAGTAGTTGTCTTGGTAGTTACGAACCGCTTTCGTATCAGAAATCAACTCAAGCTGTTGCTCAGTTTTAAGATACTCAGAGATGTCGATACCTTCAGCTGCAGCGACAGCTTCTTGGATCGTGCGGTGTTCTTGTTTAGAAAACAATAACTCTTTATCTTCGTCTTTATAGGTATACAGAATGGTACGAGCCATGGTGCTCTCCAATAGGATTATTACTTTCGCGCACTCTACATAAAAACAGTACGTGGCTCAAGGTAATGGTAAGAAATCTTAAGATTATCGCCTTAACGCTTATCGCTATGTGAGCTTTGAATTAAACGCGGCCCTGCAGAGGGATAATCGTCACTGTTTCGCCTACCTTCACCGTATCAACCGCTGGTGAGATTTCGATCAAGCAATTTGCTTCGCTCATTGAACTCAGAATACCTGAACCTTGTTTACCGGTTGTTTTTACTTCAAGCACACCAGATTCGTTCATTGAGAACACACCACGGCTAAACTCAGTACGACCTTGGCGAGAACGTAATTGCTCAGTCGCAACTGCGTTCGCTTTCACTGGTGTCCAATTCGTTTGACCTTGAAGCTTACGAATCGCAGGCTCTACAAAGTTAATGAACGACACCATCACAGCTACTGGGTTGCCCGGTAAACCGAAGAAAGGTTTGTCTTCAATTTTGCCGTAAGCAAGAGGTCGCCCCGGACGCATGTTGATACGCCAGAAGTTAATCTCACCCAACTTATCTAACGCGAGTTTGATGTAGTCAGCATCACCAACAGATACACCGCCAGACGTTAACACCATGTCAGTCTCCAACGACGCAGAATGCAGTACATCCATCATCTTCCGTTCGTCATCTTCAATGATGCCGTAGTCAACGATCTCACAGCCAAGCTTTTGTAACATGCCGATAATAGTAAAGCGATTAGAGTCGTAAACAGAGTTTGGTTTCTGCTCGCTACCCGGCGCTTGAACTTCATCACCCGTCGAGAACACGCCCACTTTCACTTTACGTAGAACAGGGCAGGTACCGAAACCCAGTGACGCCATCATACCCATTTCTGGTGCTTCGATTCGTGTGCCGCGCGTAAAGACAGGTTGACCGATTTCTAGGTCTTCACCCGCCATACGGACATTTTGTCCTACTGAAATTTTCGCGTCTGGGAAGCTAACGGTGTCGCCCTCTTGAGCGGCTTGCTCACGCATCACAACCACATCAACGCCTTCAGGCATTGGCGCGCCAGTCATGATCTTAACAGCTTCACCTTGTTGAACGGTTTTGTCATAGCTATGACCAGCCATCACTTCAGCAATAACGTGGTAGCTATCTAGATCTAAATCTTCACCACGAATGGCGTAGCCGTCCATCGCAGAGTTAGTGTTCTGAGGCACGTTGATTGGCGAGATAACATCTTCAGCCAATACACGACCATAGCCTTGCTCTAACGCAACAGATTCAACAAGCTCTAGTGCGTCAATGCTATCAACAATTTTCTGCTGACCTTGAGTCACCGTTAAGCCGGCTGGAGAGAAAGAGTCACAACACACAACTGGTGCGTTGTCTTTTGACGATGCACACGCAGCGACTTTACTTGTTTTCGAAGCAGGGGCGAACGATTGAGCATAGTCGATGATGAAATCACGAATCGCTTCTAAGTCGCTGATCGCCATTTGTGGCAGGTTAGATTCAACGTTGCTGTCTGCGGCGATAGCAATGATGTTGTCATCGTTTGGATACAGCCAAGGTTTGCCAACTTCGTCACGGTGAAGCTCAATCTTAGGAAAGGCGATGTTCTTACAGCCTTCAACCAGAATTAAGTCCAACGTGTTGGTATCGAAACGTGTAAGCAGATAATCAAAGTCTGCTTCGGCTGCTGGCGTTTCTGTCATCATCACGTGACGGTTACGCGAAGCGATCAGCATTTGATTCGTGCCCGCTTTGCGTAGGCGGTAGCTGTCTTTACCCGGCTTATCGACATCGAAATCGTGGTGAGCGTGTTTAAGAACACCCACTTTCAAACCTGCGTTGGTAAGTAAAGGCAGTAACGCTTCAAGTACGGTAGTTTTACCTGTGCCGCTGTAGGCAGCGAAACCTAACAAAGGTAGGTTAGGGCGTTGTTTTGAATCTTTCATTATTGAAGCGTTCCGAATTGGGTGAGTTCTTCTGGCGTATTGAGATTTACAAAGCAGTTAGGCGCGTCGCTAAAATCGACGTACTCCGTCACACACTCTTTATATAACAAGATGATCTTGCGGTCGCCACGCTCTAAAAACGCTTCTAACTTTGGAAGAACACGTTTGTGGAATAGGGTAAACACAGGTTGTTTATATTCACCATCGTGAGCCACTAGAATGTCGCTGTCTTCCTTTACCGCAGCGCAAAAACGCTCGACAAGGTCGTCACTGATTTGCGGGCTGTCACAAGGAACAAAGCCCACCCAGTCTGTGGCCGCGTTTTTAAGGCCAGCGTGAATGCCACCTAAAGGACCTGGATAATCAGGGAACGAATCGGAAACAACCGGAGCGAATGTTTGGTAACTGTCGAGGTTACGATTCGCATTGATGGTGATGCTGACATCTTGTTGTGACAGCTTGTTTATAACGTATTGAATAAGCGGGGAACCGTTGAGCTCAACGAGTCCTTTATCTTTTCCACCCATACGGCTGGCTTGTCCGCCAGCCAAAATAACCCAACTAGTTTGCGTTGGAAGCAGCATAAATATTCTCTTGTGCTTTGTTCTTTTTAATTACTTGCAGAAGCGGTGATTCGGTCAAGGTATTGTCTTTGATCCACCACTGCTTCTTGCACAAATCGGTTAACGCGTTAGTTTGGTGACTGGTAATGACTAAACTCGCGCCTCTCTGAAGAAGATCTTCGGCCATAATCACCAATCTTTCAATAGATTCTTTGTCTAAAGAAGCACTTGGTTCGTCCATCAGCAAGATTGAAGGCTTGAGAATCCAAGCTCTTGCCATTGCTACGCGTTGACGCTCACCACCAGACAACACGGAAATGTGCTCGTCTGCTAGGGTTTCTAAACCTACCATCCTCAATGCATTAATTATTTGAGCTCGCTTATCTTTTTGGTTCTGTTTGTTAAAGCGAACGCCATAAGCGACATTTTGGTACACCGAGCCATCAAATAGGTAAGGGGTTTGATGGAGATAGATGATGTCTTTAAATTTTAGTCTGGGAAACAGGTTATGCTGCCAACTTTGTGTCGGGCATTGAAGACGGCCAGAGCTTGGTTTGAGCAAGCCTGACAATATTTTAAGCAGGGTCGTTTTGCCAACACCGTTATCGCCTTTAAGATAAATAGCATCGTTTGGGCCGATAGACAGTTCAGGAATATGGAACAAAACACGCTCTTTATAGCGCATTGAAATTTGCTGCGTTGTTATTTTTATACTCATGACAGCGTTCCTAAGTTCTTAAATAGCCTTTTCCTCTCACACTGGAAAGGAAAAAGTTAAGGGCTAATGCCAATGCTAATAACACCATGCCTAGCGCAACACCTTGTGCGAATGCGCCTTTGTGACTTTCCATAGCAATAGCCGTTGGGATATTTCGTGTCATTCCCATAATATTGCCGCCGACCATCATCGAACAGCCGACTTCGGTTACGATGCGAGAAAATGCAGCAATGGCAGCTGCAAGTAGCGGGAAACGAGTTTCCCAAATCAAGGTACACGCAACTCGAGTGGTAGAAACTCCAAGGGTACGTGCCGTTTCTACCGCTCGGCGATCACTGGCTTGAAGCGCGCCGTGCATCATAGCAACCAAAATAGGGAAGCAGATCAGCATTTGGCCCAGAATCATCGCCTTTTGAGTGAACAGCAATTGCCAGTCACCTAAAGGGCCAGAGCGAGAGAGCATCATGTACATCAACAAGCCAATCACCACAGTCGGTATCGCTTGTAAGGTGTTGATCACCGAAAGCAGTGCCCATTTACCGGGGAATTCGGTGTAAGCCAATAAGAAAGCCATAAGGATTGCAGGAACAATCACCAGAGAAATGGCAGACAAAGACACGCTGAAGGATACCGCTACGATTTTCCACAGTTCGTGGTCAAAACTGACTAGTAGGTTCATTGCATCAATCGTTGTTTGCCATAGGGTCATGAAGTATCTCGTGTGAATCGACAATAAGTCTTAAAAGGTAATGCTGATATTTAGGTTATAGCTGACACGGGATTCGTCAAACAGGGTGAGTCAGCTATTCATTTTTTGCGAGCTCAATATTCACCCTGTAAGAGTAGTGCAATGACGACTATTCAGCGCTCGCAACAAACAACTGCTTGTCGTGTAGCTTGAAGTCGTTAATCAGTTTCTGACCTTTAGGGTTCACCAACCAATCACTGAATACCTTCGCCGCTTGGTAGTTGATGCTTGGGTAGCGCTCAGGGTTTACAAGAATCACTTGATAAGGGTTAAATAGGTTCTTGTCACCTTGGAACAATACTTTTAGGTCAAGCTTGTTTTGATAAGCCAACCATGTACCACGGTCTGTCATGGTGTAGCCTTGCATTTCAGACGCCATGTTCAGAGTAGGGCCCATGCCTTGACCTACACTGCGGTAGCCACCAAAGTTTGGTTCCATTTTGGTTTGTGCCCAAATCCCCATCTCTTTCTTGTGCGTACCTGAATCGTCACCACGAGACACAAACGTCACGTTGTTGGTTGCAATCGCTTTGAACACATCAGCCACTGCTTTTTGAGATTCAATTTTTGCCGGATCGCTTTGAGGGCCAACAATCACAAAGTCGTTGTACATCAGTTTACGAGGTAAAACGCCATAGCCTTGTTCAACAAAGTTTGCTTCAGCCTTTGGCGCGTGAGTCATCACCAAATCCACATCGCCATTTTCACCCATGCGAAGAGATTTACCCGTACCCGCAGCTAGAACATCGACTTTAATACCAGAATCTTTTTCGAATTCAGGTAATAAGTAGTCTAGTAGGCCAGAGTGATATGTGCTTGTTGTTGTCGCAAGTTTGATATGCGTGGTGTCTTCTGCGCTGCTAGCCGAGTAACTGACGATAGATAGAGCGGCAATCGTTAAGGGAATTGCTTTCATTATTATCATGTCCATTCTGTTATAAATGAATGACACGCTTTCTTTTAAAGAACTCAAAGAAGAGCATGTGCATAAGATGCTAATTTTTGTAATTAGAAATCATCACATTATAAGCAAGCTTAATGCCAATAAATAGTGCATCAGACTTCATTAAATTGCTGTTATTCCGCACAAAACTGCGCCATTTGACCCGATAAAATGCATCAAAATATGAGCTAGGACAAAATGTCGCACGTTGACCCTGTTGATCAAAAGGTTAATTGGTACACTCTGTCCCAACTTTTCCTATCGGCTGATCATTATGTCTTTACCTAGTTCAAGCGCGTCTCATCTCAACTCAAACACATTGACTCAATATCAAGCATTTTCTGTCTTGGTTGTCGATGATGAAATTGGGATGCAGGCAGTTCTTAAGAAAGCACTAGGTAAGTACTTTGGCAAGGTATCGAGCGCAGGTTCAGTAGAAGAAGCTGAGGTTCTGCGTTGCAACGAACACTTCGATCTCATTGTTCTCGATATCAACCTTCCCGGCCGCTCAGGTATTGAATGGGAAGAAGCTTTTAACGACAGTGACCGAAAAGCCGATGTGATCTTCATGACCGGCTATGCCGATTTAGAAATGACCATTTCGGCACTTAAGCTTGGTGCTTCTGACTTCATTCTAAAACCGTTCAATCTAGAGCAGATGATACAAGCTGTGCTGCGCTGCATGGATAAACGCCTAGACCAAAGAATGCAATACGCGTTGAAGCGCGATGTTAGCCGTCATATCAAAACCGAGCTGATCGGCAGTTCAGACAAAACTAAACAACTTAAGCTGCTCATCAGCCAATTCGCGCCATCACGAGCATCGGTTCTGATTGAAGGCGAGTCGGGCACAGGTAAAGAGTTGGTTGCGCGCGGCGTACATGAAGCCAGCAAGCGAACAGGGCCGTTTGTGCCAATTAACTGCGGTGCGATTGCTCCAGAGCTCTTAGAAAGTGAATTGTTTGGTCACACCTCTGGCGCGTTTACTGGTGCCAAGAAAAATCGTGAAGGCTTATTCAGAGTGGCAAGCGGCGGCACACTTTTCCTTGATGAGATTGGTGAAATGCCACTGCCAATGCAGGCTGCGCTTTTACGTGTGTTAGAACAACGCACAATCCGACCGGTGGGCAGTGAGAAAGAGATCGCCGTTGATGTACGTGTCGTTGCGGCGACCAACCGTAACCTTCAACAAGAGGTAGATAAAGGAAACTTCCGTCGCGATCTCTTCTATCGATTGAATGTATTGAAGATTGATGTCGTGCCGCTCAGAGAGCGTCCAGCGGATCTGATTGAGCTGGTTCCATACTTCACCCGTCTATTATCGAGTGAGCTAGGCATGCCCGTTCCAAACTGGGCACATGAAGATATCTTAGCGATGAATGAATACGAATGGCCGGGGAATATTCGGGAACTTAAAAATTTAGTGGAACGCTGCATTTTATTAGACAAGCCACCAGCTCACTATTGGCGTGAAGTGAATGGCGACCCGGCACCAACCAGCATTTCGGTGACGGTGTCACACGGCGCAGAAGTACCAAACCTGAATAACGCAGCAGACGCCGTAGAGGGCTACCCAAATACTTGGACGCTCAAAGAAGTGGAAAAATCCCATATAGAACAGTTGGTAAGTTTCCATGATGGTAATAAGTCTGCAGCAGCAAGAGATCTTGGTGTCGCACGAAAAACCTTAGAACGTAAATACAAAGACTGGAATACAGAAGGCTCTGAATATGCCGATTAGACGTCAGTGGTGGTCCAAGTGGGCGTTCCGCTTCAAGACCATGGTACGTTACCGTTTATTGTTTCTGACATCTGCGCCGATCATTCTGACGTTGTGCGCGCTTGTTGCTATCACGCTGTATTGGTCGGTTCATTACACGTGGCAGGGGGCATTAATTGATGTTGATGAGCGCTTGGACGTTGCCGACAACAGTATTCAACTGATTCAAAGCCAACAGGCCTATAACGTCCGAGCATTTGCTGAGTCTTACAACTTCCGGATCAAACTTTCGAGTGATATTTCAAAAGAAGAGCTCACACGTTGGGTTTCAGAAAACAAATCTCGCTATGAACTCGATTTTCTACGCTGGCATAGTGTCGAACGTATGGATAAGAAGCTGGAATACCTGAATCTGACCCATAAAGCGTCGTTTTTCAGCGTATTAAGCCAAAATGAACTCAGCAACCTAGACCGAGATCTCGCGAGAAAAGCCGAAGTGCCTATGCTTAACGGACAGAGTGTCGAAACACGAGGTCTAGTCAGTCGCACAGTCGTATCCATTCGGGATGAGAATGACCGTGTAATTGGTTTCCTAGATGGCGGTATCCTACTCAACAACAGTACACAGCTCGTCGATCAAATCAGCAATTTGATCTATCCGCAACGCGATGGACTTAATCGTCGTATTGGTACTGTCACCGTGTTCCTTGATGATCTACGTGTCAGCACCAACGTGCCTTTAAGTAGTGAAAAAAGTGCAGGACGCGCGATTGGTACGCGTGTTTCGCATGAGGTTCACTCAAAAGTCTTAAACGAAGGCAAAGAGTGGCTAGATCGCGCGTATGTTTATGACGCTTGGTACATCACCGCATATCAGCCTATACATGACCAGTTCGATAATGTGATTGGCATGCTTTATACCGGTTATCTGATTTGGCCGTTAATAGAAACATATCTGACCAACCTTGGTGAAATCAGCATTACGATTGTGCTGCTATTGCTGGCTTCTGGCTTGATCGTTCATCGTGGTGCACGTGATCTTTTCAACCCAATTGAACGCATCCATAAAGTGGTCAAGCTAGTACAGATGGGTAAAGACAAGCGAATTGGCGCGCTTGGTCTGGATGATCAACATGAATTAACACTACTCGCTAAACAATTCGATAAGATGTTGGATTTGCTCCACGAACGCAATCAAGAGATCCAACAAGCCGCTTCAGAACTCGAATGTAAGGTTCACTCACGTACGGCGAGCTTAAAAGAGAAAACTGAAGAGCTTGAACTGCACATCAAACTACTTAATCAAGCCAGAGATAAGCTGGTGGTCAATGAAAAATTAGCCGCGCTAGGTGAGTTAACCGCGGGCATTGCCCATGAGATCAACAACCCGACGGCGGTGATTCTTGGCAACGTCGAATTGATGAAGTTTGAACTCGGTGACGAAGTGAGCCGCGTAGAAGAAGAAGTCCACGCCATCATGGAGCAGATTGATCGTATCCGAAACATCACCCGAAGCCTGCTTCAATACAGCCGACACGGCGGTGTACAAGATGAGATAACTTGGCAACACATCAACCCAATCGTTGATGAGAGCATTACGCTTGTAAAAACGGGTGCTAAGAAGAAAGGCATAGTGTACGTATCACAACTGAATGCTAAAACCTCAGTGGAAGTGAACCGCAACCAATTGCTACAAATTCTGGTTAACCTCCAGATGAATGCCATTCATGCCATGGACGGACAGGGCACATTGACTATCTCAAGTGAAGACTGGCTTGAAAATGGCGTGTCTCATGGGGCGATTGTTCATGTGGAAGATGAAGGTTGTGGTATCAATGAAGAACAACTGAAACGCATCTTCTCGCCTTTTTACACCACCAAACGCGACGGTACGGGCTTAGGTTTATCCGTTTCTCAAAGTATCTTGAGCCAAACTGGCGGTGAGATACGTGTTGAATCGAAAGTGGGTAAAGGGAGCCGTTTTAGTATCTATCTTCAACAAAAAGCCACGCCTCAATTGCTACTAGTATCAAATCTATAAGTTCTAAGAACCAATTCACTGATATTATTACCCGATAATATTTCTAACGCGCTTGGGCTATTACACGAACGTTTTAGCCCAAGCACGAAAATTCCGCATTTCTAATCTATCGCCAGCCAAATCTCAACCTCTGCCTGTTTGACGGGCACCTCTTTTTGATTATGTAACACAGTGTATATATGCATCACTTGATGCATATCAACTTAGCTGCGCGACTTTTTGATACCTTGCTCCAAAATTCATAATCAAAAAAGATAATAAAGTCAGTCAGCTATGAAATTAAGTAATCTATCCATCAAATCGAAGCTCGCATCCATCGTCGTTTTATCGGTTGTTCTATTGGGAATGGCGTCGACCTTTAATTTAATCCAGCAACGTGAAAGCTCCATGCAAGAGCGACAAGATAAACTCAGTGCTCAAGTCGAAACAGCGGTCAGCTTAGCTCAACACTATTATGACCAACGTAATGTTCTTGGCGAAGAGGTGGCGAAGAAACAAGCCCTACAAGCCCTTGAAACGCTTCGCTATGACAACACCAACTATTTTTGGATTTTAAACCAGCAACTCAACATCATTAACCACCCATTAAAGCCAGAGCTGAATGGCACCAATGCCGGAAACTTGAAAGACGGCGCGGGTAAACAGCATTGGCGCGAGATGGTGACTATTTCTCGAAACCTAGAAAAGAAAGGTTTTCTCGATTACCAATGGATGAGCCCTCAAGGGGAATTGAAAGACAAGATTTCGTACGTTCAACTATTCCCAGAATGGAACTGGATTGTGGGCTCTGGAATCTTAGTCTCGGACATTCAAGAAGCCTTCTATGCGTTAGCCATTAAAGAGGGGGTGGTTGCCGTTGTTTTATCGGGTCTGTTGTTTGCGATGGGATATGCGATTTCAAATAATATACTCATCCCACTTAACAAGCTGATTGATAACACCCATAAGATTGCAGACGGTGATCTTCGCGTGCGTATGAATATGACGCGCAAAGATGAGTTAGGTGATATGAGTCATCAAATTGATACCATGCTCGAAAAACTACAAAGCACGCTTCGCACTGCCAATGAATCGGCGGATTTATCCAGCAACATGGCAAGTCACATCGCGCAAGCCAGTGAAGAAGCCGCAACCAGTGTGAACTCGCAACACGCACAGCTTGAGTTATTGTCTACCGCAATGACCGAGATGAGCGCTACCATTTCTGATGTCGCGGTTAATGCAGAAAATACCGCCGAGAGCACCAATAAAGTGGTCGGTCATGCAAACCAAAATGACAAGAACATGCAAGTGACGTCTGAGACGATATCTCAGGTTTCAGAGAATATTTCGACAGCAAACGACCTAGTGAGAGATCTGCAATCAGGCGTAACTGAGATAAGCCAAGTGGTGAGTGTGATACGTGATGTATCAGAACAAACTAATTTGCTTGCGCTTAACGCAGCAATAGAGGCTGCACGGGCTGGAGAACAAGGGCGAGGGTTCGCCGTAGTGGCAGACGAAGTACGTAACCTAGCGAGCCGTACTCAGAACTCAACCAATGAAGTACAGGCGACGATTGAGAAGCTGACTCAGCAAGCAGAGCGTACCTTTAAAGCGATGCAAAGCAGTAATGAGAAAGTCGATCATAGTGTCGTTGCCTCTAACGAAACTCGTCAGCAGCTTGATGTGATTGTTAATGAGCTTCATAACGCTAATGACATGGTGGCACAGATTGCTGCAGCGTCGGAGCAACAGAGCACCGTTGCGACGGAAATGAGTGAAAATGTCACCGGTATTCATTTAGCGGCTAACGAAGTTCTCCAAGCGTCACAATCACTCGCAGAAGACAGCCAGAAAATGGCCAACACCACAGAACATCTTACTGACCAGTTGAAGTACTTTAAGGTGTAAATCCAACGACTCTAATCTTTCCACACCTAGCAATCTCATAAAAACACCTCCGCACTTGAGATAGTTCGGAGGTGTTTTCGTTCGTTAATAACTAAATGGCTATATAGCTAGATAGAAAGCTAAATCTGAAACCAATCTTGATTAATGCGCTGCCACTGAAATTTGCGGTGGATTAATGTTGTGCTTTTTAAACTCTTTCATTACTCGAAGGGTAATGTCTGTCTCGAACAACTTCTCATACGCCGTATCCACAACATAAGCCTTACACGTTAACTGTATCGCTAGGTAGTTGTCAGTAATCGTCTGTTTAACAAGAACCGTCACCGGCTTTGGTAAGTGAATGTAGCGGCTTGAAGAAGCAGCCTCTTGAATCAAATCACGGGCGAGAGTGATGTCTTCATTCATCCCAACATAAAACGGAATCACCACTTGCATATCCAACGCGCCATAGTTTCCACTGGTGGTCACTTCATTCAAGAACTTGTTGTTTGGAATCGTAATGATGTCGTCGTTTAAAGTTCTCATCCTTACAGAGCGTAAACCGATAGTAATGATATCCCCGTAGTTGCCCTCAAACGTAACACGATCACCAACCTGGAACGGTCTATCAATCATCACCGTGATGCCAGCGATGAAAGATGCCGCCAAATCTTTAAGTGCGAAGCCAACCGACACGGCGAGGGTGCCCCCAATCAGAGCCAGTATTTGGTCGTTGATTCGAAAACTCATCATGAATACGATAAGCCCTGTACTTACGTAAATGAAGAACTGAGTAAACGACTGCAGCTTTTGCAACAACATTCTATATTGCACGAATTGGCTACCAAAGCTGGTCACCAACGAATTGATGAATTTAAGCAATAACCACATCGCTGCTATCACGATCATGGAAAAGAACACGCCGCTCCATCGTACTAAGCTAGCTATCTTCGAAATGTTTTCTACGTTAGCTAACTCTTCCGTTGCGTAGATCGGAAAACTGACCGCCGTTGCTAGGCCAACAAGTAATAGGACAAATAACTTCTTCATTTTACTTCACCAATAAATGTTGACGGTCGAGGACGTTGGTAATGTGCCGGAACCAGTGATCTGAAATCTTTGCCTTATCTTCATTCCAACCAATGTAACCACGGCTCTCGAAGTAACGCAAAACCCCAGTAATTTCAGCGATACTCAATTGAGTACAGTCAGACAGCACTTCAGGAGACGCGATTTCTAACTGCACAATAGAGCGCAACACAGCCAACATAGGTTTAGGCATGTTTTCGAGCTCTTGCGCTTCTGGCACATGAAACAATCTCACTACAGCTTGATCCGTCTCTTTATTCCGATTTAGAGAGAAACGGAAGAAACGCAAGGCGACAGTAGGGTTGCCATCTGAGTAGTGCCATAAGATCCGATAGAAACCTTGGCGAGCGCGCTCTTCTTCTGTCATGTCATCTTGATCCCACTGTTTGGGAACGACCAAGCCATCAAACGACAGCGGCTTTTCTAACTCGGTATTAATGCGGCTTGTCAGTAGATCACCGATTTGTTTCTCTGTCCAACGTGGCAGAAAGCAAACCAAATCAAACAACAAGCGTTCACCACGCGCTCTATCAACAAAGCGCCAACTAGACTTTGCAATCGACATCACTACACGGTGATTCTTTTTAGAACGACGTAATAAATTAGTTAAACGGATAAGATCAGATAAGCCTCCGACCATTGGTTTAACCAGCCTCTGAGCATTATCAATTGCGATCAAGTAAGTCGTTTCGCTTTTCCTTAAATGTGCCAAGATTTGAATTTCTGTAGCGTCTTCGTCCAAACCAATACTCATGGCGAGGTGACATAGAAACTCTTGATATCCGGCATAAGGGCAACTGACGTAAAGGGGTTCAGCATTAGAAACCTTGTGCAGTAAAGTATAAAGCAGAGTTGTTGACCCAATGCCACGCTCACCAGACACGATACAGATAGCAGGGCTGTCCGACATGAGGTAACGAGACAATTGTTTCACTTCGTCACCAGCGTAATCTATTAGTGTGCTGTCGATCGAGCCCGGAAGTATGTATTCAAAAGTTTGGTCGCCTTTGATTCGTACTAAGTTTTGCTGGCTTTTATCAAGGTCAGATTGCTTTGCCACTTCGATTCTAAATAGGTAAGCCAACGCTTGGCTAAACAGTGTGTAATTAGAAAGCAGAACCATAATGCGATGCTGACAGTTGTAGATACCCAACCATATAATCCCCAGTACTGTGGCTATTATATTAAGTAGGAAAGTGTCTTTGCGGTTAACCGCCCAGTTTACCCATACCGGTCTTTCTGAAATATGCGAAAGAGCGTCAAATACCTTTGAACGCCATAGTCGTAGAACAGATATAGTGACCAGTACAAACCATACGAACAGAGCACTGTAGATCCAGCTGTAAATAGTACCTTTACCAAGAGTTTTAATCGATATCTGAAGGATGACGCCCGCGACAATAAAACTCCATACATAACGTCGGATAGTAGACAAACGTAGTGCAACAACTTCTTGGTTTGAAGTTCGACTCATACGATAAGCAAATTCGAGGATAAAGCTAATCGCGATCGAACCACCAAGTATCCACCACGTAAAGATCTCTAGGAAGATCAAGTGCTGTAGGCTAGGTAAACTGGAGAGCACTCGCAATGAGATAGTGATAGCAATTAACCACGCTATCGCACGATGGGCACGGCTGATATACCAAACCAAACGGACCAAAAAAGGAGGGTTCTGCTTGGCTTCCAAAATATTAACTCGGAACAATTCGGTAAGACGCGTGCTGTTTGATAACCACCAGACTAAACAGAAATAGATAAACAATACCTTCAATGAAGCCCAAATAACTGGGACCGGTGAAATGAAGATCTCTGTAATCAAAGCGTTGAAGCTACGAGTTTGTAAATACACCAAGTACTCGATATTAAGTTGAGTTAGCTGCCATTCCTGCTTAAATTGGGTTACGCCATAAGGCCCAAAACCCGTTAAGCGCTCTCTGTTCGCGTTCGTTGTTTGCTCTAAGAGGCTCTGTTTACTGACGTTCAAACTTTTTAATGTTAAGTAACTCGATTCAACAAAGAACCACTGGTCTGAATCGGCCTTGTCTCGATATGTTTTGAGCTGTCGTTCAAACGTTTCGATTTGTTGGTTTTGAATTCGTATTACGTCAGCAAGCAAGATACTGACTTTACGTTTATCCGATTCGTCCATAAACAAAGGGTCAGGCAGTACATCGATTCGTTTAGCCAGATTTTGAACAACCTCCGACACCTCAGGTTGTAATTGCACGTCATATTCCAAGTTGGCATTAACAGACCAAGAGAGCAGGGCTAATGTGAGTAATAAGAAGCGCAATAATGAACGCATAAAAAGTCTCTTAAAATTATGAGGTTAGGAATACTATAGTTAGTTAACCTTATTTTGTGAAATCTAACGCCGTTTGGGGATAAGTACTTTATTCTTGTTTCTTTCATCATGCTCATGACGTTGTCAGGATTCAGGTTAGTATTTGAGCGCCTTGCTATGTCGCGTGTTACTGATATCAAAGAAGTTTTTAAATAGCTTACCGTGCTATATATTCGACCATGAGAATTTGATCATTGTAGAGGGCATATAATCCCCAATATTGGTTATCGTTCTTTATTTTATTGTTTCTGAAGGACAACGTTTTTCGCAGTAAGTTAGAGAATAAGAAGTGTGAGTTAACTCAAATTATAATTTGACTAGGTTATGCTCAATTAATGGCGGGTAATTACAATCAAGGCTTGCAGTTAAACCCTTGAACAAGTAACGTTGCGGCGTTTTTCACATTAAAAAGGTAAATGCATTGATCTCCACAGCAAATATCACTCAACAATTCGGTGCTAAGCCACTTTTCGAAAATATTTCAGTTAAGTTCGGCGAGGGTAACCGTTACGGTTTAATCGGCGCGAATGGCTGTGGTAAATCGACGTTCATGAAGATCCTATCTGGTGAACTTGAGCCAAGTGCAGGTAACGTAAGCTACGATCCAAATGAGCGCGTTGCGAAGCTAAACCAAGACCAATTTGCTTACGAAGAATTCACGGTAATCGATACGGTTATCATGGGTCACAAAGAGCTTTGGGCTATCAAACAAGAACGTGACCGTATCTACTCGCTTCCAGAAATGAGCGAAGAAGATGGCATGAAGGTAGCTGATCTTGAAGTTCAGTTTGCTGAAATGGACGGTTACATGGCTGAAGCAAAAGCAGGTGAGCTTCTTCTTGCTGTAGGTATTGAAGAATCAATGCACTTCGGCCTAATGAGCGAAGTAGCACCGGGTTGGAAACTTCGTGTTCTATTGTCTCAAGTACTGTTTGCAGACCCGCATATCATGCTTCTTGACGAACCAACGAACAACTTGGATATGGACACGATTAAGTGGTTGGAAGATACGCTAAACCAACGTAACTGCACAATGATCATCATTTCGCACGACCGTCACTTCTTAAACTCAGTTTGTACACACATGGCTGATCTTGATTACGGTGAGCTTCGTCTTTACCCTGGTAACTACGATGAGTACATGACAGCAGCGACACAAGCTCGTGAGCGTCTACTTTCTGATAATGCGAAGAAGAAAGCACAAATCGCTGAACTACAAACGTTCGTTTCTCGTTTCTCAGCTAACGCATCTAAAGCGAAACAAGCGACATCTCGTGCTAAACAGATCGACAAAATTCAACTAGACGAAGTTAAAGCGTCTAGCCGTCAAAACCCGTTCATCCGTTTCGAACAGTCTAAAGAGCTATTCCGTAACGCACTTGTGGTTGAAAACCTATCTCAAGGTTTTGAAGAAGACCTTTACAGCAAGTTCGATGCGATTTTCGAAGTAGGCGAGCGTGTTGCTATTATTGGTGAGAACGGTGTGGGTAAAACAACGTTACTCAACACACTAGCAGGCGCTTTGGAACCTCGCACTGGTGAATACAAGTGGTCTGAAAACTCAAACATTGGTTACTATGCTCAAGATCATGCACATGACTTCGAGACAGACATGAACCTGTTTGACTGGATGAGCCAATGGCGTCAAGAAGGTGAAGACGAGCAAGTTGTCCGTGGCTTCCTTGGTCGTATGCTGTTTGGTCAAGATGATATCAAGAAGTCTGTAAAGGTTATCTCTGGTGGTGAGCAAGGTCGTATGCTTCTTGGCAAGATCATGATGCACAAACCAAACATCCTACTTATGGATGAACCAACGAACCACATGGATATGGAATCTATCGAAGCGCTTAACTTGGCTCTTGAGAACTACAAAGGCACATTGTTCTTCGTATCTCACGACCGCGTATTCGTAGACTCGCTAGCAACTCGTATCCTTGAGATCAAAGACGGCAAGATCAACGACTTCCGCGGTACTTACGCTGAGTTCTTGAAAGCACGTGGTTAAGTTTTAAGTTAGCCTTAACTTCCAACTCAATAGGTTGAGAATTAAGCTTTCAACTAAAAACGCCGTCAGACTGAAAAGCATGACGGCGTTTTTGTATTTATCTCTTGTGAGCCACTAACTCTTTACATCAGAACTCATCAGAACTTTACAATTAGAAACTGTTAGTGCACCACCAAATCGAACTTACGCTTTTTGTTCACCTGCTGATTATTCACCTTTTACATCGAATTCAATCTTTTCTGCGCCAGTAAACACTTGGAAACGAAGGCCTTTAGCGCGAGCAATGGTCGTGATGCCAAATTGCTGAGCCAAATCTAAGCCCATCTGTGTAACGCCAGAGCGTGATAGCAGAACAGGAATACCCATTTGCGCCACTTTGATGACCATTTCAGAGGTTAGACGACCAGTGGTGTAGAAAATCTTATCTGCGCCATCTTCTTTGTTAAGCCACATCTCACCGGCCAGGGTATCTACCGCGTTATGTCGGCCTACATCTTCAACAAACGATAGCACCTTGTCGTCTTTGCAAACTGCGCAACCATGAACTGCACCCGCTTTCTTGTACGTGTCGTTGTAATGAGTCAACGCTTCTAAAGCCGTATAGATTTCAGATTGCTTAATCTTGGTTTGAGGCACTTGGTAATCTTCCAATTGCTTCATTACGTTACCAAACATGGTGCCCTGACCGCAGCCAGAGGTCACTGTCTTCTTCTTAAGTGCTTGCTCAAGTTGGCTCGTGTCTTCTTTGGTGATAACCGCAGCAGAGCTGGTTTCCCAATCGATGATGATAGATTCAACCGCTTCAGGATCAGAAAGGAAGCTTTGGTTCTTCAAATAGCCTAACACTAACGCTTCAGGACGTGAGCCTAATGTCATCAGCGTGACTATCTCTTTCCAGTTCAACATAACGGTAAGAGGGCGCTCGCACGCGATTTGTTTCGTTAGCTTTTCGCCATATTCATCAAACACTTCAACTTCGATGGTCTGAAGTGGGTTTTCACTGGTTTTTATTATGTTTGGTTTTACCACAGTCATGTCCTACTTAATGAGACAGCGATGTTATGAGGTAAGAAGTCACAAGAGCCATCCTATGACTCTGTAGAATACATTTGTTCGCTGTAATTTATTCAGTCTTAGTTTTACTTTAACTCAAGCATTTAGCAATTCTCATTCCAAAATAACGGGGATTCCAAAAAACATGAAGCATTCGATGAAAATAGCGCAAAATAAGAGAGTTCGCCGGGGGAGCTGTCTGAACTTACGAGTATCGGCTAACGTTATAGGGTTAACTGACTAATGAAAGGCATTATGTAGGATAGTGAAAGTTATCGTGTATTGGCGTGTTTATTGCTATGTAGGGGTATATGATTGCGCTCAGTACAAAATGTCCTACGTGCATTCAGACCAAAGAAAATCAATTGGGTGAAGTATGTCTGAGATAAAAGAATACAAAGAACAATATCAAAAAACAGAAGCAACTTGGCCAATAGGTGTCCAAAGAATAGAGAAAGAGATCAAAACAGGTATCTGGGTAACCACGCAATGGGAATTAACTGGGTTTGAACTGTCACCAGAAGACGATACGCAAGACGTGTGTTTACTTCAGTTACACAAAGACGAACGTACTGACTACCGATTCAATTTAAGCTCTCAGCAACCGAAGCTTTTCTTAGTGATGGATAATGTTGATTCAGGTGTTAAGCCAATCATTCAATTGCTAACAGCTTCTCAAACCGTTGCTGGGCAATACATGGACGGAGACAACCAAGTGCTGTCTTACGACATGCCTCTGCCTGTACAAGCTTGGATGGAAGCATTCATTGGTCGTCATGGCGAGTTATTAGAAGCAAGGCGCAAGAAACGTAAAGGGGTGGGCAGATCAAATGGCAACTAACTTTTTTAGCCGTTGGTCTCAACGAAAGCTTGATGAGTCCACAGATGAGCCTTTTGAAGCAGAGCAAACACTGGAAGAAATAGAACTTACCTCCTCCGATTCTGTATCTTCTGAGATTCTATCTACTGATCTTTCACCTGCTGCTGCCGCAGAAGCACCTCAGCCTTTAGAAAGTGATGCTTTAGAAAACGATGAAGAAGCTCATGCTGTTGAATCCCAAGATACGGCATCAGAATCGGCTGAGGACTTGTCTGTTGCTCAACTATTAGTGTCGGAAGCCTCAGAAAGCGTAAAAAAGGCCGCATTGCGTAAATTGTTCCTCTCAGAAGAGTTTAACGTCCGTGATGGTTTAGACGATTATGATGACGATTACAGTAACTTGAAGTCTCTTTCTGAAGGCGTCGCAGAAACATTACGTGATTGGGTAAAAGACAAGACAGAAGAGGAAGCACCAAGCGATACCGAGCAAGTTACTGATAATGAGGAAGAAACTGTAATTAATGAGCTTGATGACTCTATTAATGAAGCGGAAAAGACCGAATCAGAACTTAGCGAAAGTGGCGAAATTGCCGGGGAAGAAAAGGAACTGTATAAAAACACAGTATCTGACAATGGTGATACTGAGACAATCGAAGATGACCTAAAAGAGGTGGGACAAAATATACCACACAAAGAATAGGTACATTTTGACTAAACACTCAATGAGCCGCTTGCGACAAAATGTCCCAAGCGGCTTTTTTATTTTCTAAAGAGACTCAGAATTACACTAATTCATTGAAAATAATGAATTATTAATTTGGCATGGCACTTGCTAAATAACGTTCACTATCGACTTTTTTGTAGATAGCTTGAGTAAGGTTGAATGGATAATGAATAGCTAACGAAACAATTAGCTGTTAACTGATTACTCAGCAAGTTCTCTAACGCTAACTACAATGAAGGTTGAACAGATTATCCATGTCCAAAGATGGAACTGAGCAATGCTTAAACAATTATTAGAACAAGCAACTTCAAATAACGCTAAAGCAAGACTGTATGCATTTGAAAATACAGTTGAGTTAACAAACCTAATTCCACCGACAGTCAGTTATGAGAGCGGGGGAAACACACTCATTATTGGTCCAACAAAGATCATTGAGAGTGCGGCTGCGCAATTACCTCAGTTAACGAGCCTAACTTTATTATCGACAGATGGCGAAAAGGGAACAAACCCAGAATTGTACTTCGCGAACGCGGTTCAAGTATCCGGTTTCCTTGGCACGTTTGAAGTTCTGATTGAGAGTAAAGGCACATCGAGCAATCTCGCCAAAGTGGCCATTAATCACGATTGTTTCGATGTGGTTTTAGACCTTTGCCTAAATAGCTGCATGACAGAAGAAGTGCCTGTTCCTGGTTATTACCCAGTCGGGCGCGGCTATCCCAAACTGGCTGAAGCGTTAGAAGAGATTCCAACGTTAATGGGGACATTTGATAAGCCTAAATTCTTCCGTTTAGACACAGACCTATGTGCGCACAGTTCACGTGGCGTTAAAGGCTGTGAGCGTTGTGTTGACGCTTGTCCTGCTGGTGCACTATCAAGTGAAGGATCGGACAAGACGGGTCACAAGATCGAGATTAACCCTTACCTATGTCAAGGTGTCGGAACTTGTGCAACAAGCTGTCCTACCGAAGCCATTACCTACGCGCTTCCAAATCCTGACGATACTCAAAAGTTCATTGAACGTACGCTAGCGAATTACGAGCAAGCGGGCGGTCTAGATCCTATCGTGCTTATCTGTAGCTCACGTCATGAAACCTACAATGTAATGGCACTTAAAGCGCTGCCAGATAACGTGATTCCGATTGTTGTCGAAGAATTGCCTTCTATCGGTATCGATACTTGGTTTGCAGCTTTAGTTAACGGCGCCACTCAGGTTCTGTTTGCAGCTTCTCGCTTTATGCCAGAAACCATCATTCGTGTTCTGAATAACGAAGTCGGGATCGCTCAAGAACTGCTAGACCAAATTGGTATCCCAAAAGAAACCATCGATATCCTTTATCTAGAATCGCTTCGCGAAGGTCCTCCGACACTGTGTGTGGATTCATTCGACCTTGCACTTGGCGATCTTCAAGGCAATAAGCGTCAACGTTTGTTCACAGCACTTGATGCGATGTCTTCGTCTCGTATTCCAGTTGAAAACATTGTTGAGCTTCCTTCGAATGCGCCATACGGCACGGTTTCGTGTGAAAGCAAAGATTGTACCTTGTGCATGAGTTGTGTGGCTGTGTGTCCAACACGTGCTCTGCATACCGACGGCGCATCTCCGTCGAACAAGATTGTATTCAATGTGGCCTATGTGAAAAGGCGTGTCCTGAGAATGTTCTCACTCTGACTCCTCGAATGAATTGGGTGAAAGAAGAACGTCAACAAGCGGTTGTGATTCATGAAGAGAAAGCAGCGGAATGTGTACGTTGTCATAAGCCATTCGCACCACAGTCTATGATTGACATGCTACAGAATAAGTTACGCGGTCACTCTCATTTCTCAGATGAGACAGCAATTAATCGTATTGCGATGTGTGAAGACTGTCGTGTGGTGGACATGTTCGATTCAATGGCTCAAGACCCATTGAAACAATTGAAATACTAGGAGTTGGCCTTGGATACTCATTTAGATCAAGCACAAGAACCTGAGCTCGCAAAAGAATTAAAGCAAGAACAAACACTAAGAACTGAAATATATCTGGTTCTTTCTGCACTTTTTCGTAGCGCACCTTCTGAAGAGGTGATTAATTTCCTAAAGACGCTAGACATTGAAGCGTCTGAAAGCGCGATGCAAAAGGCTTGGATTGCTATTAAACAAGCGGCAACCGAATCAAATCAAGAAGCATTAGAAGACGAATATCAAGACTTGTTCATCGGCATTGGTCGTGGGGAAGTGGTTCCATTCGGTTCTTGGCACAGAACAGGATCGATGATGGAAAAACCATTAGCTGAGATCCGTCACGATCTTGAATTGCTTGGCATTGAGCGTGATGAGCAGGTTAAAGAGCCTGAAGATCATATCGCGGCTCTCTGTGAAGTCATGGCGATGCTAACCGATGAAGAAGACGCGCTACAACAAGCCGTTTTCAATAAACATATCGGGCCTTGGTTTAACTCTTTTACGCGTCAACTTGAAGCCGCAGAGAGTGCGAACTTCTACAAATCGGCAGCTCAGCTGTGTGAAGCATTCCTAACGTTAGAGCAAGTGCGTTTTAGCGTTAATACAAAAAGCAGTAAACATAAATTAAAGATTGATGTGAAAAACGTCACTGATTACGAGTAATCGAGCAGTACGCGATTATATCGATAGAGGGGCATGAAGCCTCCAAAAAGATCTACCGCAAGGTAAGGAAGCAATGATGAAAGATAATAAAGAAATAGATACAAGCCGTAGAGACTTACTCAAAGGTTTAACGACTGCAGCCGTTGCTGGTGCCGTTGTCGCTGGAACAACTAAAGTGGCAACCGCTTCAGAAACGATTGAAATGCCTGAAAAAGACGTGAAGAAGACGGGCTATCGCGAAACGCAACATATTCGCGATTACTACGACACACTTTAGGAGATAACGGATGAAACTTGTCAAACGCTCCGATAGTGTGAGCAAAGAAACCAATCAGCTAGGTGTGTCTCGTCGCGCCTTCATGAAAAACACTTCACTTGCTGCTGGTGGCGCGGTTGTAGGCGCAAGTCTTTTCGCACCGGGCATGATGAAGAAAGCACAGGCTAAATCAGTCGACCCAGAAGCGAAAACAGAAGTGAAACGTACTATCTGTTCTCACTGTTCTGTGGGTTGTGGTATCTACGCTGAAGTTCAAAATGGCGTATGGACAGGTCAAGAACCTGCATTCGATCACCCATTTAACGCTGGTGGACACTGTGCAAAAGGTGCTGCACTGCGTGAGCATGGCCACGGTGAACGTCGTCTTAAGTACCCAATGAAATTGGAAGGCGGTAAGTGGAAGAAGCTTTCTTGGGAACAAGCGATTGAAGAAATCGGTAACAAAGCGCTAGAGCTTCGTAAAGAATCTGGCCCTGATTCGGTTTACTTCCTAGGCAGTGCAAAACACAGTAACGAGCAAGCTTACGCATTCCGTAAGATGGCGTCGCTTTGGGGCACCAACAACGTTGACCACCAAGCGCGAATTTGTCACTCAACCACAGTAGCCGGTGTTGCAAACACTTGGGGTTACGGTGCAATGACAAACTCGTTCAATGACATGCACAACTGTAAATCGATGCTGTTCATTGGCTCAAACCCAGCAGAAGCTCACCCAGTAGCGATGCAGCACATCTTGATCGCGAAAGAGAAGAACAACTGTAAGATCGTGGTTGCGGATCCTCGTCGTACACGTACCGCTGCGAAATCGGATCATTACGTATCATTGCGCCCTGGTTCAGATGTTGCCTTCATTTGGGGCATCTTATGGCATGTCTTTGCTAATAAATGGGAAGACAAAGAGTTCATTCGCCAACGTGTATTCGGCATGGAAGAAATCCGTGAAGAAGTGGCGAAGTGGAACCCAGCAGAAGTTGAACGTGTGACTGGCGTAAGCGAAGAAGACGTTTACCAAACTGCGAAACTACTGTCTGAAAACCGTCCGGGTTGTATTGTTTGGTGTATGGGTGGTACTCAACATACTACGGGTAACAACAACACACGTGCTTACTGTGTACTTGAGCTTGCGCTAGGTAACATCGGTAAATCAGGTGGCGGTGCAAACATTTTCCGTGGACACGATAACGTACAAGGCGCAACTGACCTTGGCGTACTGTCTGACACACTACCGGGCTACTACGGCTTGTCTGAAGGTTCTTGGCGTCACTGGTCTAAAGTTTGGGACATCGATTTTGACTGGGTAAAAGGCCGTTTCGACGACAACGCTTACGGTGGTCAAAAACCAATGAACAGTGCAGGTATTCCTGTGTCTCGTTGGGTTGATGGTGTACTTGAAGACAAAGACAAGATTCGTCAACGCGAAAACATCCGCGCGATGTTCTACTGGGGTCACGCAGTAAACTCTCAGACTCGTGGTCCTGAGATGAAGAAGGCGATGCAGAAGCTGGATATGATGGTGATTGTTGACCCATACCCAACGGTTGCAGCGGTAATGAACGATCGTACTGACGGCGTTTACCTGCTTCCAGCGACTACTCAATTTGAAACCTACGGCAGTGTAACTGCATCAAACCGTTCTCTACAGTGGCGTGACAAGGTAGTAGATCCTCTGTTCGAATCTAAGCCTGACCATGAAATCATGTACCTTCTTTCTAAGAAGCTTGGTTTCTCTGATCAACTGTTCAAAAACATCCGTGTTGAGAACAACCAACCATTGATTGAAGACATTACTCGTGAATTCAACAAAGGTATGTGGACGATCGGTTACACAGGTCAAAGCCCAGAGCGTTTGAAAGAGCACCAACAAAACTGGCACACATTCCACAAAACAACGCTTGCTGCAGAAGGTGGCCCTGCGAACGGTGAGACTTACGGTCTTCCTTGGCCATGTTGGGGCAACCCAGAGATGAAACACCCAGGCACACATATCCTTTACGATACGTCTAAGCCTGTTGCAGAGGGCGGCGGTAACTTCCGTACTCGTTTCGGTGTGGAGTTCGAAGGTCAAAGCCTACTGGCTGAAGACAGTTACTCAAAAGGCAGCGAAATCAAAGACGGTTACCCAGAATTCAGTGACAAACTTCTGAAGCAACTTGGTTGGTGGGATGACCTAACGGTAGAAGAGAAAGCCTCTGCTGAAGGTAAAAACTGGAAGACCGACGTTTCTGGTGGCATCCAACGTGTGGCTATCAAGCACGGTTGTATTCCGTTTGGTAATGCGAAAGCGCGTGCGATTGTTTGGACATTCCCAGACAGAGTGCCACTACACCGTGAGCCACTTTACACACCACGTCGCGACCTAGTCGCTGATTACCCAACTTGGGACGACAAAGAAGCTATTTTCCGTGTACCTACGCTTTACAAGTCGATTCAAGAGCAAGACAAATCTGGTGAATACCCGATTATCCTGACTTCTGGTCGTCTGGTTGAATACGAAGGTGGTGGTGACGAGACTCGTTCTAACCCTTGGTTAGCAGAACTGCAACAAGAGATGTTTGTTGAAGTGAACCCAAAAGACGCAAACGACATCGGCTTCAAAGACGGTGACGATGTTTGGGTAGAGGGCGCAGAAAAAGGTCGTATTAAGGTGAAAGCGATGGTCACACGTCGTGTGAAACCGGGGCTGGCGTTCATCCCATTCCACTTCGGTGGTAAGTTCCAAGGCGAAGATTTGCGTTCTAAATACCCAGAAGGCACGGATCCTTACGTTATTGGTGAAGCTGCTAACACAGCAACCACATATGGTTACGACCCTGTCACGTTGATGCAGGAAACGAAAGTAACCCTTTGTAATATTCGTAAAGCGTAAGGAGTCTTAAAATGGCTAGAATGAAATTTCTTTGTGACACCAAACGTTGTATCGAATGTAACGGTTGTGTCACTGCATGTAAGAATGAAAATGACGATGCTCTGGAATGGGGTATTCAACGTCGCCGCGTTGTGACACTGAACGATGGTGAGCCGGGTGAAAACTCTATCTCAGTAGCATGTATGCACTGTACTGATGCACCTTGTATGGCAGTTTGCCCAGCAGACTGTTTTGAACATACAGAAGACGGCATCGTGCTTCACAATAAAGACCTGTGTATCGGTTGTGGTTACTGCTTGTTTGCTTGTCCGTTTGGCGCACCTCAATTCCCTAAACAGGAAGCGTTTGGTGAGCGCGGTAAAATGGACAAATGTACCTTCTGCGCTGGCGGCCCTGAAACAGAGCCAGGTTCTGTTGAAGAACGCCAAAAATACGGTGCGAACCGTATTGCTGAAGGTAAGCTACCAATGTGTGCTTCGCTTTGTTCGACAAAAGCGCTGCTTGCCGGTGATGCTGAGCAAGTCTCTGATATTTTCCGTCAGCGTGTTGTAGAACGCGGTGCGAAAGGTGCCGGTTGGACAGACGGCAACGACCTTTCTTACGATGCGATGAAGAGCTAGTTAGGAGAGACATATGCTTACAATGTTTAAGCGTCTCTTCCTTGTAGTGTTGCCGATGTTGGCAGCACTAACAATGCTGTCTCCTTTGAGTCATGCATCTGAGACGAACTCATCACAAACTCAATCGAGCTCTGCTGAAAGAGAAATCACACAACTTGCTGGCGCTGATTTTTGGCGACAAGTAAGAAATGGTGAGGAAGGTTACACGACCTCTCAATCGGCTGAGCACGGTGTGTTGATTAGTGCTCCAGGTCAAACGTGGTACATATTGAAAGAGAAGTGGATGTCACCAGCCGGTGCTGTCGCTATCTTTGGCAGTATTGCTTTTGTGACTTTGATGTACGTTGTGATTGGCCCGTTAATGCTAAGCGCACCAAGAACAGGCCGTAAGATCAAACGTTGGTCTCGACTTGATCGTGCATTGCACTGGAGCATGGCGTTTACCTTCTTAACACTGGCGTTCAGTGGTTTGATGTTGGTTTACGGTAAACACTTCTTGAAACCTTATGTCCCAACGGATCTATGGGGCTTCATTGTTCTACTGGCTAAGCAATACCATAACTACATTGGCCCGATCTTCTATGTGTTATTGATGTGCGTACTGATCAAGTGGTGGCGCAAGTCTATCTTCAAGATGGTCGATCTCCAGTGGTTCATGAAACTGGGTGGCATGGTTGGCAAGCATAAAGGTTCTCATCCATCGGCAGAATTCTCGAACGCGGGTGAAAAAGCGCTGTTTTGGCTTCTGATTGTGGTGGGTACTGTGGTTGCGTTTAGTGGCTTGGTATTGGACTTCCCAATTTTTGGTCAAACCCGTCGTGATATGGAACTTTCAAACCTCGTTCACATGTTGGCGGCTCTGATCCTTATTTGTGGTTTCGTGTTCCACATCTACATCGGCTTATTCGGTATGGAAGGCGCACTAGAAGGCATGGTAACCGGTGAAGTTGATGAGACTTGGGCTAAAGAGCACCATGACCTTTGGTACAAAGAAGTGATGGAACAAGAGAAAAACGGCGTTGAACAAAGCGCAAACGCAGCAACAGAGAAAACGGAAGGGGTGAATAAGAATGAACAAACCTCATAAAGGTATTTGGGTCGCTTACATACTAAGCTGCTTTACGCCATTTACTTGCCTTCTCTCTGGTGTGGTTGCCATCATCTACGCGGGCTATCGTTTAGATAAAGGCGAAGACGGCGAAGTAGTGGATACCCATTACTACGGCTTGATTCGCTCGTTCTTCTTGAACCTGACGTTCTTTGTGGTGCTTATTGTAACGGTAGCGACCTCTAATGGCGTGTTAATCGGTGTGAACGATTACTGGTATCAAAACCATATTATCGATGACATTGCTTACTACATTCCGTATGTAGGCGTGTTATTCGGTGGTGTTGCGATAGTGGTTTGGTTTATTCGTATGTATCAAGGTATGCAGCGTTTGAGTCAAAACTTACCGCAAAACCCTTCAACAGGCCCGAACTTGTAACGCTAACACGTTACATATCTAAAGAACGCCCAGTGATTCATTTCCTGGGCTTTTTGTGTTTAAGCATCTGGATAACTGTAAGCAGCTCTGACCCACTCAACTCTGAATAAAATTCGCCCCATTGACCGCTTCAATATGGTGCAATTCCCTCCGTTGGTGCAATCGTTCGTGTGACTTTTCCGCCCTCTAAGAATCAAAAAAGTGCAGCGGGAAATTTATTTAATTTTAATCAACAACTTAAAAGTTAATTCTGTTGCACGAAAATTACACCACGCAGTTGGAACACATCTTGCCTTCACTGTTGAGTCTTTAATTAATTACATTATTGAATCGCACGATATCAGTGCAAATCAGATAAAGCGAAGGAGAATGCTTTAATGAGTGAAACGGTGACTCAAGTTCATAGTGCAGTACAAACCCTTACCCAAAGTTCAGATACTTTATTCCTATTACTCGGCGCCATCATGGTCTTCTTGATGCACGCTGGCTTTGCATTTCTCGAAGTAGGTACCGTTCGAAAGAAGAACCAAGTCAATGCGCTGGTTAAGATCCTCTCGGATTTTGGTGTCTCCGCTATTGCTTACTTCTTTATTGGCTACTGGGTCGCTTACGGCGCGCACTTTTTTGCCGACGCGGAAACGCTATCGCAAGGGAATGGATACGAGCTGGTTAAGTTTTTCTTCCTAATGACCTTTGCCGCAGCAATCCCTGCGATCGTATCCGGTGGTATCGCAGAGCGTGCACGTTTCTATCCCATTTTGATTGCGACACTATTTACCGTTGGTTTCATTTACCCATTTTTTGAAGGCATCATTTGGAATGGTAACTTTGGTTTCCAAGCGTGGCTAGAAGGCCAATTTGGTTACGGATTCCACGACTTCGCAGGCTCTGTTGTCGTTCACGGTGTTGGCGGTTGGATTGCATTGGTCGCAGTTTACTTCTTAGGCATGCGTAAAGGTCGTATCCGGGCAGGTAAACACACCAACTTCGCACCATCGAACATTCCTTTCTTAGCATTAGGTTCGTGGATCTTATGTGTGGGTTGGTTTGGCTTCAACGTAATGTCTGCTCAAGCTATCAATGGCATCAGCGGCCTAGTGGCGATGAACTCATTAATGGCTATGGTTGGCGGTATTCTGGCGGCGCTTGTTACAGGTAAGAATGACCCAGGCTTTATCCATAATGGGCCTTTGGCTGGCTTAGTAGCGATTTGTGCAGGTTCAGACTTAATGCACCCATTAGGCGCGTTAGTGACTGGCGGCGTGGCAGGTGCATTGTTCGTCTACCTGTTCACGTACATGCAAAACAAAACACAGATTGATGATGTTCTAGGTGTATGGCCTCTGCACGGCGTGTGTGGCGCTTGGGGTGGCATTGCTGCTGGCATCTTCGGCTCACAAACATTATGGGGGCTAGGGGGTGTGAGTTTTGCTTCTCAAGTTGTCGGTACATTAGCGGGTATCGCTGTTGCTCTGACTGGTGCTTTGATTGTTTATGGCGTGTTGAGCAGACTAACGGGCTTACGTTTAAGTGAAGAAGACGAATTCAACGGCGCGGATCTTTCAATCCATAAGATCTCGTCTATCAACGAAGATTAACGTCGTTCACTTTGATGGGTTTAAGCTCGTCAAGTAGACACCAGTTAAACAAGACTAAGCGGCTTCGGCCGCTTTTTTGTGTTAGTTGAAAACACATCGAAAGCTTCGGTAAGAAAGCCAAGCGATAGACAATCGAGTTATGTCACAAATAACCAATGAATTCAGTTGGCTAAGACTATGGTCTAATCCCTAAAACTATTGTTGGAATTTGATCAGTGCTAAGCTGTTACAAAGTGACATATTGAAAAGGACGTTATATGCATTTCCCATATCGAAATATCGTAATTCTTACTGGCGCAGGTATTTCAGCGGAGTCGGGGATACAAACATTCCGATCACAAGACGGATTATGGGAAAACCATAAAATCGAAGATGTCGCGACACCTGAAGGCTTTGAAAAAGATCCAGACTTAGTACAAGAGTTTTACAACAAACGTCGTTCCGGATTGCAAAGTGACAGCATCCAGCCAAATTCAGCCCACAAGGCGCTAGGAGAGCTTGAAGACAAGCTTGATGGCAAAGTCACCATCATTACTCAAAACATCGACAACCTGCATGAGAGAGGCGGTAGCAGCAATATCATCCACATGCATGGTGAACTGCTTAAAGCACGTTGCAGCGAGTCGAATCAGGTTATCGACCATAAAGAGAACATCGAGACAGGCGAGCTATGTCACTGTTGTCAGATTCCCGCACAAATGCGTCCACACATTGTTTGGTTTGGTGAGATGCCATTGAGAATGGGCGACATCTATTCAGCACTGGAAGAAGCCGATCTGTTTATCTCAATTGGCACGTCTGGCGTGGTGTATCCAGCGGCGGGTTTTGTACATGACGCTAAAATGCATGGCGCACATACGATTGAAATCAACCTTGAGCCAAGCGCAGTAGAGAGCGAATTTGAAGAGAAGCGTTACGGTAAAGCGAGTATCGAAGTACCTAAGCTCGTTGAGGAACTGCTGAGCACGGAGCAAGGATCTTTAACGGCTTAATAAAGTATAAAACGATGACAGGCTGAGAGTTGCTCAGCCAGTTCTATCCGAGTCGCGTCTACCTGAAACCATTTAGATTAAAAAAGTAGTTATCGTTTTGTGTAGATCCATACAAAACACTTAAAACTCGTCTGTGTCAGATCGCTGGGCTTTTTTCATTACATACATCGCTTTATCAGATTCAATTAATGCTTGTTTAAAGTTTTCTCGTTGTGCAACTTCAATACCGTATGAAAATGATATGTCCTCATCGAGGAGTAGGTTAGTAACTTGTTTAATAAACTCCCCACCGCGACCAAGTTGAACGGTTGCTACAAACTCATCGCCGCCAACACGAAACACCATTTCATCTTCAAGTACCACCTGATTCAATGCTTGAGAGAAACGGACAATCATTAGGTCACCCTCTTGGTGCCCTTGGCGATCATTCACTTGTTTTAACCCATCTAAGTCGAAATAAATCAACTCAAACTCTTCAAGCTTAATCGCATCGAACTTTTTACGATTATATAAGCCTGTCAGCTCATCTTTCTTGCTTTGATCTTTTAAGTGGGTGTTTAATTTAGTGATACCTACGGCGATTAACAGAAAAGCTATTTGAAGTAAGCCATCTTCGAGAAAGGTATCAATGAGTTCATTTCGGTCAGCCCATTCATCGAGATATTGAACTTCACTCGATACATCATAAAATAGATTAAAGATAAGTAGCAGTGAGCCGAGCATAAGTGTTTTATTTCGGCGAATAGAACGGCGAGCAACAAAGCAGATATATGTCGTAATGACGAGCGTATTCGTTTCAAAGAACAGATCGTAATTAGAATCAACTTGAATAAGTGAGTTCAGCCCAAACAAAAGGAGTGACGTTAGAAGCGTTAAAATCACAACGAGTAGAATAGGGTTTGTTGGCATAACAAATAATACTCCGTATTGCTTCCTTTTAATCTTCTATAAAGTGTAGATAAAAATAAAGCGGCTTACGCCGCTTTATTAACCTCTCGGTAAAAATCTAGTTGTTTACTTTAAGTTTTTGGAAATACTCGTCATAAATGACGCTCGCTTCGCCAACTTCATCTTGCCAAACGCCGTTATCCATCACTGATTGTGGTGGGAAAATATTCTTATCTTCAGCAAATTCTTTTGGAAGAAGAGGGTAAGCCGTTTTAACTGGCGTCGGGTAACCGATCTCTAGAGCAATCTTAGCTGCGTTTTCAGGACGAAGAAGGAAGTCGATCATCTTATGTGCCGCTTCAGTGTTCTTAGCGCCTGATGGAATCGCTAGGCTGTCCATCCAGAAGATAGCGCCTTTCTCTGGCCAAATGATGTCAATTGTTGCGCCTTCTTGACGCGCCATGTAAGCAGAGCCATTCCAAAGCATACCAAGAGATACTTCACCCGCTAAGAAAGGGTTCGCAGGGAAATCTGAGTTGAATACCAATACGTTTGGCATTAGCTTACGCAGTTCTTCGTACGCTTCTTTGATTTCTTCAGGGTTAGTCGTGTTTGGAGAGTAACCTAGCTTAGACAGGGCAATGTGGAAAACCTCACGAGAGTCATCCATCATCATCAATTGACCTTCCCACTGCGTATCCCAAAGATCACCCCAGCCTTTAACTGAAGACTTATCTAGCATATCTGAGTTAATACCAATACCCGTTGCGCCCCAAATGTATGGGATCGAGTAGTTGTTGCTTGGGTCAAATGGCTTATCTAAGTAATTTGGGTCCAAATCTGCAAAGTGGCTTAGCTTAGTTTTATCAAGCTCTTGAAGCATGCCTTCTTTACGCATTTTAGAAACGAAGTAAGTCGAAGGAACCACTAGGTCATAACCTGTACCTTGAGTTTTTAACTTAGCGTACATGCTTTCGTTAGACTCATAGGTTGAGTAATAGACTTTAATGCCAGTTTCTTCGGTGAAGTCTTTTAGCACTTCATTTGGAATATATTCAGACCAGTTGTAAAAATACAGTTCTTGGTCAGCTGCGAAAGAGGGCGTAGAAAGTAAAGTAGCAGCACACAATGCGCCGGTATACAGTGTCTTTTTCATTACTGTTCCGTTCATTTGTTTGATTTGGAGCTGGGTAGTGAACCCAAAGTAAAAGGATTTTTAAAAATCGCGCTAGATTATATCAGCGATATAACAAAATAGGCAGCCTAAGCTACCTATTCATTGATATTCTTATTTTTAACTTGTTGATTATCTAAATAGCCTTGTTAAGTAAACCAATGACTTATTAGCATCTGGTGACCAGAGCAACTAGACAACTAACTCGCTTACTGACCGGCTTTAAGCTTCATGAAGTAATCTTCGTACTTCACGGTCTTGTCGCCAACCGCAGCTTGCCATTCAACACGGTCAAGGTCTTCTTGAGATGGGAACAGAGCAGGGCTATCTTTGAACTTCTCATTAGACGCTTTAACTGCCGTTAGGTAGCCAGTGTCGCGAGAGATTTGCTCTGCGATTTCAGGGCGAAGTAGGAAGTCGATCATCTTATGAGCCGCTTCTACGTTTACCGCACCAGAACTGATTGCGAAGTTATCAACCCAACCGATGCCGCCTTCTTTAGGGAAAACCAGTTTAATTGGTAACCCTTCATTTTGCGCTGCAGCCGCAGAACCGTTCCAAAGCATACCAAGACCTACTTCACCTGCCATGTACGGTGCGCCTGGATTGTCTGAGTTAAAGACGAGAACGTTTGGCATTAGCTTTTGCAGCTCAGCGTAAGCTTCGTCGATCTCTTTCTCGTTGGTTGTATTACCTGAATAACCTAACTTGCGCAGTGCGATGTGGAACACTTCACGCGTGTCGTCCATCATCATCAGCTGACCTTCAAGCTCCGGCTTCCATAGGTCAGTCCAGCTTTGGAAAGCTTCTGGGTCGTACATGTCTGTGTTAACAGCAAGACCCGTGATCGCGACTACGTGTGGAATAGAGTAGTCGTTGTTCGGATCATATGGCTTATCTAGATAGTTTGTATCTAGATTCGTAAAATTGTTTAGCTTGGTTTTGTCGATCTTTTGAAGCATGCCTTCGTCGCGCATTTTAGACACGAAGTAGGTTGAAGGAACCACAAGGTCGTAACCTTTATTGTGTGTTTTTAGCTTTGCGTACAAAGTTTCATTCGATTCGTAAGTCGAGTAAATCACTTTGATGCCAGTTTCATCCGTGAACTGTTCTAAGATCTCACTGTTGATGTAAGGTCCCCAGTTCATGAATACCAACTCTTTGTTATCTTTTGCAAACGATGGTGCAGATAACATTGAAAGCGCACATGCACTACCAGCTAATAGAGTAGCCCATTTTTTCATTGACGTTAGCTCCAAACTAAACGTGCCCGAAGGCAGTAGATAGAAAAACAGAATGGCAATTTACCATTCTGTTTATGATTAACACTTTGTAGAACATGAAGTTTGTTAACTTCTTATCAAGTTCGTCTCTGTATAGAGTAGGAGACTTACTTGATCTTCTCTCTCGCTAATAACTGAGAAATAATCACCAGAACTAACGACACCACTAACATCACTGTTGCTAGGGCGTTTACCTCAGGAGAGATACCGACTTTAACCATTGAGTAAATCTTCAGTGGCAAGATTTCATAGGTTGGGCCCGTGACGAAAGAGCTGATGATCACGTCGTCCAAAGACAGAGTGAAGCTCAATAACCAACCCGCAGCAACCGCTGGCTTAGCAAGAGGCAGGATGATCTGTTTTAGAATCGTCCATTCGCTTGCCCCTAAGTCTTTTGCTGCTTCTAGCATTTTTACATCAAAGCCATTCAAGCGACTGTAGACCGTTACCACAACAAACGGCAGGCAGAAAGTAATGTGCGCGGCAAGTAGGGTAAAAAACCCAAGTTGCACACCCATTACCAAGAATAGCGCAAGAAGCGAAATCGCCATGACGATATCTGGTGACATCATTACGATGAAAAGCATGCCATTTACTACGCCTTTACCTTTGAATTGGTAACGGAATAGGGCTACTGCTGTCAGGCTTCCGACAATCGTTGCGGCTGTTGCTGAGAACACGGCTACGTTAATCGAGTGCCACGCGGCCTGCATTAGGCTGTCGTTGTTAATCAGCGCGTCATACCACTTAGTGGTAAAGCCACCCCATTTCATACCAAACTTATTGGCATTAAATGAGTTTGCAATCAATACGATAATAGGTAGGTATAGAAAAGCGTATACCAGCGCCATAAAGCTGAACTTTACTGTGCGACCCATTAGTCTAGCTCCACTTTCTTATTCAATAACTTGCCTGCACGATAGTAGGCATAAAGCATCACGGCCATAGCGGTAGTCAGTGCAATACTGGTTGCAGCGCCAAACGGCCAATCACGAGCATTCAGCACTTGGCTCTTAATGACGTTACCGATCAACAGGTTCTTAGCACCGCCCAACAAATCTGAAATGTAAAACATTCCAAGCGCAGGGAGCAATACAAGTAAACAACCGCCGATAATGCCTGGCATTGTCAAAGGAAGTACGACTTTCAATAACGTTTGCAGTTTGTTCGCACCTAAATCTTTCGCGGCTTCTAAATACGTATCATCCAGTTTTTCAATCGCTGAATACAACGGCAGAATCATGAACGGAAGTAGGATATACACCAAACCGATCATCACTGCTGTTTCTGAGTACATGATACGTAACGGTTTATCGATAATGTCTAACGCTAATAAGCCTTTGTTCAACACGCCTTGAGTACCCAGCACCACTTTTAATCCGTAAGTACGGATCAAAGAGTTGGTCCAGAATGGCACAATCACTAGGAACAACATGATTGGACGCCATTTCGCCGGCATTTTTGCCACGATGTAAGCGAACGGGTAGCCAATGATTAAACAAAGTAGGGTTGCGACAATCGCCATATAGAAAGAGTGCATTAACACTTTAAAATACAGCGGGTCAGCCAAACGCACGTAGTTATCGAGAGTGAAGGTCATCTCGATCAAGTTCGCTTCATCACGAGTTAAGAAGCTAGTACCGATGATCATGATGTTTGGAATCATCACGAACAGCACCAACCAACCTGTGATTAAAGCAACAATCGCGTTTTGTAAATTAAACTTTTTGCTCATCTTCTAATACCACTTCCCAGCTCTCAACCCAAGTTACTGCAACTTTTTGGCCCAGTGAGTGATCAACATCAGGGTCATCTTCGTTGAAGAATTCGCTAACCATCACACGCATACCAGATTCAAGTTCTACCACTGAATCCAATGTCATGCCTTTATAGGTTCGCTCGACAATGTGACCAACAATACCGCGTTGCTCAGACTCTTTGATTTCTTCGATACGAAGATCTTCAGGGCGAAGCAATACTTGAAGTTTTTGACCCGGTGTTATGTCTTTATCGTGATAGATAACAGACTCTTCACCTTCGATTGTCGCAACAATGCGCTTTTCATCTAGACGAGATTTCGCTGTCGCTTCGAATACGTTAATTTCCCCAATGAAGCGAGCTACAAACAGGTTCTTAGGCTCTTCGTAGATCTCTCTCGGTGTGCCATCTTGTTCAATCACGCCATCACGCATAACAATAATGCGGTCAGACATAGACAGCGCTTCTTCTTGGTCGTGCGTTACAAAAATGAACGTGATACCAAGTTGGCGTTGTAATTGTTTAAGCTCGATTTGCATCTGTTTACGTAACTTGTAATCAAGAGCAGATAGAGATTCATCCAATAGAAGAACTTTAGGCTTATTAACGACAGCACGAGCGATGGCGATACGTTGCTGTTGGCCACCGGATAGCTGGTGTGGTTTTCGCTGTGCCATTTGTTCTAAGCGCACCATTTTTAAAGCTTCCATCACACGAGGTTCAATCTCGTTGCCTGGAACTTTCTGCATGCGTAAGCCAAATGCCACATTATCGAAGACAGTCATATGCGGGAATAGGGCATAGCTTTGGAATACAGTGTTAACATGCCTTTGTTCAGCAGGAACTTGGGTTACGTTCTGGTCAGCTAATAGTATTTGACCACTATCTGCCGTTTCAAAACCCGCAATCATTCTTAGTACGGTTGTTTTACCACAACCTGATGGGCCTAAAATCGTGAGAAACTCACCATGATTTACGTTTAGATCAAGATTACCGATAACTTCTTTGTCATCGAAACTTTTACTAATGCCAGTAAGTTGTACGACTGGCTTTCCTACTGATTTTTTAGCTTTCAACGTCTGTTTTTCTCCACCTTGGTTCTTTTTGACACCTGTTGCTATACACTTTTAAGGCGCGCATCATAATCACCAAAAACGTGAATTCAAAGCACTTTTTACCATTCGAAGATAAAAAATTTCGCAGGTAAAAGTAAACTTCTTTGACCATACTGATATTTACAAGCTTTACAGCCAAATAAGTGTTTAATTATTAATCATTAAGACTTAAAAGCAAAGCTTGTTACAGATTCATATTTTAGTTTATATCCGACATATGAGTATAATGAAGACAATTTTTTATCAATAAGTTAGGTGGCTTCGATAAAGTAAGTACACCTAGGTATCATTATGAACGACGACATCGAAAAAGATTTTAATTTAGGCGGTAGTATCAACCGCGCTCTTTCAGGAGATTATGAGCTCAAAGCAACGGCTGTATTCCAAGAGGCTTGGAAACAAACCATCAGTCACTTTCTTTCGTTCTCTCCTGCTATTGTTGCTCTGATGTTCGTGCAACTGGCCATTTTTTATATCGCATTAAAATTACAACTGGGTGATCCTGCGGTTATCCTAGATGCCGTTATAGACCCAGAGGCTTTCACCCCACAAATCGTTGAATCTATTTTCATTGCTAACTTTAGCTATGAAGTAGTCAGCGCTCCTATTTACGCTGGTATTAGCTTAATGGCAATGAGCCACGCCGCAGGCTTACAAACCAAGACTCGTCACATAGGTAAAGGTCTACAATTTACAGTGCCTGTTATCTTAGTCACTTTGTTCAGCCTTATGCTACAAGGTATCGCGGGGATGATACTCCCGTTCCTTTCTATCTACTTCTCACTTGCATTTAGCCATGCAATTCTGTTGATTTGCGATAAAAAAGTACCGCCAATGCAATCACTGTTGCTTTCTTTGCGGGCCGTAAACAAGAAAATCCTCACTATCGCGTCTATCTACTTAATGGTGATGTTGATGTTCATCATTGCGGCGATGATGTATGGCATTGGTTTAATTTTCGTTCTTCCATTCTTTTTCCACGTGAAAGGTATTCTTTACCGTGAAATGTTTGGCATTAAGTTAAAGCTTATAGCGTCAGGCAGACCAAAAGACGATGACGACAATAACGACGGCAGCGGTAATAACGACAGTAACAACAAAAACCCACAGGTGTTCGATGCATAATAATGTTCGCGCAAGCGCTGGAAAGTCACTCGCGCTTAAAGTAACAACACTGGCTCTTGTTGGATCTATCTCACTGATTGGTCCTTATATTTACCAAGAAGAGGAGCGTCGACGTACGACAGATCAAAGCTCCAATTCGACTGATCAGTTTGGTGACTTGACAGTTTCCTCAAGCACACCAAACTTTGCAGCCATTGATGATGTAAACAAGAAAAAAGACACCTTCTTTTCTTATCTACGTCCAAGCATCAACATCGAAAACAAACGCATAACTAAAGAGCGCGCGTTTTTGACTAAGGTTTCTGAATCAAGCATTGCGAACATCGATGCGGAAGATTTGTCATACGCTATAAGGTTAGGTAAATTGTACAGCTTGCCTGTGCCTTCATCAGGCTTAGATAAAGCTTGGCTTACAGAAATGTTTAATCGCGTAAACGTCTTGCCTGAAGCGCTTGTGTTAACTCAGGCGGCAAACGAGTCGGCTTGGGGGACATCGCGCTTTGCAACCCAAGCGAACAACTATTTCGGACACTGGTGTTACACCAAAGGTTGTGGTCTTGTTCCGCTACAACGTAACGAAGGTAGCTCCCATGAAGTGGCAACATTCTCTTCAAGCCAAGAGTCAGTACACCGTTACTTCATGAACCTTAACCGAAATCGTGCTTATGCTAATTTAAGAGCGATCCGCGCCAAGCTTGCGGCACGAGGCGATGATTTGCTAACGACAGGCACCGCTACAGAGCTTACCAATGGCTTGTTAAAATATTCTGAGCGAGGTTCAGACTATGTGACTGATTTACAAGCTATGATCCGTCACAACGAGGTATACTGGAAAAAGTAACTCGATTTGATATCAGTTGGCAGCCTTTCATAGTCGGCTAAGTCAATCTACATCACATAAAGAGCAGCTCACTGGCTGCTCTTTCTATTTATAAACGCTCAACTTCGACAAGATTATAAAAATGAAAAAGACAGCACTCGCTTTATTAGCCTCACTAAGCCTTGGGGTCTCTTTACCCGCTGCAGCACAAGAGTACATGTTCACGTATTCTAAGCTCTATACACAACTTAAAAACAACACCAAAGAAGGGCACGATGACGTCAAAGTTGCGGTCTTCTTTGTGGATCAACAAGCTAAAACAATTTGCCACATCAGCAAAGCCTGGATGGAAAAAGAAGAGCACTACGAAGAACTAAAAGTGTCTCCAACACATGAACTGCTTCTACCTGTCGACCAAAACCTCCGTTCAGCAAATCCTCTTATCTTTGTGCAAACGCAAGAGCAAGAATGTGCGTATTCTTTGGTTGTTATGACTCAAGAACCTTTGGCTGGAACGGTTGAAATTACGCAGCTGGAGAACCTACTACCACAAATGCAAACGATGCTAGAAGACGTCAGCGGTATGTTCTCCAGTTGGTTCACGCCGGACATCCAAGGGTTAACTTTAGAATTTGACAACAAACTTGAAGGCTACATAGCTTTGTCTAACGGTAAACAGATCCCAATCACACAAGGGCGCGCAAAGTTTACCCTAGCAGAATTGAATGGAAGTGACAGTATCACGTTACCAGAGCCAACCATTCGCGTATTACCGTACATTCCTGCGCAATAGAGTTTGCCGAACACGTATAACTAGAACTTAAACCGCACCACGAAAAGCAGCCGAACCTTATAGGAATAGGCTGCTTTTCTTTTTCTATTAACATGTGATTCGTATCTGTGAATACCTGCTTTTCTCAAAATCTTAGAGCTCAACGAAAAATCATAGCCATTATCGCAAGATAAAACCGAATCTTTCTATTACTCGCCTTGTTTATCCTGCCGTTACTATTTCAACCTCAAATAAAAATCCGTATAATCCACGCCCTAAAACAGTCCCACTAGCAATCTACAGTCGATAACACGACGGTGTGAGAGTCGCAATGAACCAAAACGATAATAGAAAAGAAACACTTGAATTCAACAAACTTCAGAAACGTCTGAGAAGAAATGTTGGAAATGCCATCATCGACTACAACATGATCGAAGAGAATGACGTAGTAATGGCATGTATTAGTGGCGGTAAAGATTCATTTGCGATGCTAGACATTTTGCTACGTTTACGTGAAGCAGCACCTATCAAGTTTGATGTTGTAGCGGTAAACCTAGATCAAAAACAACCTGGGTTCCCTGAGCACATTCTTCCTGAATACTTTGAAACGCTGAACATTCCTTACTACATCGTAGATAAGGATACATACTCAGTGGTTAAAGAGAAGGTGCCAGAAGGTAAAACAACGTGTGGTCTATGTTCTCGTCTGCGCCGTGGTACTTTGTATTCGTTCGCTGAGAAGATTGGTGCAACTAAGATCGCATTGGGTCATCACCTTGATGACATCGTTGAAACTATGTTCCTGAACATGTTCCACGGTGCACGTCTAAAGGCAATGCCACCGAAGCTTCGTTCTGATGACGGTCGTAACGTTGTTATTCGTCCACTGACTTACTGTCGTGAAACGGACCTAGTCAAATACGCAGAACACAAAGAGTTCCCAATCATTCCTTGTAACCTATGTGGCTCACAAGAGAACCTACAGCGTCAGAACATCAAAGCGATGCTAATTGATTGGGACAAGAAAACTCCGGGCCGTGTTGAGAAGATCTTCAAATCAATCCAGAACGTTAGCCCAAGCCAACTGGCTGACCGTGAACTGTTCGATTTCGTAAACCTTCCATTAGACCGTAGCGGTGAACGTGAAGAGTACGAATTCCAAGAAGCGGAAATTTCATCTTCTAACATTGATGAGTCAATGTTCATCGACGTGACTAACGTATAACGAGACGATTCTCGCTAAAACTACTTTGTAGATAACGATTAAACAAACAAAAACGCCTCAAGCACTGCTTGAGGCGTTTTTTTATGAGATGAACTTGTAGTGGGGGTCTATGCTTAAACGACTTAACCTTTCGAAAGGTTAGGATCTAATGGGCTAACGTAACCAGACGGTTTAAGAGCCAACACGTCACAGTTAATCTTATCGATCACGTGTTCTGCGGTATTACCAATAAACACGGCAGACAAGCCAGTACGACCCGTTGTACCTAGAATTACCATAGCAGCGTTATTTTCAGACGCGACGCGTGGAATCACATCTTCTGGTAAACCTTGCTCAACCACAGTTTGTTCTTCACACATACCGTGCTTCTGGCGCAATGCTTTCATTGCTGTTAAGTGATGGCCACGAACGGCGTCAGTGTAAGAGGTCGGATCGAACTCTGGTAATTCGATTGTAATATTCGCCGGTGTCACAGGGTAGGCATTTACCAAGAATGGTTCTGCATCCAAACGGCCCGTGATCTCTAGTAATCTGTCGACCATCGTATCGTTGAGCTCTAAGTGAGCTTCTGTCTCTGAGCCTACGTGAACCGAAGCAAAAATCTTCGCATCATCAGGCCAGAAGTCGTTTTTAACCAGCAGCACAGGGCTAGGGCATTTTCTAAGTAGGTGCCAGTCAGTTGGAGTGAAAATAACAGATTCTAAAGTATCGTGCTTGCGCGTACCTTTGATTAAGATATCGTGGTCACCACTGTATACTTCTGCAATGATCGCCTCGTATGGGCGGTTGTGCCACACGACTTTAACGTTGAATTCAATAGAATCATCAAGGTAAGGTTCTGCTACTTTATTCATCCAGATTTCACGCTGATGAATGACTCCTCTGCGCATTGCGTCCCTTTCGTCGACAGAGAGCATCGATGTCATCTCATACGAGAAGTCATAGATCGACAAAAAGAAAGTGATATGGCTTGTTGAGGTGCTTTTCTTCGCAAGTTGGATAGCACGAACTAGAGCAGGTTGCTCATCGTGATTAATGTCAGCGACAACTAAAATTTTGTTATAGATACTCATAACTAAGCCTACTTTTCAGAACGAACATATAAGTAATGTAGCGCAGTTATAGAGAGATGAAGAGAAATATAAGAAGTTTTAAGGGAGAAATATGATGTAGCTCATTATTAAGCTACATCATTGATATCTAGACTATTCTTTTGAAACACCAGCGAGTTCCATCAACGTATCATGATCTTCAATAGTGATGTATTTGCCTTTAACGCTCAAGATGTCAGCTTTTTGGAAACGACCCAAAAGACGACTGATCGTCTCTACAGTTAGACCTAGGTAGTTACCAATATCGCCGCGAGTCATCGTTAAACGGAACTCTCTAGGGCTGAAGCCGCGTTGAGAGAACCGAGTAGAAAGATTGTAAAGGAATGCTGCAAGACGCTCTTCCGCATTCTTTTTAGAAAGAAGCAGAATCATTTCTTGGTCACCTTTAATCTCATTACTCATCAGGCGCATAATTTGCTGACGCAATTTAGGCATTTTCCCCGATAGGTCATCAAGAATTTCGTATGGGATTTCACATACCATAGAAGTTTCTAGTGCTTGAGCAAAACTAGGGTGTAGATCACCGGTAATCGCATCGAAGCCAACAAGGTCACCAGCTAAGTGGAACGCAGTAATCTGCTCATCACCTTGCTCGGTAATCGTATAGCTCTTGATCGTTCCAGAGCGAATAGCATACAGAGATTTAAGCTCGTCACCGGCTTTAAATAACTCTTGCCCTTTTTGAATGGGCTTTTTTCTTTCAATGATCTGATCAAGTTGATCGAGTTCAGATTCATTCAAAGTAAATGGGATACAGAGCTGGCTAATACTACAATCCTGGCAATGGATTGCACAACCACCAGACTGAACACGTTTCGTCGCAGGCTTTTCAGAAATCATAACAATCTTTCACTATTTGACATACATCAATATTTTAGCATTCCTTAATCCTAAAGGGTAGTAAAAAAACCGGGTTTAAAGAACAGTTATACGGTATAAATAATAAGGTGTAGAGCCATATATCCAGTATAAAAGCCGTAAATTAGGATTAAAATTGCGCCTAACTGACGAAATAAGTCAACTTGTTGCAGTTTCTTGAAGAAATTAGCCCCCATACCAACGGTTAACATTGCTGGAAGGGTCCCTAAACCGAAGGCTAGCATGATGCCCGCTCCGTTATACCAGCTTCCAGATACCGCTGCCCACGTAAGCATTGAATAAACAAGGCCACATGGAAGCCAACCCCAGATGAAACCAAATGGTAAAGCATGGCTGGGGTGCTTCAATGGCAGAAATGATTTACCTATCGGTGATATATAACGCCATAATTTCTGTCCGATTCTTTCGAAAAACAACAAGCCAAACCACCATTTTCCAATATACAACCCTAAGATGATCATAAAGAGGGCTGCAAACAGACGAAGCCAACCAAGCAAAGCATTGAAATCGCTTAGTTGACCAATCGATGAAATTGCACCGCCAATCACGCCACCAATTACGGCATAGCTTAATAGGCGTCCAAGGTTATACAGGAGGGGAATAACAGGGAAAGGTTTAGTGTTGCCAATAGAAAGAAGCGAAGCGATGCCACCACACATTCCCATGCAATGACCTGAGCCTATCAATCCAACAACAAAAGCGCCGATCCAATCAGGTGTCATCATTCTTTTTTTCTAAACTAGTTTGACTTTCTACGCTAACGTGATTTTCTCTAACGGCAAGGGCGCTCACATCGGCTTTCCTGTCCGCAGCTGGTTTGTTGTCAGAGTTATTGTGAGCATGGCTGTCTTCATCGAATAGAATACTATGGCCTTGGCGTTCAAGATCTTCAAACTGCTCGCTCTTTACTGCCCATAGAAAGATTCCGACTGCGATGCACACAAGTACGATCGCTATTGGAATGAGGATGTATAAACTTTCCATTATTTACCTTGCTCTTTTAAAAGCCTTAACGAGTTAGACACAACAATAATAGAGCTAGCAGACATGCCAACAACGGCAATGTATGGAGCAACCAAACCTGCGACAGCCAATGGAAGAATAAGTAAGTTATATCCTAGTGACCAAGCTAGGTTTTCACGGATTATCCTACGCGTTTTTAGCGCCAAAGTACGGGACTTAAGTAATCTATCGAGCTTATCACCCAACAAGACCATATCTGCAGAAGCTTTGGCCACGTCTGTACCGCCGCCCATAGCGACAGAAAGGTGAGCACCCGCAAGAATAGGGGCATCGTTAATTCCGTCGCCAACCATCATTGTGATGTCACTTGCGTCTCTAGAGTTGAGGTAAGCAAGCTTATCTTCAGGTTTTGCATTCGCGACGATATCGGTAATACCAATCTCTTCAGCAACAGGCTTCGCGTTAATCAACGAATCACCAGTCAGCAAGGTGGTTTTAATACCCGCTTCTTTGAATTGCTTAATGAACTCAATACTTTCTTTACGAATCGGGTCTTCATAAATAAATGTCGCGATATGGCGGCCAGCTAACGACAGGTAGATGCCATTACTTTCGGAAGGTTGAGATTCACCAAGAATGAACTCACTACTACCGATCGCTACTTCTTGACCATTCCACTCGCCAGTAATACCCGAGCCAATCACGTTATTAACAGATACTACTTCGATACCCTCTGAAACATAGGTCTTAAACGCTTTAGCGATAGGGTGGTTAGCGTGTTGCTCCAAGCTCGCCGCTACTTTGAGACAAGTGTCTTTATCAAGTTCAGCGAAGGTTTCCACTTGGCTGATACGAATATCACCCTCAGTCAATGTGCCTGTTTTATCGATGATTAAGTGGTTCACTTTACACAAGGTTTCAAACACATGGCCTTTACGCAGCAAGATACCAAAGTTACCCATACGAGACGTTGAGCAGGTAATCGCTGTCGGTGTAGCAAGCGATAGAGCACACGGACAAGTCGCGACGAGTACTGAAAGCATGATCCAAAACGCGTCTTCAGGGCGTGTTTGGTGCCAGTAAAACCAGGTGCCGAATGAAATAATCAGAATCACAGCGACAAAGTATCGAGCCACAACATCAGCGATTTCTGCGATGCGAGGTTTAGACAGTTGTGCTTCATCTTGCAGGCGAACGATATTGGAGATCACCGAATCCGCTTTAGACGTCATTACCTCTAATTCAAACGATTCGTCACCATTCAATGTGCCAGCAAAGACGGTATCGCCTTCATTCTTAACCACATGAATAGATTCGCCAGTCAGCATGGATTCATCAATGTGAATTCTGCCAGACAGTACTTTGCCATCCGCAGGAATATGCTCGCCAGGAAGAACGCGAATCTGATCGCCAACCTTCAAGGTTTTTACCGGAACTTGATCGCCATCTAACGTTGTCGCCATCGCAGGAACTAACTTAAGCAGGTTACCGCTAGCTGCTGCCGCTTTACGACGAGCGCGCATTTCAAGGAAACGACCAAGTAGAAGGAAGAAGGTGAACATTGAGATTGATTCAAAGAACACTTCGCCTTGCTCTGTAACTGTTGCCACTACACTCGCAACATAAGCAAATAGCAGAGCAATCGACACAGGAACATCCATGCCTAGTGTTCGGCCTTTAATGCTTCGCCATGCATTAATATAGAAAGGTAGCGCTGAGTAGAGCAGGACAGGGGTTGCGAAGATCAAACTAACCCAGCGGAAGTAACTCTTGAATTCAGGCTCTAGGCTACCAAACACTTCAAGATAAAGTGCCACTGCCAACATCATGACTTGCATGGTCGCCAAACCAGCAACACCAAGACGATAGAGGTAGTTTTTCATCGAGCGATGATAGGCGGCTTCTTGTTGATCGGCTTCAAAAGGTGCAGCTTTGTAACCTAGTGTATGGATTGCCGATAACAACTCGCTAAGTTTCACTTGCGTATTATCCCAACTAAGCAGGGCACGATTAGTGGTGGTATTAACACGAATGCTAGCGACCCCGGCCTTTGAAGAAACTTGCTTTTCAATAAGCCATGCACAGGCTGCACAAGAGACGCCTTCAAGTGACAATGTCACTTCAGAGGTATTTTCAGAGCAACGAACGAATTCTAACTGAACATCTTCGTTGTCGTAATGACTGAGTGCCAGCAGTTGCTCTGGCACTAGATCCGCTTTTTCAGCAGAAGCGGTACGATATTGGTAGTAAGAAACCAAACCGCTATCAACGATTGTTTGGGCTACGGTTTCGCAGCCCGGACAACACATCTTTCGAGTCGCTCCTAAGATCTCTACTTTAAAATCCGTTTCCGCTGGTACATCTTCACCGCAGTGATAACAGGATTCACACATAAGCTTTAGTTCGTTAGTTGAGTAGAAGTTTCAATAGGGAAGTTCATGCGGCCTTGCACTAACCATTCAGAGTTATGCGGAGAAAGCTCGATAAACCATGGACCTTGCATTTCGTGGTCTAGAGTCAACGTGTAATTGCCGCTCGCATCAGCGGTAAGCAGCTGAGTGAAATCACGGTCAGGCAGTGTTCTGTGAACGAACATTGCGTTAATAGCAGGGAAGTGATCTAGTTTGCCTTTATCTAGAGTAATGATAACAGAGTTACCTTTCTCATTAATTGAAGCCGAGAGGCCAAGTTCTTTAGCGATGTTTACTTTCGAAATATCGACATTAATGCCTTTTCCTTTTTTATAGTAATCCTCAGTCACCAAATCTACAGAGTTCTCTGTAAACACAATAACCGTCATGATGGTCCAAATAACTACTGTCGCCGGCAACGCGATTAAGAACCACGGCCAAAACTGTTTATACCAAGGCTTTACCATAAAAAATATCTCAAAAAAGAATAAAAAGAAGGGGTTATAAAATAAAGGAAAGACAGCCTCTTAGAAAGAGGCTGTTATTGAAATGTTACTTATTATCTGAGTTGCTTAAACTCCACACGTATGATGCAACAAGCTGAACTTTGTCTTCGCCTAGAATATCTTTCCAAGCAGGCATTACGCCAGAACGTCCGTTCATTACTGTTTCAGTGACATCAGCGCGAGAATCGCCGAACAACCAATCGCGGTCTGTTAGGTCAGGCGCACCTACAGCAGGGTTACCCTTACCATCAGTACCATGACACGCAGCACACACGACGAAACGTGCTTTACCAGCTTCTGCTTCACGTGCGTTCACACTACGTCCAGAAAGGCTAAGCGTGTAGCTCACCACTTCTTTAACGCCTTGCTCACCAAGTGCATCTTTCCAGCCTGGCATTTGACCAACACGACCGTGCATGATCGTCGTCACAATAGCTTGTGGCTCACCGCCATATAGCCACGCGTCGTCAGTTAGGTTAGGGAAACCTTTCTGACCACGAGCATCAGAGCCGTGACACTGAGAACAGTTTTGCAGGAACAAACGCTGACCCACTTTGATTGCGTCAGTATCTGATGCAATGTCAGGGACAGAACGTAGGCCGTTTTCGTCGTGAGCTAGCTTTTTAAACGCTTCACCAAAGTAGGTATTTGCATCATCAAGCTCTTTAGCGTATTCGTCTAACTGTTTGTTAGCTTGAGCTGCAGCGATTGCAGAGCGAGACTCTTCTACGCTACGAACTGTTTGGTTTGAACTCGTCCAACCTAGTAGACCTTTAAAGTTACCAAGGCCAGGGTATAGAGCAAGATAAACAGCTGCAAACACAATTGTACTAACGAAAAGGTACGTCCACCATTTAGGTAGTGGGTTATTGAGCTCACGAATACCGTCGTATTCATGGCCCATATCGTGACCCTCTTCTACGCCTGTTTTATCTTTAAAACACCAACGAAGTAAGACCGCACAACCAATTAGGGTACCAATCGTAATCGCACTAACCCAGATACTCCAGAATGTACTCATTACTTTGTCACTCCTTCATTTTTAGAACTTGTTGCTGGCTCGTCATCAGCAAACACTAGGTTCGCGTCTTCGTCGAAACGTGATTTACGGTTCTTGCCGTATGCCCACCAAACGATACCGATGAAGCAAGCAAAAACAGTCACAGTCCAAACACTTTGAAATGTAATAATGTCCATAATTATTCCTTATTTCATTGCGTGGCCAAGCGATTGAAGGTAAGCGATGATTGCATCCATCTCTGTTTTTCCTTCAACATCTTGTTTAGCGTTAGCAATTTGTTCGTCTGTGTAAGGAACACCAAATTGATTACGGAAGAGTTCAAGCTTCTGTTGAGTCAATTTGCCATCAAGTACATTCTCAGCAAGCCAAGGGAAACCTGGCATGTTTGATTCAGGAACAAGTTCACGAGGATCTAGAAGGTGAACACGGTGCCACTCATCAGAGTAACGGTCACCAACACGCGCTAGATCAGGACCAGTACGCTTAGAACCCCATAGGAATGGATGTTCCCAAACGCTTTCGCCAGCTACTGAGTAGTGGCCGTAACGTTCAGTTTCAGAGCGGAAAGGGCGAATCATTTGGCTGTGACATACGTTACAACCTTCGCGGATATAGATATCACGACCTTCCATTTCCAGAGCAGAGTAAACTCGTAGGTTTTCTACAGGTTCTGTTGTCTGTTTTTGGAAAATAAGAGGAGTGATCTCTACTAAAGCACCAAAGCTGATAGCAATAACGATCAAGATCGCTAGTAAGCCAACATTTTTCTCGACCAACTCATGGCGATTATTTGAATTTGAGCTCATTCTAAATCTCCTTAAGCCGGTTGAGGGATAGCTTTAAGGCTATCTTTAGGTGCTGAAACAGTTTTGTACGTGTTGTATGCCAGTAAGAACATACCAGATAGGAAGATGAAGCCACCTAAGAAACGTACAAAGTAGAACGGATAAGACGCTTCTACTGACTCTACAAAGCTATAAGTCAACGTACCGTCAGAGTTAACTGCACGCCACATCAAACCTTGCATCACACCAGAAATCCACATCGCAACAATGTAGAAAACCGTACCAATCGTTGCTAACCAGAAGTGAACATTGATTAGAGATACAGAGTACATACGCTCTTGACCAAATAGTTTAGGAACTAAGTGGTAAACCGAACCGATAGAAACCATTGCAACCCAACCTAACGCACCAGAGTGAACGTGACCGATAGTCCAGTCCGTGTAGTGAGATAGTGCGTTAACCGTTTTGATTGCCATCATAGGGCCTTCGAAAGTCGACATACCGTAGAATGATAGAGAAACGATTAGGAAACGTAGGATTGGGTCATAGCGAAGCTTATGCCAAGCACCTGATAGAGTCATAATACCGTTGATCATGCCACCCCAAGAAGGAGCAAACAGAACCAAAGACATAACCATACCTAGAGACTGAGTCCAGTCGGGAAGTGCAGTGTAGTGCAGGTGGTGAGGACCAGCCCAGATATACAGAGACACAAGAGCCCAGAAGTGAACAATCGACAGACGGTAAGAATAAACAGGGCGACCAGCTTGTTTAGGAACGAAGTAGTACATCATACCTAGGAAACCAGCTGTCAATAGGAAGCCTACCGCATTGTGTCCGTACCACCATTGTACCATTGCATCGATTGCGCCTGCATAAATCGAGTACGATTTAAACGCAGATACAGGAACAGAAAGGCTGTTAACGATGTGCAACACGGCAACCGTGATGATGAAAGCTCCGAAGAACCAGTTTGCTACGTAAATATGCGAGGTCCTACGCTTAATCATAGTTCCAAAGAACACGACCGCATAAGCTACCCACACAAGAGTAATAGCAATATCGATTGGCCATTCAAGTTCTGCGTATTCTTTACCAGAGGTCATACCTAACGGTAAAGTAATTGCAGCGGACAGGATAATCGCTTGCCAACCCCAAAAGGTAAAGGCTACGAGAGGGCCACCAAAGAGACGCGTCTGACAGGTACGTTGTACAACATAATATGATGTTGCAAACAGCGCACTTGTACCGAACGCAAAAATAACCGCATTAGTATGCAGGGGACGTAAACGACTGTACGTCAGCCACGGCGTATCAAAGTTTAGCTGTGGCCAAACTAATTGAGCGGCAATCAAAACACCAACGCCCATACCGACAATACCCCACAAAATTGTAACGAGGGTAAATTGACGGACGACCGTATAGTTGTAGTTTTGTTCAAGCTGCTTTTCTTGGCTCATTTGCATGCTTCCAATTTCTTATTTACTACACTTTACTTCCAACACGACTCACGTCGTAATGCCACCCAAATTAGAAAAGGAAATTCAGCCTATTCATGACTTTATTTCCACTTGCTGATTTTAAAAAAAAGTGGCATTTTCAACGCGACACTATACTTGAATTAACAAATCAATGACAGAGTAGTAACCTTACGCATGGTCCGGAATTGGATTTTTCTTTAAAAACTTTGAACTTTGTAACAAGGAGTAAAGATTATAATGGCAGCACAGAAGCTAACAAAAGGCAGGCTTGTTCAAATTATCATCATGTTGGTTATTTTAATAGCTGTATTTACTTGGAGAACAGTAACATACGTTAACGACGAAACAATAGACTGTATAGTTTCCAAACCTTGTCAATTTGGTATTGAACAACATAATGTTTTAATTTCAGGTTATAGCAAGGGGTATTCAATCAAAACATCCGAAACTGGTAAATTCATCATTAATTATGATGGCAGCGGAACCTTAGAACCAAACGGGGTCTCTCATTGGCTATTACAAACCAACGATGAAACTGCCTCAATAAAGGTTACATTCCCACAACAGGTCAGTACGTATTCTGTAAATCTATCTAAAGCAAACTGAATCACGCATCGATACTTTTGTAGAAACATATACTAAATCAGTGAAACACAGTGCATTAAAGTGTTATAAAGAGAACATTAATTAATCCTTCAGCAATCTATGAAATTTCTATCAAAAGTCTCTTATTCCTTAGATTATAAAGTAGCGGTCGATGAGTTGCTCTCCGGAGTATTAAAAAGCGATGATATCGCCTGTCTTATTTGCTACTGCACAGAAGAGTACTCAACGTTAGCTGTGCAGCAACATTTGGTCAACGCTCTTCCTCATACTCCCATCCATGGATGCACTACTTGTCACGGCATAATGACCGAAACAGGGTTCCACTCTGGCCCTGTGATTGGTGCGCTTATCATTTATGATACAGGGATCAACGCCTACGGAACGGGTATCGAGCACTTCGGTGATTCTATAGAAAAAAACACCTTCCGAGCGATCGACAAAGCACTTAAAAACGCCAATCGAGAAGGCGAAATACCCGATTTAATCTTGCTTCATTCTACGCCTGGCAATGAAGAAAAAATCATGGCAGCCATAGACAAAAAGTTTGGAACCGCCGTACCAATTATTGGAGGCAGTGCTGCAGATAATCAGGTTTCCGGCAATTGGAGCATATTCACCGAAGAGTCTCTCTCTGTTAACGGTTTGTCTCTAATGGCGGTGTTCGCTTCTCAATCGATATATTCATCCTTAAGCGCCGGTCACACACCCACACAGTACTCTGGTACCGTGACTAAAGTCAGAAACAGAGTATTGTTGGAGATCGATCATAGGCCTGCTGTCACTGTTTATAATGAATGGACCAATTTCCACTTAGGTGACAGTGATGACGGCTATATATTCGAAAAGTCTTCTGTCTATCCATTGGGTAGGAAAGTAGGTTCTTCATACGACTACCCATATTTCAAGTTGTCGCATTCAATCCGAGAAACCGAAAACAACGGGATCGAGTTATTTACCGACATAAATGAAGGCGATACCATCTATTTGATGCAAGGCTGCAAACAACAATTAATAGGCCGCGCAGCCAACATTATTCATTCATCTTATTATAATGATATGGACTTTGAGGAAAAACTGGGGGCTATCAATATATTCTGTGCAGGTCCGATGTTAAACCTAAAACAAGATATGGATGAGGTATGCAACCAAATAAATCAAGCACTTGATGGACTACCTTACATTTGCTCTTTCACATTTGGTGAACAAGGTAGACTCTCTGGCGGCGAAAATGCACATGGAAATTTAATGGTGTCGTCAGCAACTTTCTATAGGCTAAAAAAATAATGAGTTCTGAAGGTCAAGAAGAGCTGCAAGAAGCCCGTATTGAACTGCAAAAACTAAAATCACGTGAACGAAAATTAGCTGAAGAAAATAGGGTGATCCTATCAACCATTTCGGCTATCAGTAAAGCGAGCAACATTGCAGAAATATTCTCTAGTATTGAATTTGTACTCAAAAAATACATAAAATTCGATGATTTTATCGTGATCTCAAGGGTCGGGAATGAAGGGAAATTCAAAACTTTGTTAACCAATAATAGAGTATTTGGAAAGATAAAATGGAGTGATAGCGGCAAACTATCGCGAGTCATCAATGGAGAATGCGTTATCCTTTTTGAACCCAAATCGTTGGGTGAATTTAACTCTTTGCATCCTATCATACTCGACCAAATTAACTCTGTTTTGATCACCGGCATCGATAGTGGATTAACTCAATCCGTTATTATCTTTATTCATTCCAACACTAAGTATTTTGATATTGAAACCAAAGCTACCCTAAGCCGTTTTCGTCCTCTAATTGAACGAGCGGTGTTTGATATAGAAAATAAAGAGAAACTCGAAGCCACCGTTCGAAAGCGAACAGCGGAGCTTGTCACAGCAAGAAAAGAAGCAGAAAGAGCCAACAAGGCAAAGTCTGAATTCTTAGCAATGATGAGTCATGAGTTAAGAACGCCATTAAACGCAGTCATAGGCTTAATCGACACACTAAAGTCAACACAGTTAGATGAAGAACAACAGTCTATACTGCTTAATATGAGTACATCATCTGAGCTTTTGTTAGCAATTATCAGTGACGTGTTGGATTTTTCTAAAATCGAGTCTGGAAGTTTCTCTTTGGCTCCTCAATGGAGCGACATAAGAGACGCTGTAACTTTTGTGTTATCTGAACAAAAGAAGACAGCAGACAATAAGGGGTTGGAGTTAACCTCCACGAGTTATATACCTGAAGGGAAACTTCATTATACCGATCCAACTCGCTTAACACAGATTCTATTTAATCTGATTGGTAACGCGATAAAGTTCACCGAATATGGACATGTTCATGTATCGATTGATTACCAACAGAGCTCTTTTGATATAACGGTAGAAGATACCGGGATTGGCATTAGCTCACAGCAAATTTCGTCATTGTTCAGCCCGTTCGTACAAGCCGATAGCACAATCACACGTAGGTTTGGTGGTACAGGTTTGGGCTTAGCTATCACTAAACGACTTGTTGAATTGATGGGTGGTCGCATTAGCGTAGAGAGTAAGCTAGGCAAAGGTTCTAAGTTCAAAGTGCATTTACCCGTGCTCACTAGAGCAATGAACAAACAGGATTGCACTAAAGCAAATAAACGCTCTCGAAAGCTAAGAAGTCGCTATGCAGTTTTAGTTGTTGAAGATAACCCAACGAATCAAATGGTGATCAAGTTAATCCTAACGCGACAAGGGCACGAAGTTTTTATTGCAAGTAACGGTGAAGAAGCACTTAACTTTATCGAGAAAGACAACGATCGGATAGACATTATTTTAATGGACGTGTCGATGCCAGTAATGGATGGCTTAACCACAACGAAATACATTAGAGATGCCAATATCGAAACACCAATCGTTGCGTTGACAGCGCACACATCAATAGAAGACAGATATTCGTGCCTAAATGTAGGCATGAATGATTTCGTAACGAAGCCTGTACGAACCAAAGAGATAACAGAAGCAATTAATAGATTAATGCTTAACACCTAATAAACATATTTCTTAAATGAAGATTAAGAAATATGTTTATTAGGTATTTTATGGTAAATAGCTATTTTGGTTAAATACACAGTATAAAACTAAATAATAACAACAAAATACGAAGGCAGGGCATCATCCAAAGAGTCCAACCTTATAAAACCCAAATAATATTTAACATAACGTACATAATACGCACTGAGAGCTTTTAGAAAGCCACACAATACAAACTTCGTTTGTTGCTCCTTTATGCTCTACAAGCAAGCTTATAGCAGCAGAAAGCGAGCTTAACTAAACATCAATAACCAATCACATACTAAAAATATCTACAGAATTTTGAACATTCTCAACCCTACCACTCATCAATTCACTACTGTCAGAAGCAATAGCGACTCCACTTGATGTAGGTGGACACGTTAGAACCCTCGACACTGATTTAGAGCGCACTTGAATCAAGCAATCATCAATCAATTCAAAACGGTAACCATAGCGATTCAAAACAGCCGAGCGTATATAAAAAGTGTCTACACCTTTATCTATCCTAAACACAAAATCCGAATGCTCACCAAAGCCCTTTGGATAAACCTTTCTATTTACAGACGTAAGATAAACCGCTGTAGAGCCGTTGAATACTGGAAAAGCATCAAAGAAAGGATTCACAGCATCAAAAAGACTTTCAATAGAAGCTTGAGAAGTAGCATTGCTAGAACCCACCCGAACAGAACTTTCCCCATCTTCGATAGGAACATTTTTAGGTACTGGAACGTTAGTCGAATTGGATAGAGTAGCCGAGTCGGGAACGGCAGCTGGCGAATCAACCGTTTGAACTTCACCCACATCAGAATCAGATAGTACATAAGATAAATCCCATAGAAATTTGCCAATGGCCACGACACCGATAAGTATCGCAAGAATGAATTTTGGAGACTTCAAAACCGAGATATCAGACTTAGTAGCGTTAAAGCCTCCCGTTCCTGTCGACTGATAAAGCGCGAATACATCAACAGGAATTTTCTTAGTCGAACTACTAGCCATATCGGCCTTAGTGGAGGGAGCTGTCTTAGTAGATTTTGGAGGATGGTTAAAAATCCTAGGCTTACGACTTCGAAAAAAAGTATCTGTTGAGCGGTGAGAATAAGCTTCACCGGCACACCCTTTTAACCAGGTGGGGATTGCAGTGTAA